>NZ_LSBQ01000010.1:0-88816 GCF_001577655.1 Idiomarina sp. T82-3 | reverse complement strand
TTTTACCGAACACTACGACTTGCCCGCACGATAGCCGATCTGGATGATGCGACCTCGGTGGGTCGTCGTCACCTTGCGGAGGCATTGAGCTACCGCGCCCTGGATCGTTTATTAGAACAATTGAAAAAATTATAAGCAACAATAAGCCTGGTGTTGCTAAGCTTGACCTCGGGCAACGCTTTTGCGGAACACGACTGATAAAGTGGCACTTATAGCGCCACTTTACGCTAACGTTTGGTTAACTGCGTTTTCTTTTTAGAAAGTCTTCAAAAAGCACAACAAAACGTTCTAAATTGTCTCGAGAAATATCTAAATGCGTGACTAATCGCAACTTCTTCGCTGCTCCAATTTTTATATGGTGTTGCTCCATAAAGTGCTTTAGAGATTGAGCGAGTTCAAGCGAGGGTAAGGTCAAGTAAACCATGTTAGTACGAGCATTGCTGACCACGATATTGGTGTCAGCGCAGATTGTTTTGAGCGTGGTAGCAAGCCACTGGGCATTATCGTGATCGTCTTGAATACGTTCAAGGTGATGATCTAATGCGTAATCGATCGCAGCTGCTAAAATACCCGCTTGCCGCATACCGCCACCGACCATCTTACGCCAACGTCGAGCACGGGCAATATAGTCAGCCGAACCGACAAGTAGTGACCCGACCGGTGCTCCTAACCCTTTTGAACAGCATACTGAAACAGAATCGAACGGCGCAGCCAGCTCGGTGGCCGTCAATTGCGTTGCTGCCATAGCGTTTACTAATCGGGCGCCATCAAGGTGCATGTTTAAACCGTGCTGTTCAGCCAGGGTACGCGCTTGGTCGAAGTAGTCTTGAGCAATCACCTGACCGGCATGCGTGTTTTCAAATGCGAGTAGTCGGGTAATCGGAAAATGAGGATCATTTGGCTTGATGCGTTCGGCGATAGTGTCTAACGACAGAGTACCATCGGCTTCGACTTCGATGGTTTGTGGCACGATGCCTCCGAGCACCGCAGCGCCGCCTGCCTCATAGCGATAGGTGTGATATTCCTGACCCACGATATATTCTTCACCGTTACGACAATGACTGAGCAAACCTAATAAGTTACTTTGTGTGCCGGAACTGCAGAAAAGCGCATCCTCTTTACCTAACCACTGGGCAACGCGCTGCTCTAACGCGTTAATTGTGGCATCTTCACCATACACATCGTCACCCACATCAGCACGAATCATCGCATCACGCATGGCAGATGTTGGCTGGGTCACTGTATCGCTTCTTAAATCCATTTGCGTCTCGCTTAACTAGTTATTGTTTTGAACAAAGCGTTCTAAGGCGGTGGTTGTTAAGTGGTCAAAGTATAGGGATAATGAACCGCATTGAACAGATGATAAAAAGCGACGCGATATGAAAGTATATGACAACGTATTGGAAATGATCGGCAACACGCCGTTGGTAAAAGTGAACAACATCGATACAGGTCCCTGCGATTTGTATCTTAAGTTAGAGCTGCAAAATCCGGGTGGGTCTATCAAGGACCGCATCGCCGTTGAGATGATTAATGCGGCTGAGCGTGATGGCAAATTGAAGCCAGGCGATACCATCATCGAGGCGACTGCAGGCAATACAGGCTTGGGCTTGGCGTTAGTTGCGGCGAGTAAGGGCTACCCCTTGATGATCGTAATGCCAGATAAAATGAGCCAAGAGAAAGTCAACAATTTGCGTGCGATGGGGGCGACTGTCAAACAGACTCGCTCAGATGTACAAAAAGGCCACCCTGAATACTATCAAGACATGGCCGCTCGCTTAGCCGAAGAAAACGGCTGGTTCTATGTAAACCAATTTGAAAACCCCGCCAACGTAGAAGCGCATTACAAAACCACGGGTCCAGAGATTTGGCAACAAACGGACGGCGACATTGATGCCTTCGTTTGTGGCGTCGGTTCAGGCGGTACATTAACAGGTATTGGCCGCTATCTCCGTGAGCAGAAGTCCGATGTTGATTTAGTGCTTGCCGATCCCGCGGGTTCAATTTTGGAACCATTAGTTAATCGTGGAGAGCATGTCGAAGCCGGTAGCTGGTTGGCAGAGGGTATTGGCGAGGATTTCGTACCAAAAATCTGCGAAATTGAATTAGCCAATAAAGCCTACGCTATCTCAGATAAAGAAGGTATGCAGATGGCGCGTCAGGTGCTCGAGAAAGAAGGCGTCATGGTGGGCTCTTCGAGCGGCACCTTAATCGCTGCTGCAGTGCGTTATTGCCAAGATCAAACCGAGAAAAAGCAAGTGGTGACACTTGCGTGTGATACAGGTAATCGCTACTTATCGAAATTATTCAACGATGAGTGGATGCGTGAAAATAATTTGCTGTAAGGAGTTGTAATAATGGCATCAAACAAACCAATGAAATTTGCGACACGCACCATTCATGGTGGTCAGTCACCTGAGCCGGTCACTGGGGCAGTCATGCCTCCGATTTTTACCAGTTCAACCTACGCGCAAGAGAGCCCGGGTGAACACAAAGGCTTTGAATATTCGCGCTCGCATAACCCAACACGTTTTGCTTGGGAGCGCGCCGTCGCGAATTTGGAAGGGGGCACTCAAGGGCTTGCTTTTGCTTCCGGCATGGCGGCAACTTCAACAATTTTGGAGCTGCTTGATAGCGGTGATCACGTGGTCGCTATGGATGACCTATACGGTGGCAGTTTCCGTTTGTTCGATAAGGTACGTGGGCGTTCAGCGGGACTTAAGTTCTCATACGTTGACCTTGCCGACATTAAGCAAGTCGAACAGGCGCTGACCTCAGAAACACGTATGATTTGGGTTGAAACACCCAGCAACCCTATGTTGAAACTGGTTGATATCGAAGCCATTGTAAAAACAGCAAAGGCACATAATCCAGACATCATCGTGGTAGTGGATAATACGTTCGCGACGCCTTTTAATCAGCGTCCAATTGAGCTGGGAGCCGATATCGTAATGCATTCGGCGACTAAGTACTTGAATGGGCATTCTGACATGGTGGGTGGTATCGCTGTTGTCGGTGATAACCAAGACTTAGTCGAACAGATGCTATTCTTGCAAAATTCGGTGGGTGCTGTTGCGGGTCCTTTTGACTCCTACTTAGCACTCCGAGGTGTCAAGACGTTAGCGCTGCGTATGCGTCATCATAACCAAGCAGCGCTCGAGTTGGCGCAATGGCTCGAGCAACATCCGAAAGTTGAGAAGGTGATCTACCCAGGTCTTGAAAGCCACCCACAACATGAGCTTGCTAAGCGTCAGATGTCCGGTTTTGGTGGCATGATCTCAATTTTATTGAAAGGCGATTTAGCGGCTGCTCGTAAGTTCTTAGAGTCGGTCGAAATCTTTGCGCTGGCAGAAAGCTTAGGAGGGGTCGAGTCGTTAATTGAACACCCTGCGATCATGACTCATGCGTCGGTACCTAAAGAAAATCGTGAGAAACTAGGTATCCTAGACAACTTTGTTCGTGTCTCGGTGGGTATTGAAGATCTAGACGATCTTAAAGCCGATCTGGATACTGCTTTAAACGCGTTCTAAACGATAGAACCGATTAAAATAAAAAACATAAAACTTAAAAACCGGTCAATAGACCGGTTTTTTTGCATTTAAATCAATGACTTATACATTATTTTACAGTTTAGTCATAATTGAGTAGGCTTAGAAATAACAAAAAACTGCAGTTTGCAGTGATAAAAATGTTTGCTAAAGAAGGAAATAATTATGCTATTGAGCCTACTGTTACTTCAGGGACTCGTAGCCGCGTTATTGTTTTACGGCTTAGTCGGTCAGTATCAATCTAAACCCCTCTGGAGTTTATTAGCGGTATTGACTGCAGGGTTTATTCCTCCGCTTAATTGGGGTCTATTGCTTGCTGCTATCGGGCACCGTATGTGGAAGCGTTCTCCAGCGATGCGTCAGTCTATTCACGAACCTCAAGCACGGATGTAATTGCGAATGTCAGCAGTACGTCCGTTTCATTTAGCCTTACCCGTAAAGTCCCTCGATAATGCCCGCAAGTTCTATGGTGAGATCTTGGGGCTGGAACAAGGTCGTAGTAGTGACGATTGGATCGACTGGAACTTCTTTGGTCATCAATTTGTGACGCATGTGGCACCTGAAATAGCGGGTGTTAAAAACCACAGCGGCGTCGATGGTCACAATGTGCCCGTGCCACACTTCGGTGTCGTGTTATTACGCGAAGATTGGGACGATGTGGCGCGTAAGATTGCTGACTCTGATATTGAGTTTGTCATCGAGCCTTATATTCGTTTTCAAGGCAAACCGGGCGAGCAAGGCACGATGTTTTTCTACGATTACTGCGGCAACGCGCTTGAATTCAAAACGTTCAAAAGCGATGACGATATCTTCGCAACTTAAACCTTGAGCGGCTGACTGGGCTCGGCCGCGATATTCCCACCACTTAATATAATCCCAACCCGTTTCCCGGCGAATCGACTTCGCTCTTGCTTCAGCGCCGCCAGCGTGATCGCTGAGGATGGTTCGACAATGATTTTAAGCCGTTGCCAAATCAGTTCCATGGCCGCTTTCGTGTCTTTATCCTCAATGACAAGCACAGCACTTACGTGGCGTTTCAATATTTCGAAATTATATTCCCCCAATTGCGTCAGTAAGCCATCGCAAATACTACGCGGTGGTTTAGCGGGTTGTCGGACTCCGGTGCGGAGCGACTCAAACCCATCATTGGCGAGCATCGGTTCAGCGCCATAAACTTCGAGTCCTTGCGCTGCTAGGCATGCGCCTGCCAGCAGACCACCACCACCCAAAGGGGTGACGACGGCGTCTAAATCTTCGACTTGTTTGAGTAGCTCTAACGTTGCTGTTCCTTGTCCCGCGATAATATCGGGATGGTCATAGGGGGGAATAAATGTCTCTCCGGTCTGCGCTCGTTCTGCTGCAAATCGCTCTCGCGCTTCCATACCGGGCTCTATCGTGACTATTGTGGCACCGCTGGCTTCAATATTGTTGCGTTTTATAGCAGGCGCGTTATTGGGCACCGCGACCGTAACGGAGATGCCTAAACGTGCTCCAGCATAGCCTAGCGCTGCACCGTGATTACCGGATGATACGGTAAATACACCGGCTTTACGCTGTTGCTTTGACAGAGATAGCAAGGCATTGCTGGCGCCGCGATACTTAAACGCCCCGGATTTCTGAAGGTTTTCGCACTTAAAGAAAACTTCACAGCCCAGGACATTATCGATTTCAGAACATGTGAGTACCGGTGTGTGTTTAATGAAACCCTCCAAGCGATTGGCAGCTAATACAATGTCATCGTAGCGAGGCAAGCTTATTTTAGGCATAATACGGGTCCTTCAGCGAAAACGAGGATTGCTTGTGGGTCAATTAAATACGTTTCAGCGCATCCGTGCGATGGAAACCGAAAAACAATCATTGTTTGCATTGTATCTGTGCGAGCGGATGCTGCCAAATTATGAATTTTTTCATCAGCTCACGGGGTTCGGTGAACTCAAACCGCTGCGTGGTGCACTCAACGCGCTATGGGACCGTCATGCTAATCCTAAACACAGCAAAATTAATGCGGAACGTTGGCAAGAGAAAGTCGATGAAGTGACGCCGAGTGAATACGGTCATGACATGCTCGGAGTTTATCCTGCGATGGATGCGTGTACTGCTATCAGCACCTTGCTGCAGGGTGTGCTTGATAAAGACTCAAAAAACTTTGTCGATGTGGCGAAAGTATCACAAGCCTCGGTGGCTAAATTCATTGAGCTTAATATCGCCGATGAGGTACCCGCTGAACAGTTACGAGAGGCGGTTAATCAGCATGAGTTGTATCAGTATGAAGTTGAAATGCAGCAAGCGATGCTCAACTACCTCGAAGCGCAACCGACAGTCACTAAGGCACTGGTTAATCAGCTGAAGCAAATGGTGGCCGATGAAGGTATCTCTAACATCGGCCTTGAAGTGAATCAGTCATCAGACTGACGTGCGTAGATTGTTAGCCATCCGAAAATGCCGAAGATAAGAATCTGCCAGCCATCTCCCTTTTTCCAAGGGAGTTGAGCTTTCATCGTGGCAACAAAAATCCCCAGCAATAACAAATGCATAATGACAAGTACGCCGAGTAACATAGCAATCAGACCATAAGCTTGGGTGCTCATGTCGACGACTAAACCCGATAAAAGTGCAAGCAAAGCAATCCATATAATGGCAAAAATCGCTTTGCCGAGAAGTAAAATCATATTCATGCGTGTGTTGTCTCTTCAGTTGATGGAGTGAGCAGTCTAAAGCTGACTTGACCGTGATGTTTTTCTCTGAGGATATCGAAGTCATTGAAGATTTCAGGCGGCAAGTTGCGTTCACTTTCGACGTAAACTAGCGAATCCGAATGTAACCACTTACCTCGCTTCAGCGCGTCAAGCGTCGGACTGACGAGTGATTTATTAAACGGTGGATCGATAAATACGATGTCTAGTTTAGTGTGTTGAGTTGACTCCGCTTCTAGCCAATCGAGAGCGCTTTGTTGTACCACATTAATTTGTGGCGCCGATAAGCGACTGACATTTTGACTCAATTGCCGCGCCGCCGCTTTATCCATCTCTATCAATGTTACCTGTTGGGCGCCTCTTGATGCGGCTTCAAAGCCTAAGCTGCCGCTGCCTGCAAACAGATCGGCAATCTGTGCACCTTGGATATCAAATTGCAGCCAATTAAATAAGGTTTCTCGTACGCGATCCGTGGTGGGGCGAAGCCCCTCGGATGTCAGTATGGGCAGCTTACGCCCGCGCCATTGCCCGGCGATAAGGCGCAATTCTCCTGTTTTCTTGTTGCTTTGTTTTCTCACAATATAATTGGCCTGGTTAATTATCTGGGTGCGTCGTCAGTTTCGCTACAGCGTGGTAAACTATCACTAGTTTAACGATTTAATGGTTGTAGTTCCAAGGTATTCAATTATGGCAAAAGGTTTGTTTTCAATGTTTCGACGCAATAAATCGTCGAAACAAGATGAGAAAGAAATAAAACAAGATGAGCAAGAGCAGCAGTCGAACCCACGTGACGCTGATGCAACGGAAGACTGTGCGCAAGTGACGGCCGATTCAGCCGCAGGAAAGCCGTTACCCGAGGTCGAGCCGGAACCACCTAAGCAGTCTGAACCCGAACCTGAGCCCGAACCAGAACCAGAGGTTGTCTCTGCAGACGAGACAGGAGCTGAGTCCAGTATTGAGCCTGAAGCAGCTTCAGCAACAGAATCTGAAGCTGAATCAGCACCCGAAGCGGCACCCGCTAAGAAGAAGGGGCTTTGGGCTCGTTTGACCGAGGGACTCAAGAGGACATCGGGCAGTATTGGCTCGGGCTTATTCGGCGTCTTTAAAGGTAAGAAGATCGATGAGGATCTGTTTGAAGAACTGGAAACGCAGCTATTAATGGCTGATTTAGGTGTGAAAACGACCACAAAAATCATCGATAATCTGACGCAACAAGCGGATCGCAAGCAACTTAAAGATGCCGAAGCGCTGTATGAATTGCTACAAGAGCAGATGGAAGCCTTGCTCGAGCCGGTTGATAAGCCGCTAGCGATCGATACGAGTAAAACGCCCTACGTTATTTTGATGACCGGTGTAAATGGTGTGGGTAAAACCACCACCATTGGTAAGCTCGCTAAACAGTTCAAACGCGAGGGTAAGTCAGTCATGCTCGCAGCCGGGGACACATTCCGCGCTGCTGCTGTAGAACAGTTACAGATTTGGGGCGAACGCAACGAAATCCCCGTCATTGCACAACAAACCGGTTCTGATAGTGCATCGGTATTGTTCGATGCAATGCAGGCGGCGAAAGCCCGTGGCATAGACGTGCTTATTGCCGATACGGCTGGGCGTTTGCAAAATAAATCTAACCTCATGGAAGAACTGAAAAAAATTGTACGGGTGATGAAAAAGCAGGATCCAGAAGCGCCGCACGAAGTGATGCTAACACTAGATGCGGGCACCGGTCAGAATGCCATCTCGCAAGCTAAACTGTTTACCGAAGCTGTCGGGGTGAGCGGTATCGTGATGACGAAACTGGATGGAACTGCAAAAGGGGGCGTCATCTTTGCCGTTGCTGATGAGTTTAAGATACCAATCCGATACATTGGTGTGGGCGAGCAACTGGACGATCTAAGGCCATTTGTCGCGCGAGACTTTATTCAAGCGCTATTTGACCGTAAGCTAGACCAAGAATAAAGCAACTTTAAGCCACTATGATACGCTTCGAGCAAGTTAGTAAAACTTATCCTGGGGGTCACCAAGCCCTCAGTCATGTTGATTTTCATGTTGAGCCAGGAGAAATGGCATTTTTAACGGGTCACTCCGGCGCCGGTAAAAGTACCTTGCTCAAACTAATCAGTGTGATGGAGCGCCCGACCGCCGGTCGAGTGCGTATCAATGGTCATGATCTCAACACGATTAAGCCGAAGCAGGTCCCTTTTGTACGTCGCGACATTGGTATGATATTCCAAGACCACCGGCTATTAATGGATAAATCGGTGTTTGATAACGTCGCGTTACCATTGATCATTGAGGGTTACAGCGTACAAGAAGCACGTAAACGGGTACTTGCCGCCCTTGAGAAGGTCGGCTTGGCGGATAAGTATCGGCATTTTCCCATGATGCTCTCCGGTGGTGAACAACAGCGTGTCGGTATCGCACGCGCTATCGTTACCAAACCGCCTTTACTATTGGCAGATGAACCTACGGGTAACCTTGACCCTAAGCTCTCTATGGACATTATTCGGCTATTTGAGGAATTCAACCAAGTCGGTGTATCGGTACTCATTGCTACGCATGATTTAGGTCTCATTGCGCGGTTAAAATATCGGACGTTGACCTTAAAAGAAGGGCGGCTCATTAATGATGGCCTAGAGGAGCAACCGGCATGAGCTTATTGTTCCGCAACCGAGTCGTCGAAAAAGGTGCTCAACAACAAACCAGCTTACCGTTTTGGCGGCGTATTTTGATGATCCCGGTGCATCATTTGCAACAGGCGGTCAGTAGTCTAGGGGAGTTGTGGCGTAATCCTATTGCGAGCTTAATGACTGTTGCTGTACTTGGTTTGAGCTTAACGCTACCTAGCGCACTCTATGTGATGGTAAAAAACACCTCCCAAATTGCTGGACAGTGGCAGCAAGCCTCTGAAATTTCATTGTTTCTGCGTACTGACGCAAGCCAGCAATCGGTTGCTACATTAAAGCAGCAGATAAGTATCCGTAATGACGTCGAATCGGTTCAGTGGGTTACCAAACAAGAAGGGTTTGAGCAGTTTAAAGCAACTTCTGGTTTTGGTGAAACATTGGATTATTTTGACAGTAACCCGCTTCCCGACGTACTGGTTGTAACACCAGCGCAACAAGCACGCACGCCTGCGCGGGCGCAGGCATTGCTTGAAGAACTACAACAGGCTCGCGAAGTGCAGATGGGTAAGCTCGATGTTGATTGGCTGTCTCGCCTACAAGCGATTGTTGATTTAATTCAGGATGTATTGGCCGCATTAGCGCTGCTTTTATGTATCTCTGTCATTCTGATCGTGAGCAATACAATCCGACTGAATATACTCAGTAAACGTGATGAAATCGTGATTATGAAACTCGTCGGAGCTACTGATGCATTCATTCAACGGCCGTTTCTTTATACCGGTGTTTGGTATGGTGTGGCAGGCGGTGTGATTGCATGGTTGGCAACCCAGTTATTGATCTGGTGGATTGGTTCTGCCGTAACTGATGTAACTGAATTATATCAATCACAGTTTTCCCTTTCAGGATTGACTGTGGGAGAGATGTTAATGGTCTGGTTGGTTGCTGTGGCGCTGGGTTTAATCGGTAGTTTTCTAGCGGTGCGAAAGCACATAAAAAGTATCGAACCAGAGGCATGATCGAAAACGATCGCAAAACTTGCGTTGACAAACATGCGCGTTATACTGAGATTCTTGGCGATCGTTTTTTCGGGTCCAGCACTGACGATCTGTTGCGCTAAAAGGGAACTTGCGTGTAAAAAAGCGGTCATATGAATAGGTTATGCTAGTCGATACATGTAGTGAGTAATTAGAGGTTGTTAAATGAGCACTGAATTAAAAACCATGGCTTTATCGGTCCCTCAGGGCGGGGGTCTTGACGGTTACATTCAGTCAGTCAACCGCATTCCAATGCTGAGCGCTGAGAAAGAAAAAGCGCTGGCAAAACGTTTGCAGGAAGATAAAGACTTAGATGCAGCGAAAGAGTTAATCATGTCGCATCTACGTTTTGTCGTGCACATCGCCCGTGGCTATTCTGGCTACGGCCTGCCGCAAGCGGATTTGATTCAAGAAGGTAACATTGGTCTCATGAAAGCGGTAAAACGCTTTAACCCAGAAGTGGGTGTGCGCCTTGTTTCATTTGCTGTGCATTGGATTAAGGCAGAGATTCACGAATATGTATTGCGTAATTGGCGAGTTGTAAAAGTCGCGACCACCAAAGCGCAGCGTAAATTGTTTTTCAATTTGCGTAAGATGAAGAAACGTTTAGGCTGGTTCAATCAAGATGAAGTCGAAACGGTGGCAAAAGAGCTAGGTGTTTCGAGCAAAGAAGTCATGGAAATGGAAGCGCGCATGAGTGCCCATGACCAAGCTTTTGAACTGAGTTCTGACGATGATGATTCTAAAGAAGGCTCGACCTACTCACCGGCGATGTATCTTGAGGACAAACGCTCAGATCTCGCGGAAGAAATCGAGACTGAAGACTACGAAGCACACACTCAGAAAAAGCTGTTTTCAGCGATGAGCGAGCTTGATGAACGTAGTCAGGATATCGTTCAGTCACGCTGGTTGTCTGAAAGTAAAGTTACGTTACATGATTTGGCCGCGAAGTATGAAGTGTCTGCTGAACGTGTTCGTCAGCTGGAACAAAATGCGATGAAGAAATTGCGTGCAGCGATGTCATAACTGAGTCTGTATTGTGTACCAAAGGCGCTGCGCAAGTAGCGCCTTTTTCGTTTCTGATTGCCCAGTAGATTTTTGGAGGATTCATGGAGTGTCGTATGGGGTGTGGCGCTTGTTGCATTGCGCCGTCGATCAGTTCTCCGATTCCGGGAATGTCCGAGGGTAAAAGGGCAGGTGAGCGTTGTGTCCAACTCGATGACGATAATTTGTGTCGTTTGTTTGGTGACCCGCGCCGTCCTCAGGTGTGTTCAGACTTTGATGCGACGCACGATGTATGCGGGGATAGTCGTGATCAAGCGCTGATTCTACTGACCCGTCTTGAACAAGCCACTGGCGATGCTTAACTCGCTTTTAACTGTCAATTCCGATGCGAAAACTAGCTGAACATCATCTTCTTTTAACGACTTTAAGCGCTGTTTTAAAAATTTAATCGTTTCCGGGTAAGGGTGACCAATTGCAATAGCACTCCCGTGTGCGTGAGCGATCTGTATTAGCTCATCAAACTGCTCAGTGAGATATTGCTCGTCTGTTTCATTATCGATAAAGACGTGTCGCCGTGCGACAGGTACTTGGTAGGACTGTGCCATCTTTTCTGCCACGGTGTACTCGGTTGTTCTACTGTCGATAAAGTACAAATCGTGATTTTTTAATGACTCCATCACCGCTTGCATAGGTTGCGTTAACTGCGTGAGTTGACTGCCCATGTGATTATTAATGCCGACCACATAAGGAATATCATCTAATACTTGCCGTAACTTGAGCTTTATTTCGGCACTCGACATATCGGCGGTGAGCGCACCTAAGCCCAAGGCATTCCCCGCTAAAGCTTGCATCGGTACATGTGCCATAATTTGTTTGCCTTGGTGATGCGCTTTTAAGGCAAAAGACCGACCGTAAGGGGTAAAGGGGAGAATAGCAAAGGTAATATCTCCGGGGAGGTCCGCGGCTGCGAGATCTTCTGGGTGATTACCGATGTCATCGATAATAATAGCGATCCTGTCGGCAGCGACCACAGGGGAAACCATTATAAAACTGAGTACGAGTAGACACAGGTAACGGCCCATGACGGCTAGCGAATCCATTGGGTTGGGTTTTCGGGTTGCCCTTTAAAGCGAATTTCGAAATAAAGTGCAGGAGAATTTTGCGCGCCGCTTTGACCCATCAGTGCAATTTCCTCGTTTTGCTGTACCTCTTCGCCGACATTCTTGAATATCACTTGGTTGTAGCCATACAAGCTCATATAGCCCTCACCGTGGTCGATCACAATAACCAGTCCGAATCCACGTAACCAGTCGGCAAAAACAACACGACCGTCTGCAATGCTACGGATGCTTTGCCCCTGTTCGCCATCAATGAGTACGCCCTTCCAGCGAATAGGGCCCTCACGACGTTCACCGAACAAACGCTGTACTTTACCATTGGTCGGCCATTGTAAACTCGCTTTAATAGGCTTCAAACCGACTAACTCAACACGATCACTAAGTGCTTCCTCAATGGCAGCAATCACCTGCTCTAATTCAGCTTGACTACTTCGCAGCTCGGCAATTTTTTCTTCCTCTGAGCGCTGTTCATTACGCAGTTCGGCAATGGCTTGTTCTTGCTTTTGTTGTTGCTTCTCAAGTGCGGAACGTTGTGCTGACTGTTCGCCGCGCAACTCAGTTTGTTGTTGGTATTGCGCTTTTAATGCCTGTTTGACCTGTTCCAATTCAGTTTGCGTTTGTTTTAACTCATCAATCGCCGCGATGCGGGCATCGTTTAGGTACTTATAATACGTCAGTTGACGTTCGAGAGTGGATGCCTTTTGTTGATTCAATAGCAGTTTAAGATAATCGTAATCGCCGTTTGCGTAGGCGGCAACCACTTGATCCTTCAGCGCCTTAAGTTGTTCGCGGATATCGCTTTCCAACCGACTTTGCTCTGCTTCGTTGTTTTGAATCTCCCCAGCTAAGGTTTGCAATCGCTCGCGGGTGTTTTGCAGCGCTTCGGCCAATTTGGCGGTGCGGAGCTCTAATTTTTTGAGCGCCCGCTGACTCGATGTTAATGCTTGTTTGCGTGACTCAAACGCTTCAAGCCGTGACTGTATTTCGGCTTGAATCGCTTTAAGTTCGGCCTGCTTTTCTGCCTTGGCTTGCTCAGTAGGCTGCTGCGCACTAACGTCAGCAGCCAACAAAGTGACTACAAGAAACAAACTCCATACAAACGCTTTCAGCATTAATTAACCGTCCAATTGCATGAGCGTTTTACCCGTCATTTCATTTGGCTGTTCAAGTCCCATTAAATGCAACATGGTGGGCGCCACATCGGAGAGAATACCATTGCGTGGTGTTGCATGACGACCGACATAAATAAACGGAACAAGCTCACTGGTGTGCGCTGTATGGGCTTGGCCAGTGCTCGGGTCGCTCATTTGCTCGGCGTTACCGTGGTCAGCGGTAATAAGGCATTCACCGCCCACTTTTTGTAATGCATCAACTACTCTTCCCACCGAATGGTCAACGGCTTCACAGGCTTTTACTGCTGCATCAAAGTTACCTGTATGACCCACCATATCACCATTAGGGTAGTTACAAATAATGACGTCATACTCTTGATTATCGACAGCTTCAACAATCGCATCAGTGAGTTGCTCTGAACTCATTTCAGGTTGCAGATCGTAGGTTTTTACCTTAGGTGAAGGAATAAGTTTGCGTTGTTCGCCATCAAACGCTTGTTCCCGTCCTCCACTAAAGAAGAATGTGACATGCGCGTATTTCTCTGTTTCAGAAATGCGCAACTGCGTTTTATCGTGCTTAGCTAACCACTCGCCTAACACATTGTCGAGTCTTACCGGTGGGAAGGCACAAGGCGTGTCAAATTCATCAGCGTACTGGGTTAACATGACAAAGCCGCTGAGTTGTTTGCGAATGCCACGTTCAAACGTATCGAGTTCATTATCAATAAACGCACGTGTCATCTCGCGCGCTCGGTCAGCGCGGAAATTCATAAAGAACACCGCATCACCGTCCTCTATCGCGGCCGGCTCTCCAATGACCACCGGGCTGACAAACTCATCGGATTCGCCCCGCTCATACGCGTCGGCGAGGGCGTTATGAGCGTTATTTGCGCGATGTTCAGCACGTCCATGATAAACGGCGTTAAATGCACCTTCGATGCGCTCCCAGCGATTATCGCGGTCCATTGCGTAAAATCGACCCGATAGTGAGGCAAAGCGACCTACACCGAGTCGTTCGAAGAGTGCTTCAAACTTTTCAATCGACGGACCTGCTGATTTAGGCGGGGTATCGCGACCATCAAGAAAGCCATGCACGTAGATACGTTGAGCGCCTTTTTTATGCGCCAATTCGACCATCGCCATGAGATGCTCCTCATGACTGTGAACACCCCCTGCTGAGAGTAGTCCCATGATATGGACTGCTCCGTTTTTAGCGACCGCTTGTTCCACGTTTTCGGTCAACACAGGGTTATCGAAAAACTCTCCCGTTTTTATACTTTGCGAGATGCGCGTGAAATCTTGATAAACAACGCGGCCTGCACCCAAATTAACGTGGCCTACTTCAGAATTGCCCATTTGGCCATCCGGCAAACCAACGGCGCCTCCCGAGCCGTCGACTAAACAGTGAGGGTACTCATCCCACAACCGATCCATCACTGGCGTGTTCGCCGCGGTTATCGCGTTGTCCGGAGCTGAATCACGGTATCCCCAGCCATCTAAGATCATCAAAACCAATGGTTTTTTATCATGTGCCATATCGACTACCTATGCGCTTGAAAGCAAAAATATATTTTGTCCAGTTTACTGGATTTCTGCCGATTTCGCATCCACTCGATTTGCTATTGGTAGTTAGGGCTACAGAGGGTATACTTTCACCCTCTAAAAGGACATACCCTCTTCCTGTGAGGGGTCACCATTAACCGAATAAATAAACGAGTTAGCATGCAACAACTAATGACATTTGTAGCGAATAATCCATTCATGAGCGGACTATGGGTTGTTCTTTTGCTCGCGTTAATCATTATGACCATTCGCTCTACCATGCAAGGTATCAAGCAGTTACAGGCGCAACAAGCGATTATCTGGACTAACCGAGAGGACGGAATATTTGTCGATATCCGTTCAGCGGATGAGTACCGAAAGGGACACGTGAGTGGTGCTAAATCATTGCCGCAGCAGCAGATCAAAGACAATAAGGTGCATGCTATTGAAAAGTTTAAGGATGCCCCCATTGTATTGGTATGCAACACTGGACACACGGCGGTTTCGGTCGCGAAAAGTTTACAAGCACAAGGCTTTAACCAAGTCGCTGTCCTAGCAGGTGGCATGAATGCTTGGCGTAATGATAAATTACCGATTGCAACAGGAAAGTAGTTTTTAACTAAAAATTTAGCTAAAGTCTTCAATCGACAATTTAGTTTAGTGAACAACCAACGTTTTAATAGGAAGTATCATCATGGCTGACGAACAGCAAGCAAATGGCGCAACTGCCGAAAATCAACAACAACAACCGCAGTTTGCTATCCAACGCGTTTACACCAAAGACGTTTCTTTTGAAGCGCCTAACTCGCCTTCAGTATTCCGTAAAGAGTGGAAGCCTGACCTGAAACTCGACATGAACGTTAAGCATGAAAAACTTGAAGACAACGTTTATGAGGTCGTGCTGACTTTGACGGCAACTAATAAAGTAGGCGACGAAGTCGCATTCCTTTGTGAGGTTCATCAAGCGGGTATCTTCACCATCGGTGACGAAGTTCAAGAAGGTCAATTAGCGCATACATTAGGTTCTTTCTGCCCGAACATCTTGTTCCCGTACGCGCGTGAATGTGTAGCAAGCCTAGTGAACCGTGCAACGTTCCCACAGTTGAACTTAGCACCTGTGAACTTTGATGCGATCTTTGCGCAACACGTTCAGCAGCAACAAACACAACAACAGCAAGCTGACGCGTAAGGACTGGTTGCTTAATATGAAGCAAGCAGAAGTTGCGATTCTAGGGGCGGGGTCTTATGGCACCGCCCTTGCTATTTGTTTCGCTCGAAAAGGGGTGAAGACTTTACTCTGGGGGCGCGATGAAGTGCAAGTTGCGGCGATGCGAGAACATCGCGAAAATGCGCATTACTTGCCGGGTTGTAAATTTCCAGAAAGCTTAACCGTTACCGCAGATATTAAAGCGGCCGTGGATGGCGTGAAAAATGTGGTTGTGGTAGTACCGAGCCATGCTTTCGCTGATATCTTAAATACCATCAATCCGCTGCTGGCAAGGCACGCACGCGTCGCTTGGGCGACAAAAGGTCTTGAGCCAGAGAGTGGACGCCTATTGTATGAGGTCGCTGAGGATGTGCTTGGCAACACTCACGCATTGGCGGTATTGTCGGGTCCTACCTTTGCAATTGAAATGGCTAAAGGCCTACCGACGGCTATCTCGATGTCATCGACCGATCAAGATTTTGTGGATGAGCTGTCAGAAATGCTGCATTGCGAGCGTTCTTTTCGCGTTTATACCAATGATGACTTTATCGGTGTGCAACTCGGTGGTGCAGTCAAGAATGTCATTGCAATTGGTGCTGGTATGGCGGATGGCATTGGTTTTGGTGCGAACGCACGTACTGCGCTTATCACCCGTGGTTTAGCCGAGTTGACACGCTTAGGTCTCAAGCTGGGTGCCAAAAGTGAAACCTTCACTGGGATGGCCGGTTTAGGTGACCTTATCCTTACTTGTACAGATAACCAGTCACGAAATCGTCGTTTTGGATTAGCGTTAGGTCAGGGTAAGTCTGTAGATGATGCATTAGCATCCATCGGTCAAGCCGTCGAAGGCTACCGTAACACGCGAGAAGTCGTGTCTTTAGCGCATCGCGAAGACTGCGAAATGCCGATCTGTGAGCAGATTTATAAAGTGTTATACGAGGGTAAGGCGCCGGAAGAGGCGGCTATCGCGTTATTGAGTCGTGCTAAGAAGAATGAATGATGCAATGACTGGCTGCTAGGATGCAGCCAGTAATTGTTGTTCCATAAGTTGCCACTGTTGCTCAAAGTGTTCCGTAGGTAAGCGTTTAAAATCTGAACGTACGAATTGACTAATCTTACCATCAGCGAATGACAATAATAGATTCGCGAGTACACCTTCTTCTACAGCGAACCGCTTTTGTTCTCTTAATGCCTTTTCACGTAAAACTTGCTTCAGTTGTGACTCAATACGGTTAAATAAATCCTCTATCCTATGGCGTAGCCTGTCATGCTCCCCCATTAATGCATCACCTGATATGACACGAGTAATTCCAGGATTCCTTTCAGCGAAAGTAAGCACTAACTTAAGGATCGTTTGGCAACGCATCAGCGTGTCTTTCTCTTCGTCCATAATTAAATTAATGCGGCTTAAAAGCGTATCTTCGACAAACTCAATAAGCCCCTCGAACATACGTGCTTTTGATGGAAAGTGACGGTATAACGCTGCTTCCGAAACACCCAAGTTAGCCGCTAATTTTGCCGTGGTAATCCGTTGCCCGGGGCTTGTCTCCAACATGGCGGCAAGGGCTTGTAGAATCTCTTCACGACGGTTTCTTTTTTGTTGTGTCATCGCGTTACCTAATTAACTATTGCTTACCAGAATGGCCAAACCCGCCTTCACCGCGATCGCTTGCAGCGAACTCGTTTACAATGTTGAGATCGGCCTGAATGACAGGAACAATCACTAGTTGTGCAATGCGGTCGCCAGGTTCAATTACGTAATCTTTTTCACTACGATTCCAAACGGACACCTTAAGCTCGCCCTGATAGTCCGAGTCAATGAGTCCGACAAGGTTGCCAAGAACGATACCGTGTTTGTGTCCAAGTCCAGAGCGAGGTAATAACGTCGCTGCATAGTTTGGGTTACCGATATGCATGGCAAGCCCAGTTCCGACTAAGTGCGTCTGTCCTGCTGCAATAGTCATGGGCGCATCAATACACGCGCGAAGATCCATGCCTGCTGAACCGCTAGTGGCGTACTCAGGAAGCGGGATGTCGGTGCCAATTTTAGGATTAAGTATCTTGACTTCTACCGAGGTCATATTGATTCGGTTCCTTAATTATCTACGAAAATTCTGATGAAAGTGGTTCGCAATATAGTGTGCCAGCTGATGGGCAAGCGATGTTTTACTTTGTTGCTCAAACACAACACGCTCGTCAGCACTGAGCACCACGGCGGCGTTATTATCACTATTAAAGCCAATATCACTATTGCTAACATCATTGGCGATGATGAGCGCTAACTTTTTACGTTTCAATTTATCAATCGCATACGTTTCTACGTCGCGTGTTTCCGCTGCAAAGCCAACGCACATCGGTGCAGGGCTCTGTTCAGCAATGGTTTTTAGAATGTCTGGGTTTTCAATAAGCTCGAGTTGTGGAGCACCCGATTGAGCGTTCTTCTTTATTTTGTGTTCGGCGATATTCGCGACACGATAATCTGCCACTGCAGCACAACCGATAAAAATGTCACTCGGGTGCGCCAGGGCTGCTTCTAACATCTCTTGCGCTGATTCTACATCAAGCCGTTTCACCCCCGCGGGCGTTTGAAGGTCAACAGGACCTGCTATCAGTGTCACTTCAGCACCGAGTTTGGCTGCCGACTGAGCCAGGGCAAATCCCATTTTACCGGAGCTGTGGTTACTGATGTAACGCACGGGGTCAATTGCTTCTCGCGTTGGACCTGCAGTGATAGTGAGTCGCACGCCTGCAAGCGGTTTACTCACTGAATCCTGTAACTGCTCAATGATGAACGCTTTAATTTGATGGGGCTCACTCATGCGTCCAGCACCTACATCGCCACAGGCCTGCGAGCCCGACTCGGGGCCAATCGCCTTGACTCCTTGCTCGCTAAGCCGTTGCATATTGGCCTTAACCGCAGGGTGTTGCCACATTTGTTGATTCATTGCCGGCGCCAGCAACAACGGTGCAGCAGTGGCAAGACAAACGGTACTGAGTAGATCATCAGCAAAGCCATGAGCGAGTTTCGCTAACGTATTAGCGCTGGCCGGCGCAATCATAACAATATCGGCCCACTTCGCCAGTTGAATGTGACCCATACCGGCTTCTGCTTGTGTGTCGAGTAGTTCACTATGCACTTCTTCACCGGATACCGCTTGAAGTGTCATGGGCGTCACAAAGGCTTCGCCACCTTTGGTCAGTATGACACGAACCTGTGCGCCCTCGTCTTTGAGGCGACGTATCAGTTCGGGTATTTTATAGGCTGCTATGCCTCCGGTGATGCCGAGTAAAATATGTTGACCTGCAAGTGCGCTCATGATGAATCACCAACGTCCGTATGTTAAGACACGTAAAGATAACATGAGCTACGGCAAGGCGGTAGTCTGTAAGGCTACACTCGAGTATTTTAGCGGAGCTGAATCAATGAGTGTAAAGTCTTGGCCTGAGTCTGAAAGACCCCGGGAAAAGTTACAGCAATTTGGAGTTAGTGCGCTGTCAGATGCGGAACTGTTGGCGATCTTGTTGGGGAGTGGTTGTCGAGGTTTGGACGTGGTTACGTTTGCACGACAGCTGCTCGTGCAATTTAACGGGATTGGTCCATTACTGACATCCTCGAATCAGCAACTGATGGCTGTAAAAGGGCTAGGGCCCGCGCGTATTAATCAGCTACAAGTGGTACTCGAACTCTCAAAACGCTACTTAGCTTGGCAACTCTCACGGCGGGACGGATTTACTGAACCCTCGATGGTGAAGGAGTATTTGTCAACTCAGTTGCGTCATCAGCGGCGAGAGGTTTTTGCACTGCTATTGCTTGATAGCCAACATCGTTTGTTGCGTTATGAAGAGCTATTTTACGGTACGATTAATGCTGCTCCAGTTTATCCGCGTGAAGTGCTTAAACTTGTCATGCAGCATAATGCGGCTGCCGTTATCTTGGCGCACAACCACCCATCGGGAGTGGCGGAACCGAGCCAGGCGGATAAACGAGTAACAGAAAGGCTCCAGAAAGCACTTGCCCTGGTTGACGTTGCGTTGCTTGATCACTTCGTGATCGGTAGTGGTGATCCTGTTTCATTTGCCGAAAGAGGGCTTATTTAATAATCACTGGAGATCTATTGCAAGATAGCGTAAAATTGCGCCCGAACGATCAAAGAGATCAAAAAACCGCCGTTTTAGCTTGATTAGCGGGCCTGTTTGCTGTATAAAATGCGCCCTCGGATTTCTAGGCAAGGTCAAATTGGGCGACAGGCGAGCTTGCAGCAATTTTGGAGTAGAGACATGTCACAAGTATGCCAAGTTACAGGTAAGCGTCCGGTAGTCGGTAACAACCGCTCGCACGCACGCAATGCGACTAAGCGTCGCTTTTTACCAAACTTACAAACTCACCGCTTCTGGGTTGAGAGCGAGAAGCGTTGGGTAAAATTACGCATTTCTACCAAAGGTATGCGTATCATCGATAAAAATGGTATTGACTCGGTATTAGCGGATCTCCGCGGCCGTGGTATCAAGGTGTAAGGAACAGATATTATGCGCGATAAGATTCGTTTGGTGTCGTCTGCTGGTACAGGTTATTTCTATACTACAGACAAAAATAAACGCACCATGCCAGAGAAAATGGAGATCAAAAAGTTCGATCCAGTGGTTCGTAAACACGTGATCTTCAAGGAAGCAAAAATCAAGTAATTTGGTTTTGTTTCGCAAAAAACCGGCTACTACGCCGGTTTTTTTATATCTAAAATTTATGCGATGTGCGCGACTAAATTAGCGTGGTGGATCGATAATGCCGGAGATGCTGGCGTTTAACCGGAACCAACCTGTTAAACTGAAACGATCTTTTTGGCTAGGAAGTACCTCGTGTACAAACTGGTCACTTAAAAACACGACTAATGTGCTACGTTTTGGTAATACTTTTTCCAACACCTCACCGCGCTTTCCGTACATTACTAATTCGCCGCCATCGGCCTCGCTCCACTCAGGGTTAAGATAAAGCACCGTGGTTAACTTGCGATTACTTTTACCTTTAAACGCGTCCAGATGCTTTTTATAAAACGCGCCTTTAGGGTAGTGAGCTAAGTGACATTCGTAGTCGAACAAACCCATAAAGAGCGTGCGGTTAACAGCGAGTCGTAACTGTTCCATTAAGTTCAGGAAGGGGGCGCCGTAAGTGCTGTTATCGTCTAGCCAAATAATCCTATCGTTACGAACCATCGTATTAATGGTATGTGTTTGAGCGCGTCCAATGGCAGCGGTCTGCCAATGAGCTGAGGCAATTTGGCTCGCTTCTTGATACAGTGGTTCTGCGACGGTGTGGGGTAAAAAACTCGGAATAATTGCGTATCCACGCTCAACAAGCGCGTCGATTATCGAGTCAATGTGGTGGGATATTTTTTCCATAGCCATGATTAAATAAGATAAGCGGCGAGAATATAAAGTATTATTGTGATATCAACAATTGTTTTGTCGAAGAGAGTCTATGGATATTAACGAAAAGCGACGGTTTTTTGGACTCACATTAAAAAAAAGCACTTGGAATAATATCATCGTTTACGTGGTGCTTATCATCGTGGCGACTTTTTGGTTTGCTTTTCCAAATCCAAATACCAAGATAAGCTCGGGACCCACTCAGTCGTTGATGGGTAAGTCAGATGAACTCACAGGAATCGAATTTGCAGGTTCAAAATACCAACTGAAGGATCAGCAATGGATCTGCCAAGGTGATTGTATTCAATCCCAAGAGCAAGTGTTGGCGCTTATTAATCAATGGCTACAGTTGGCGATTTCAGCGACAAGCCAAAGGCCTCAAGGCGATCCAGTCATCGTGACTTTGTATTTTGGCAACGATAATTATGCTGAAGTTGAGCTTTATGATAAACCCACGGTAATGCTTAGGCTGCCGCAACAAGGACAATTATATTTAATAGAAAACGCAACTCGCGCGTCTCTAATTCCTAGTAACTAGTGGAGCCTCATTGTGCCAGAATTACCAGAAGTTGAAGTGAGTCGTATGGGGATAGCCCCGCATATTGAAGGGCATAAAATTGAGCGTGTTAATGTTCACGATACACGATTACGCTGGCCTGTGCCTGACCAAGTTCATCACGTTGAGGGAAGCCGTCTTCTTCGCGTGGTTCGACGAGCTAAATATTTACTGCTAGAAACTGAGCAGGGCACACTCATTTTGCATCTCGGCATGTCAGGAAAGCTACGCGTAGTGCCGATTGAAACACCGCGCGTTAAGCATGACCACATCGAAATAGAGTTCGCGACGGGGCAGTGTTTGCGGCTCAACGATCCGCGTCGGTTTGGCGCCCTATTATTTACTGAAACGAATGCTGACGAGCATAAGCTGCTAGCGATGCTTGGACCCGAGCCTTTGACGGATGAATTTAATGCAGATTATTTATTCGAGCGATCACGCAACAAAAAGCAACCGATAAAGACGTTCATCATGGACAACCATCAAGTGGTTGGTGTGGGTAATATCTACGCCAATGAAGCGCTCTTTAAAGCAGGTATTCATCCCAAGCGCGCCGCTGGAGCAATAAGTAAAGTGCGCTATGAAAGATTGGTTAAGCACATCAAAGAGACATTAGCTGAGGCGATACAGCAGGGTGGCACGACGTTACGTGACTTTACTCGAGTGGATGGTTCCCCCGGTTATTTTGCCCAAAAACTTCAGGTTTATGGGCGTGGCGGAAAAATGTGCATGGTCTGTAAAAAGCCATTGCGAGAAATTCGTTTAGGCCAGCGCAGTACGGTGTATTGCACACAATGCCAACGTTAATCAGCCTTTGATAAAGTTTATCAGGCGTTCGATAAACAATTCGGGTTCGGTGATGAACGGCGCGTGAGCGCTGTCATTAAATACGTAGGACGTGGACTGTGGAACTAAGCGCTCGATCGCCTGACAAGCGCTGATAGGTACCAGCCCATCAAGTCGACCATACATGCGTAGCATAGGCGCTTGGATATGCTTGAGAGTGTTGCGAAGATCGGTTTTTTCAAGCAATTTCAGTCCTGTAAGCAATGTTTCTTCAGAGGCTAACGGGGATTCAAATAACCACTGTTTGAGTTGCTTTACTTGCTGCTTTGCATTTTTACTGCCCATCGCTTGGAGTGATAAAAAGCGCTCCACCGTTTTACGAAAATCATTTTGTAAATCGGTTTCTAGCTGGGTCATTAATCGTGGCTTGATGCCTGGCCAATCACTCGACTCCAGAAAGTAAGGGGATGACGCTACGGTGATCAATTTATCGACGCGCTGGCAGTGTCGGGTAGCTAACGACGTGGCTATTAATCCACCCATTGACCAGCCCAATATATGGAAACGTTGAGGTAGGGAACATAGCAATTGGTCAGCGATGGAATCGACGGAATTCGATAGGGTTTCTTCATGACTATCACCAAAGCCTGGCAGATCGACCAGCCATACATTGAAGTGTTTGCTGAGTTCGTCTTTTATCAAGCTCCATACGTGACGATTCATACCCCAGCCATGGAGTACAACTAAATCTTCCCCTTGCCCCTGTCGTGTTATTGCAATACTCACTATGTTTCTCTTTTTTTGTCGATATTGATGAACTATGCTATCTCGCCTTAATCACCTCGCCATCATACTGCAATTCAATGATTGTGTCTTTTGCCAACAACCAACGAACTCGCTAACCGGAATTTGCACTATTTGCAGTGCGCAGTTGCCTAGAATGTGCCCTCGTTCCTTTCGGCACTTGTTGTTGGAACATGCACCACCGCATGGAGAGCGTTGCTTCCGTCGACAGCGGCTTTGCATCGCAGTTTGGCGATATCACACGTCAATACGTTGGCTAATCAATCGCTTTAAGGAGAGTGGAAACAGTCACTGGGCTCGACTATTGGCATTACAACTGAGCGCACAGGTTTTGCTTACCTATCGCTATCACAGCATGCCTTTGCCTGACTATTTAGTCGCTATGCCAAGTACTGACAAGGATTGGTTAAAACGAGGCTTTCATCCCGCCGGCTTGATTGCTCACCATTGCGGATGTTTACTTTCGATCCCGGTTGCCAAACGTGGCTTGCTATGGATAAAACGTTTGGACAAGCAAAAGTATCGCAGTCGACAACAGCGCTGGCAGAGTCGAATAGGAGCTATTAAGGCGAATCGCAAATTATCGGGTCAGTCGATTGCGGTAATTGATGATATCTGCACAACAGGCGCAAGTTTTTGCGCTGCGAGTGAGGCACTACATGCCGTTGGTGCGCGTTCAGTTGATGTTTGGAGTCTGGCGTATAACCTAGGAGCGTCCCGCTCGAACACTAGTCTTTTGGCAGTGTCTGCGTTAGAATAAAACCTAGTAAATTACTCAAGTATAGGAACGGTGATATTATGATCCGCATTTCGGAATCTGCACAAAAGCACTTCTGTAAGTTGTTAGCTGATCAGCCCGAAGGCACAAACATTCGCGTATTTGTTGTTAATCCTGGGATGCCGAATGCTGAGTGCGGTGTATCTTACTGCCCACCCGACTCAGTTGAGCCAGATGATGAACGACTTCCTTTTAACGGTTTCGACGCAGTCGTTGATTCAGGAAGTGCGCCGTTTTTAGAAGACGCTGTGATTGATTTTGAGGAACAAGAACTTGGTTCACAATTGACATTGAAGGCGCCTAACGCTAAAGCACGCAAAGTGGCTGACGACGCGCCTCTGATTGACCGTGTGGAATATGTGATTCAAGCGGAAATTAATCCTCAGCTTGCCAATCATGGGGGTCATGTTTTAGTGACTGAAATCACCGAGGACGGTAAAGCGGTCTTACAATTTGGTGGTGGTTGTAACGGCTGTAGCATGATCGACGTGACGGTGAAAAACGGTATTGAGAAAGAACTCATCGAGCGTTTCCCAGATGAGATCACGGGCGTCCGAGATGTGACTGAACATGAACGTGGTGAACACTCGTATTACTAGATCATTCTAGCTATACAAGCTTACAAATTCTTTACAAAACTTGTTAAGCAAATGTGATCCCTCGCATTTGCATAGTTCGTAGTGATATTTGCCCTAATCATTACGAGGAAATTACAATGCGAGGAATCACTAAACTCAGTGTACTACTTTTGCCGACGCTTGTCTTGTCGGGATGTTGGTTAGATGACGATGACAACGACGATGAAGTAGTTGTCGACCCCACACCAGAAAGTAGTTTCGTACGCGTGCATCATACAGCCTCTGATGCGCCGAACGTCAATGTAATAGCAGAAGATACAACGCTTTTAGAAAACGTACCTTATCAAGCCAGCTCCAGCGTTATCGAAGTCGAAGAAGGTGAGTATTCGATAACGGTTGAGGGCATTTTACCCGACCAATCGACAGCTGCAGTCATTGGACCGGCGGACCTGACTTTTAACGCAGACACACGCTACGAAATATTTGCCGTGGGTAATGTGAGTGATGAAAGTCTCGAACCTTTAGTCATTAGTAATCCAGTGTCGGACGTTGCGAGTGGCAATAGCCGCATTCAAGTAGTCCATGCAGCTTATAACGCTCCCGGAGTTGATGTCTATCTGACTGCGCCTGACGCAGCACTTGCCGACGCATCGCCCGCGGCCACATTGGAGTTTAGTGATGACTCAGGTCAAGTCTCGGTTGAAGCCGGTGACTATCGTGTTCGTCTAACCCCAGTAGGTGAAACAACCGTGGTCTATGACTCGGGTACCATTACGCTTCCCGACGGCAGTGACTATATCGTGGCTGCAACAGATAATACAGCAACAGGCGATTCACCTGTGACGCTGCAGATTGCAACGGGTGACGGTACGGTTTTAGTTCCTGACGCAAACGCAGGAGCGGATGTACGTGTTATTCACGCCGCTGCCGACGCACCAAATGTTGATGTAACGCTGAATAACGCAGCCGATCCGCAAATCACTGATCTTGCGTTCCAATCAGCCACTGACTATATCAACGTCGCAGAAGGTGACTATTTGATCGATGTCGCCGCAACCGGTGGCACACCGCAAGTGTTAGATGATGTCGAGTTCTCGCTAGAAGCGACAATGAGTTATAGCATTTATGCGGTGGGTGCTTTAGGTGATGACTCATTAGCTCTACAGGCATTAACTGAGCAACGTCGTAGTATTGCAACGGCCGCGCAGCTTCAAGTGGTGCACGCGTCTCCTTCAGCGGGTAACGTGGATATCTATTTGACCGCAGCTGAAGATATTAGCGATGCTGATCCCGTTGTTGCCGATGTACCTTTTGATGTTGAAGGCTTGGTGTCAACAGGTAGCTTACAAGTCACTCCAGGTGAATACTACGCGACTGTCACTGCAGCAGGCACTAAGACTGCAGCAATTGGTCCTGTATTATTCAACTTAGAAGGTGGTGGTATCTATACAGTTATCGCGGTCGATGCTGACGGTGGTGGCACACCTCCACAAGTTATTTTACTAGACGACCTTGCGACTCCTGCGCAGTAACCAAATCGCTTGGTAAACAGCACGCATAATGAGAAAGCCACTCAGAGCCAGCCACAAACCATGGTTCTCGAGTGGCTTACTTAGCCACCAAATCGGGATAAAACCAGTAATAGCCGCAAGCAACATGGTATCTCGCATGGCTTTTGACCATGCTAGACCGATAAACACACCATCCAGCCAATAGCTCCAATGTGCAAGCAACGGTAGTGCGATCACCCACGGTAAATAGCGCATTGCAGTATCCACCACTGCTGATAAGTCAGTAATCAAGCCAATAATTTGCTGCCCTAACAACCAAAATATGAGTGAATAGCCGACCGCGAACAGGCTTGACCACAACAGTGTAATCCTGCACCAGTAGCGTACTTGATTTGGGCGATTTCGTCCTTTGGCTTCGCCGGCTAACGCCTCAACAGCATATGCGATGCCATCAAGCCCAAGTGATATCAGCATTAAGAATTGCATTAACACTGCATTGGCAGCCACTATGGTCGTGCCATATCGTGCGGCGTAGCCTGTCATCATCGCCATGCAAAGTTGCAGTGTCAGGCTGCGAACAAAAATATTGCCATTAGCCTGTAAGAACAAGCTTAATTTACTGGCAACAATACGTGCCTTGCGCAACTGCCAACCTAAGGTGTGACGACACCAATAGAAACCGACGATAGCTGTTGTCCACTCAGCACAGAGTGACGCGTAGGCTGCACCTTTAACGTTCATGTTTAAGCCGACGATAAGGATGAGATCAAGTACGACGTTGACGAAGTTAGTAATAATCACTAACCACATCGCTCTTCGACTATCTTGACGACCGAGTAAAACACCCAGGCAGATCAGTGTTGTGAGCGCCGCTGGCGCTGACCATAATCGAATTTGAATATAGTCCGTGGCGTAATTGAGTAACTTTGGGTCTGGTGCGACGAGCCACAATGACACTGAAGTTATAAAAGGACTCAAGCTAATGATTACCACGCCCAGTATTAAGGCGGTGAGAATCCCATGGGTGAATAGTTGATGTTGTTCTGTTTGATCATCGGCGCCAAAGGCTTGGGCAATAGCGCCCGTTGTCGCCATACGAAGAAATACCGCAAGTAAATATATAAAGCTGACGACCATGGCGCCAATCGCAACTGAAGAGAGATACACGCTGTTTGGCAAGTGCCCGATAATTGCCGTATCGACTAGCCCTAAAAGCGGTGCAGCGATATTCGAGATCATCATGGGTAACGCGATTGCAAATACGCGACGATGATCGGCGCGCGCAAAGCCCAACAACTTTTGCATTAAGCGAATTCCAACTAAATCATGTAGACTGGCATTAATGTAACATTCACCAGCAACTTTCTGGATAGTCTGATGAAATTAATCACAGGTTTATTGGCTCTTATCGCACTCTCTAGTTTTACAGTGGATGCCATGGCATCTAATGATGATTATCCGGGGGTACATATTCTTCAGTATCATCATGTCTCTGATAGCACCCCAGCGGTGACCTCGATTACACCAGAGCAGTTCGAGCAACATTTAAGGTACTTGAAAGACAACAACTTTAATGTTGTTGATATCGAGCAAGCCGCAACATGGGTAGACGAGGGGGCAAGTATCCCGCCCAAGACCGTCGTTATTACTTTTGATGATGGTTACGACAATGTATTCGAAAACGCTCATCCGATACTTACAGAGTATAATTATCCGTACGCTGTTTTCGTTAATCCTGATTTACTTGAAGCGCATCCATCGGCCTATATGAGTTGGCGGGAGTTGAAAACAATTGATGCAGAAGGCGCGACCATCGTGAACCATGGACAGACTCATGCTCACTTAATTCGTCGCAAAGACAATGAATCAGAGGCGCAATGGCAGGCTCGAATGAAACAGGATATTGTTTCAGCGCAACAAGCGATTGATGCTCAGTTAGGTGAACAACCTAAGTACTTTGCCTATCCTTACGGCGAATATTCGCCGGCGCTTGAGAAGCTACTAAAAGACTGGGGCTTTAAAGGGTTTGCTCAGCATTCAGGTGCTTGGAGTCAATGGAGTCCGACCACAGCGATCCCACGTTTTCCAGCATCAGGACGCTACGCTAACTTAGAGACGTTGGCGGTCAAACTGAATAGTTTACCTATGCCTGTAACTCATTATACGCCGGCAGACCCGTTAGTTTCACATTCCGAAACGCGCCCGACTGTGACCGTCGAACTTAGTAAGACAGAGGGAATGAACACCAATGCATTGCGCTGTTTTGCAGGAAGTGATGTGCTTGAGCCGCATTGGGACTCTGAAATGCAATTTAGCGTGACACCTAAGAACGACATCCCTATGGGACGCTCTCGTATCAATTGCACAGCTCCGAGTACCAGTGGTGGTTATCATTGGTTCTCGGTGGCGCTCATTCGTCCCGATAGTCAGGGTAACTGGCCCGACTAGCCCGCTAATATAGCAAAATCGCGTACTAGCTGTTCCATATCGACTGTTGGAATAGCGCCCGGCTCGTGAGTCGCATTAAAGATAGCGAGCCGCCTCCCGTTAGGATTCACCAAAATAATCGCTGCACTGTGATTGACCAAATAATTTGTTTCCCCTTCTTCAGGAACTGAATACATTAACCCTAAATCTCTGACAAATGGGAACAGTTGTGGGTGCTCAGCGCGCACCCCAACGAAATTTTTACCGAAGTAACCCGTGTACTCCGTTAAGCGCGCCAGTGAATCTCGCTGAGGGTCGACGGAGATCATCCAAACTTTGACCGGGACATCAGCATGAGCTTGCAACTGGGGCAGAATTGCTTTTAGAGAAGAAAGCGTGGTCGGGCAAATATCCGGACAATAGGTGTAGCCCGTAAAAAGTAACGTCCACTGACCCTTTAACGCTTCGTTATCAACGGTTCCACCAGTAGCCGTGGACTCAATCTTAAAAGGAGCAAGTGCCCTTGGTGGATCATATACCAAGGCTTCCGGCTTTTCTTGCGGCATTGTGATAAAAGCCAAAGCCCCGGCAGCGGCTGCCAATATTCCACCGATAATTATAAGCCAACGCGATTGCATGGTATGTCCTTACAAATAATGATCAACTAAGAGAATGACGAACATTAACATCAGATGCCAAATGGAGAAGGTGAACATGCTATATGCCGTATTTTTTTCCGGTGCATATTTAAGTTTCCATGCATACCCCAAGAAGATCATGTTTAAAGCGGTTGATCCAATCAGATAAAGCACGCCTGACATACCAACGAGATAAGGCAGAAGACATACCACCGATAGCAAAATAGTGTATAGAAAGATGCAAGTCTTGGTAAATTCGACGCCATGTGTAACCGGTAGCATTGGGACTTTAGCTCGCGCATAGTCCTTTTCTCGATGCACGGCGAGTGCCCAGAAATGGGGCGGTGTCCAGGTAAACACGATCATGACTAAAAGAATCGCAAAACCGTGGATCTCATTGGTCATGGCTGTCCAGCCTAACAGCGGTGGCGCTGCACCTGCCAAACCACCAATCACAATATTCTGTGGCGTGGCGCGCTTTAAAAACATGGTGTAGACCACTGCATAGCCCACCATACTGGCAAAGGTTAACCAAGCTGTTAGTGGGTTTACCCACGCGTACAACATGACAAAACCTACGAGCCCCAGGATCGTAGCAAAGGTCAATACACGCGTTGGTGAGAGACTTCCTTGTGGTAGCGGACGACGTAAGGTTCGCGCCATCTTGGCATCAATATGGCGGTCGACTAAGTGATTAATCGCCGCTGCGGCGGCAGACATTAGACCAATACCCGCGAGGGCCGGAATCAGAGTCCAAACGGGCAACGCGTTCTGCGTCGACAAACACATGCCGACCACCGCCGTCAGAAGTAGCATGGCGACGACCCGTGGCTTTGTGAGCTCTAGATATTCGCGCCATTTGATGATGGGGTGTTCGAGCTTTTTATGGCTTGTTATGGTTTGCATAAACACCTCTTACGCTTTGCGTGAAAGATTATAATTGAGTGCAACGAGTGACAGCAGTAGTAGCGCACCCACAGCGTTGTGTGCGACAGCGACCGGTAAAGGAAGGCTGTAAATTACATTGCTAAGGCCAAGGCTGATCTGGACTGTGAGTAATAAGGCTACCCAAGCTAATGAGCGTCTAAAAAAGCCAGACTGAGCTTTGCGCCAACATTTAAATAATAGCCAAGCTAATACCAGTGTAGTAAAGATCGCACCAAAACGATGCATGATGTGCATCGTCATTCGGTCGTCGTAATCATGGGCGCCAAATTGATAACTCGTTGCCTCAGGTACACTGAACGCGCCCGCAAAATCGAGCTGAGAAGTCCAATTACCCTCACAAACGGGTAGCTCGGTACAGGCGACTGCCGCATAGTTTGCGGCAACCCACCCACCAAGCGCTATTTGTCCGATAACGACTAACAACGCAAATAGTGCCAGTCCACGATATTTGCGTAGCTCCGGGTCGCCTCCTCCCAATCGGTAGGGTTCTAAACGCAGTGATAGCAGAAATAACAGCGACAGTACGCTAAAGCCACCGAGCAAGTGTCCCATGACAATGAGTGGTTGCAGGTTCATTGTGACAGTGAGCATGCCAAGCGTTGCCTGGAATATGACTAATAGCAAAATAAACAAAGGTAACTTCTTAGGCGTTGACTTTGAGTCGAACGTAGAACGCCTCTTTAATACTGAGCCGACAGCGATGACTAGAATTAAAAGACCTAACGTGCCAGCAAAGTAGCGATGAATCATTTCATTCCATGCTTTATGGTGTTCAAGCGGCGCATCAGGGAAACGCATTTGTGCTTCAGCAACATGATGCTCTTGAGTAGGAACACTCATAAACCCATAGCAGCCAGGCCAGTCAGGACACCCCAAACCCGCCTCGGTAAGTCGGGTATAAGCACCGAGAACAATTACACAAAATGCTAAAAGCAAACTGATTTTAACGAGTGTACGCATGAGTCAATCCTACCCAATCCGAGAAAGCTTTAACATTTTGCGAAGGTCAGCCAAGATGTTCTTGCCTTCTAAAACCATCGTTTCATGATCGGCATAAGTGGGGTAGTGCAGCATGACGTGGCCTTGTGGATCGATGATAAATACATGATCTGACGGAATGACCTTCACGGCGTTTATGATCTCGGGTGACTGTATGGCTACAATATCCTGCCAATGAGGCAACTCGCGTTGTTTGGACACCGTGTGTGGTGATAGCACGACGGGGGTCACGCGGTCGCTATCTTTTCCCAAAGCCACATCGAGCTGACCCAGCACATATAATGTATTCTTACATTGCTGACTGCACTCGTCCGGCATTCGATAAGCGACGCGCCAACCTTCCGGTAACACTTCGAGTTGCGATAACGCGAGCGGTTGCTCAAGCAACACGCCTTTATTGGTAGCGGGCTGATACCAATGTGTTTTAAGGGTCAGCCATGCGCCTATGACGGGCAGAGCGAATACTGCAATAACAATGAGCAACGTGCGTTGTGAGCGTGTGAGGGAGCTCATGGTGTCTCCTCTTGTTTTGATTTATTTAATTTGTATAGCACTACAAGGTATACCACTAAGCAGGCAATAGCGAGTGAAAACCATTGCACCGCGTAAGCCTGATGTTTTTCCGGTGCCATGACTTGAGGCTCCCACTGTTGCCGAAAACCTTTCAGTTGTGGCGAAACCAACAATAGCTCATAAGGTTTTAGCGCTATCCCCGTGTGCTCACTAATGGTTTGCGGGATAAACTCTTGGACGCGTTTTGGCCATTTCGTGTGTTGCTCCTCAAATACTTGAGAAATAAATTGATTCGCCTGAGGGATGCGAACTAAACCTTCTATTGTTAATTCCTGTTGCGGTAACTCGACGGTTGGAATTTCTGAGCGGGACCGTGGCGCCGCTATCCAACCTAAGTTAACAGGTAACAGCTCACTTAATTGAGTGCTTTTGAGTAAAGCAATGACGTGATAGCCAGGTTGCCCTTCAACCATTTGATTATCGAGCAAAAAGTAGCGTTTAGTATCGATTTGTCCTGTAACGCTAATTAACTCGAAGCGGTTTAGGGAGTTGCGATCCGATAGTTTGTCTGTCAGTGGGCGAGCCTGCTGATTTTGTGCCTGCGCAAAGTCGGTGAACAGCTGTTGTTTCTGTTGAGCGCGATCGAGTTGCCAGAATCCCAACTTGACCAAAATGGCAATAGCAATCACAGTAACTATTGACGCTACTAAGGGGATTTTTATGTTACTTCTATTCAAACTCATTATTGTCGCGCTTCTTCTTTATATGATTTTTAATTTATTTCGCGCTCTGTTCGTGATGTTGAGCAATGACCCAGAAAAACCGCCGATGTCGCGTTATTTAGGACGTCGGGTGGGTATCGCCGCGATCGTTTTACTGCTCATGGTGATCGCGGCGTATGCAGGCTTTTTACCGTTTCATCCAAGGCCCTATTAAGCCTTAAAGGACATACACAATTACAAATAGGCAAATCCACACCACGTCAACGAAGTGCCAGTACCAACTAGTTGCCTGAAAGGCGAAATGCTTTTGTGGCGTGAAGTGTCCTTTAAGCACGCGTAAAAACATAATGATCAACATCAGTGTGCCTAGCGTGACATGCATGCCATGGAAGCCTGTTAACAGATAAAAGGTGTTTCCGTAAACGCCAGATTGTAAGGTGAGTCCCAACTCCTCGTAAGCATGCACATACTCAGTGCCTTGCAAATAGAGAAATATCATGCCGAGCACTATTGTTAGGCCAAGCATTGCAGTGAGTTGGGTCCGTTTGTTTTTCTCCAGACCCACGTGGGCAAAATGGCAGGTTATCGAACTGGTGATCAAGATGACGGTATTAATCAATGGTAATCCGTACCAGCCCATCGCTTGTGTTTTGGTTCCACCCGGTGTTTCAACGAGAGGCCATTGAGCAACGAACTGAGGCCATAAAACTTCACCTGTCATGACGTTATTGCTGGCGCCATCTAACCAAGGCACCGCAATCATTCGCGCGTAGAAAAGCGCGCCAAAAAAGGCACCAAAAAACATCACCTCAGAGAAGATGAACCAACTCATACCTTGCTTATAAGAGGTGTCGAGTTGATCGCTATGAAGTCCGCTCATTGTTTCATTGATCTGATCGCGGAACCAACCGAACAGCATCACCGCAATGACACCAAATCCGGCGAAAAGAACGTGCGACCCCCAACCTTGCGTATCGCTGGTTGCTTCAATAACGGTATGGGCGGCGCCCCATGCAATTAATCCTAAGCCAAGCGCTCCCACGATGGGCCAAATGCTTGACGGTGGTACATAATAACTTTGTTGTTGTTCTGCCATAACGACGTATTCCTTATTCTGTTGACTCAAGCAAAGCCAGAGCTTCTGGCGTCGCGTTGGCTGTCATATCATACAGCGTGTATGACAGGGTGAAGGTGGTGATATGGGCTGGAATGTCAGGGTCAATATAAAACTGCATTGGCATTTTGGCATCGTTGCCGGCGGCCAGCGGTTGCTGATTGAAACAAAAACATTCGACTTTATTAAGATAAAGTGATGCCTCTGCTGGCGCGATAGAAGGAATCGCTTGAGCGACCATATCATCAGGCGTTGGGTTCGCGGCAAGAAAGTTTACGACACGTACTTCGCCAGGATGAACGCGCACCTCTTTAATTTCCGGTTCGAACTTCCACGGAATGCCCTGTGCTGTTCGCGTAATAAATTGCACTCTGACGGTACGACTTTTATCGACCTCATGTTGACTGACCGCAGCAGGTTCGTTGTTGGTACGTCCGTTAAATCCGGTGACCTCGCAAAATACGTTATACAACGGTACCAGCGCAAAACCAAAGGCAAACATGCCTGCTACGGTGAGTAGCAGGCGTTTGACGATTTTACTATTGTTAGCACGTTTATCAGACATAAGATCACTCCACTTTGGGTGGTGTCTCAAACGTGTGATAGGGAGCTGGTGACGGAACGGTCCACTCGAGGCCTTCCGCGCCATCCCATGGCTTGGCTGCTGCTTTTTCGCCACCACGCGCACATTTGATCACCAACCATAAAAAGATGAGTTGTGATAAACCAAAGGCGAAGCCGCCGATACTGGTGATTTGGTTGATATCTGCGAACTGCACCGCGTAGTCGGGGATACGACGAGGCATACCGGCTAATCCCGCGAAATGCATTGGGAAAAACAACACATTAACCGAGATGAGAGAGCACCAGAAGTGCAGCCTTGCCAATGTTGTATCGTACATGTGTCCGGTCCACTTCGGCAGCCAATAATAGCTTGCTGCCATGACAGAGAAGATTGCTCCGGTTACCAACACGTAATGAAAGTGAGCGACGACAAAGTAAGTATCATGATACTGGAAGTCGACAGGGGTCATCGCAAGCATGACACCGGAGAAGCCGCCAATCGTGAACAAAATCACGAATGCGAGTGCGAATAGCATGGGAACCTCAAACGAAATCGCGCCTCGCCACATCGTGGCAACCCAGTTAAAGACTTTAACACCTGTCGGTACAGCAATTAGCATCGTGCAGTACATGAAAAAGAGCTCGGCGAAAACGGGCATACCTGTAGTAAACATATGATGTGCCCAGACCAGAAACGATAAAATGGCAATCGAGGCGGTTGCATACACCATCGAGGAATAACCAAATAATTTTTTCCTTGAGAAAGTCGGTATGATCGCTGAAATAATGCCGAAAGACGGCAATATCATAATGTAGACCTCGGGGTGACCGAAGAACCAGAAAATATGCTGGAACATGACCGGATCACCGCCGCCGGCGGCATTAAAAAAGCTGGTGCCAAAGTACTTATCGGTGAGGACCATCGTCACAGCGCCTGCAAGTACAGGCATGACGGCAATCAATAAAAAGGCAGTAATTAACCACGTCCAGACAAATAAAGGCATCTTCATGTAAGTCATGCCCGGCGCGCGCATGTTGAATATGGTTACGATAACGTTGATCGCGCCCATAATGGATGAAATACCCATGATGTGTACGGCGAATACGAACAGCGCTGTGGAGTCATTACTGTACGTTGTTGAGAGCGGCGCGTAGAACGTCCAGCCAAAGTCGGGACCGCCGCCTTCCATGAATAATGATGACAAAAGAATCACGAAGGCGAATGGAAGAATCCAAAAGCTCCAGTTATTCATGCGTGGCAATGCCATATCAGGTGCGCCAATCATCATCGGCACCATCCAGTTCGCAAGTCCCGTAAAGGCCGGCATTACGGCGCCAAAAATCATAACGAGTCCATGCACGGTGGTCATCTGGTTAAAAAACTGAGGCTCCACCAGCTGTAAACCCGGTTGAAAAAGTTCGGCACGAATGACCATCGCCATTGCACCGCCAACAAAAAACATAATTAAACTAAACCACAAATACATCGAACCAATATCTTTGTGGTTTGTGGTAAACAACCAACGAGTAATGCCAGACGGCTTATGATCGTGGTGTGCTTCGTGATTGTGATCGTCCACTACTGTGCTCATCACCGTCTCCTTATTTATTCATTGCTGCGTTAATGTCGGCGGCTTGTACCATCTCGCCCGTATCATTACCCCAGGCATTACGCTCGTATGTAATAACAGAAGCCAGCTCTTGCATTGTTAATTGCTGGGCAAAAGCTTGCATCGCTGATCCTTGGACACCGTGCAAAACAATATCAATGTGCTTATCGATATTTTCTGGCTTAGACGCAATCGGACTGCCTGCAAGCGCAGGGAAGGTGCCTGAAATGCCTTGACCGTTAGGCTGATGACATGCAGCACACGTACTGTTATAAATTTTCTCACCCATCGCCATTAACTCGTCCATCGACATTTCCATATCAAGCAATTCTTGCTGGCGCTTTTGCTCGGCAATTTGCTTTGCTTCTGTCTCGTCGATCCATTTAGCGTAGTCTTCAGGGGTCTTTGCAATTACAACGATGGGCATAAAGCCGTGGTCTTTGCCGCACAACTCGGCACACTGACCGCGATAAATACCGGGTTCATCAATTCGAGTCCAGGCTTCGTTAATAAAGCCGGGATTGGCATCCTTTTTAACGGCAAAATCAGGTACCCACCAACTGTGGATAACATCGTCAGAGGTGACGAGAAAACGAACCTTTTGACCCGTCGGCAAAACAAGTGGGTTATCGACCTCTCTAAGGTAGTTTTCACTCTTATCAAACTTATTATCTATTTGTTGTTGTTGAGTCGCTAAGCGACTAAAAAATTCTACTTCGCGATCAAAATATTTGTAGTGCCATTTCCATTGGGATCCGGTGACCTGAATAGTTACGTCAGCATCTGATGTATCTTCCATTGCTATTAAGGTCGATGTTGCAGGTATCGCCATACCCACCAAAATAAGGAACGGAATCAGCGTCCAAAGAATTTCAACCTTTACATTCTCATGGAACTTCGCGGGCTCACGACCGCGGGATTTGCGGTGTCTAATCATTGAATAGAACATCAGTCCAAAAACGACAACACCGATTACACAGCAGATATAAAATATCGTCATGTGCAAGTCGTAAACGTCCCGACTGACTTCTGTTACACCTTTCGTGAGGTTGAGGCTGCGCTCTTGGGAAAGCGCAGATGCACTATACAACAGGGGTAGTGCCCATAACGGCTTCATTTTCACGTGACTTCTCCTCTCATTCTTCTCTGCTTGAGCAAAATGCTAGCTTGGAAGAACAAAGAGGTAAGCAGAAAAAGGAACAGCTTCTCCCCAGAAATCACTTTCTCTACCAACTCTTTGTTGTAGTTTATAAGTTATACTAATTTATATAGTTGGGTAGTATCATTTATTAACTAAAATCTACACAAAGATCTAGATCAAAAACGTTAAATGGTTAAAAAGTGTCCATAAATGTTAAAAAAAAGGCTGCCGAAGCAGCCAGAAATGTATTAACCCTGTTGGGGGATTAGTGCAGGTGGGGGGTTAATACATCCTCTTCAAACATGAAGCTCTGGGTTTGGCTCACTCGAGATGATAGACGAATACGCTGCGCAGCGCGCTTGTCGAAGCCACTAACCCAAGCGACCACAACGTCACTGGTTCCTGATAATACGGCTTGTTCGAGTGCCCATGCGCGATCGTCCGTCTTGCCTGGGCGTAGCCAACGAATACGTTGGCGAGGAATACCTGCGTTAACAAGTTGTTGTACAAAACTCGCCTGTCCGCCGATAACTGTAATCCAGCGCTGTCCGATGCTGTGTACTGCCGCTTCAAGTGCCGCTGATAAGCTAGGCGGAACAACATTAGGCGTAATCACTTCGGCCTGTTGATTGTTGTATGTCCATAGTCCAGGGTGATTGCTGCTGTTTGATTGTAGTCTTTTCATAAAGATGCTCCGTTACGAATGATGCCAACGGCAAGTCCTTCGATAGCAAATACTTGCTGGGCAAGGTCGACAACAATCGTAGAGAACTCTTCGTTCTCGGGATGCAATAGTACTTGACGACCTTTTTGTTCAAACCGTTTAACCGTGACTTCGTCTTCAACGCGGGCGACTACAATCTGCCCATTGCGCGCTTGTTCAGTTTTATGGACAGCGAGCAAATCACCGTCCAAAATTCCAATATTTCTCATGCTCATCCCGTTAACACGAAGCAAAAATTGTGCACTGGGATAAAACATTGATTCATCGAGTTGATAATGGCGTTCGATATGCTCTTGGGCCAATATGGGCTCACCAGCTGCCACTTGACCAATGAGCGGCAAGCCAAGCTCTTCTTCTATATCTTCAGCCACTAAGCGAATGCCGCGAGACATGCCCGGCATGATTTCAATCACGCCCTTTTTGGCTAACGCTTTTAAATGCTCTTCAGCAGCGTTGGCTGAGCGAAAGCCCAACCGACTCGCGATTTCGGCGCGCGTAGGCGGCATACCGGTTGCTTGTAAGTTATCTTTAATTAACTCAAGAATTTCGGCTTGTCTGGGAGTCAGTGGACGCATAGCAATTACCTGTTTATCTGTACAGTATACTGTGAGTATATACAGGTATTGTTGAGATGCAAGTCATTTTATTCGACGACTTTTTCGAACGGAATTGTTATGATTATTGTCTTACTGTTTTAAACGCAAGGGTAGCAAGGAATATCATGACCGCGGTGAGTTGGAGTTACGCGCTCTTTAAACATCCTATCCGTTGGATGACACGAGCAATGACCATAATTGATAAGCCTGAGGCCGATCAGGCGGATATCACGGTAGCACCTGTAGTGTACGTGATGCGCTCAAATGCCAAGTCTGACTTCGCCATTTTGCAGCGTTCCGCGCGTGAAAATCAGCTACCCGATCCTCAACAGCCCCTGTACATCAACGGAAAGTCGTTTGATCGAGTGCTACTGTTACCGGAGCGCGATGACGCCGCTTCAGCACGAGCACTTTCGCAATTTCAAGCGCTACTAGAAGCGCATCAAGCCGATCCTGAGCTGGATGTACAATTACTCCCAGTGGGGATATTTTGGGGCCGCAAGCCCGGACAAGAGGCCCACGCGGGAAATGCCATGACCGGTGACTTAGATAACCCGGGGCATTTGCGTAAGTTCTGGTTGATCATGTTCTCCGGGCGTCAAGTTCTATGCCGCATGTCGCGTCCTGTAAGCTTAGGCCAGATGAGTCGTCAAAGTGGCGCCGATTATCGTATCGCGCATAAACTAGCGCGTGTGGCACGGGTCCACTTTGTGCGCATGCGTTATGCGGTTGCGGGTCCTAAATTGAGCGATCGCAATGAACTTTTGAACCAGCTTCTGAAAACACCGGCGCTTAAAAAGGCGATAAAAGATGAGCAACGCTCGAATAAAGTGGATGAGGCGCAAGCCTTAAAAAAGGCTAAAGGCTATTTAAACGAAATTGCCGCAAACTACAGCGAAACCCTGGTACGTGTATTAGATCGCTTTATGACATGGATGTGGAGTCGAATCTATAACGGTATCGATGTACGCGGCGCCGATGAAGTGCGTAAGCTTGCTCAGCAAGGGCATGAAATCATTTATGTACCTTGTCACCGAAGTCATATGGATTACTTGCTGCTAAGTTACGTTATCTATAAGCAAGGTCTTGTACCTCCGCATATCGCCGCAGGGGTTAATTTAAACTTTTTCCCTGTGGGTTCGATTTTCCGCCGTGGCGGCGCATTCTTTATTCGTCGTTCGTTTCGCGGCAACAAGCTCTATTCATCTGTATTTCGTGAGTATCTATGCTGGTTGTTCCAGAAAGGCTACCCGGTCGAATACTTTACCGAGGGTGGACGCTCACGTACGGGGCGTTTATTGCCGCCTAAGACGGGTATGTTTGCCATGACCGTGCAAGGTATGTTGAGAGGTCAGCAAAGACCGATTTCGATTGTACCCGTGTACTTAGGTTATGAGCACGTAATGGAGGTAGCAACTTACCTCAAAGAGCTCAAAGGTAAAAATAAAGAGAAAGAATCGTTGTTCCAAGTTTTGAAGTCCGTCACTAAGCTGAAAAACTTTGGTCAGGGATTTGTTACTTTCGGCTCGCCCATCGATTTAAAAGCCTATATGGATGACCATGTTGATGACTGGCAGCGTTCTGTCACACGAGGCGCAGAAGAGCCCGAAAGACCCAGTTGGTTAACACCGACGGTCAATGGCTTAGCCGAGCAAGTCATGCGCGGTATCAATGATTGTGCGGCTGCCAATAGCGTTAATCTCACGGCATTGGCGCTATTAAGTTCGGAGCATAATGCGCTAACGCGAGAAGAACTGATTGCCCAAATCAATGTTTACCTGAATTTACTACGCGAGGTGCCATATACGCATCACGTCAACGTACCTGAGCAGTCAGCAGAAGAGCTGTTGTCGTTGGCGCTACGCACCGATAAGTTTGACGTAGAAGATGACTCAATGGGGCAGGTCATCTCCTTGCACGCAGCGAATGCTATTGCAATGACGTATTACCGAAATAATGTACTTCACTTAATGATATTACCCGGTGTGATTGCATCTTTGATTCATGCCAAGCAAAAAGTGAACGTCACAACTATTATCGAGCGTTGTAGCGCGGTATACCCCATGTTGCAGGCTGAGTTATTTTTGTCACACAGCGACAAGGATTTAGATACTTGGGTGCGTGCTATCGTAGAAGAATTAGAACGCCAACAGCTTATTAGCCTTGATGGTGAGATGGTGCGCGCAGCAAACCGCGAAACGGCGGCGTGGTTACAACTTAAATTATTGGCGGGCAGCGCAAGCGAGACGTTACAGCGTTATGCAATCGTTTTAGAGTTGTTGCAGCAAGCGCAGCCGATTAAGCGTGCCGAACTTGAGCGTCAGTCGATAACGCTCGCTGAACGACTCAGCTCGATTCATGGCATTGATGCGCCAGAGTTCTATGATAAGAAAGTCATGACAAGTTTTATCGCAAGCCTTAAGGCCCAATCTCTCTTGCAAGTCAACGATGATGGCGATCAAGTGGCTGCGCCTGAAATAGGTCCATTAAGTGACGACATAGATGAGTTGCTCGATCCGACAATCTTGCAGACGATTCGTCAATCGGTGCAACAGTTGATGGTCAGCGCAGACTAAATGCGTTGACCATCCGCTCGACTCATTAATACCAGTAGTGAAGCGCAAGGCTGACGCCAATAACCATTCCAATGTAGTGATTATGCAGAAAGGCTTGGAAACAGGCCTTAGGTGCTCGTTCTCGTATCATCCAATGTTGATAACTAAACAGACAAGCGGCGGCTATGAGACCGAGCCAAGCGTACCACTGCACATTGAGGTGATGCCAAACCACGGCGAGAATAATTAAAGTCACAACCTGCAAGACAGCGATAATGAGTCTATCGTAACGACCGAACAGGATGGCTGTACTTTTTATGCCTACTTTGAGGTCATCTGCTCGATCCGCCATAGCGTACTCGGTATCGTAGGCAATGGTCCAAACGATATTAGCAATAAATAAGCCACCCGCAAGCCACCATTGATCGCTATTCAGCGCACTAAATGCCATCAAAATACCGAAGCTAAACGCGATACCTAACACGACTTGAGGAAGTTGTGTCCAGCGTTTGCAAAATGGATAGAGAGATGCCACACCGGCTGCGGCAAAAGCCAGCATAATGGTTTGTGTATTAAACTGAAGCACCAGCAGAAATGCGAGTATCAAAAGTCCAAAGAATAACAGGATGGCCTCGGTGCTGTTGACCTCACCGGCAGCAAGAGGGCGTAATTTTGTGCGCTCCACATGACCATCAAGATTACGGTCTGCGAAGTCATTAATCACACAGCCTGCTGAGCGCATTAAAAATGTACCTAACATAAATATGACCACGATTTTGAGCGGTGGATTACCGTCACCGGCAATAAGAAGTGCCCATAACGTTGGCCATGCGAGCAAATAAGTACCAATAGGACGGTCAGCGCGCATTAAACGCCAATAGCTGTTAAGTTTATTCATTGATTACCTCAGTATATCGGTACAGGGCTTAAGAAAAACTCGCTTACTAAAACACTTTGTCCCTGGGTTTCGAACAGGCTCCGTCGTCCCCAAAGAGGGCCTTTTTGCTGGTAAAAGTGCTGATTAATTTCGTTGATACCATGGTTTAAGGGTAGTTGAGTAACTTCAAAAGTCGAGCGAGTTAAATCGGGCTGGTTAAATAATGACTGACCTAACGACTGTGTCCCGAGCTCACCCAAATTAAGGTTATGCCGGTCTGCCGCCGATATAGGAAAAACGCTACGAGCGAATACGAATGGACGCTCGTCTAGAGTGAGTAGTACTTCCCGAACAACAAAAAGAGTTTGCTGTGGAAACTTTGAACGTTCATTGGCAAAGGGTGATGCCGCAGTTTGACCGATGAGTTCCACCGCAAAAGAGCCTGGTAACGAACGTAACTTGGCTGTAAGTGAACTCTCGTCTAGTAACCAATCTCGGACGGTTGGCTCTAGTTGGATATCGGAGGCACGCTGCCAACAACAAGGTTCGGTACTGAGAAATTCAATAGACATAGTGATTGGTGCTCATGATATTCTTTGGCTATCATACCAAAGCCACTGCCGTTAAACATTATAAAGGCTAATGAATTATGACCTTGCAACGTTGGTTGTTCAGCATTTTGTTACTTTTCAGTCTTACGCTATTCTCGGCAAGCGCCGCGCGAGCTCAGGATGTCGCTTACTATGGATTTGAGCCAGATATCATTACAAATTTTATTAAGGATAAAGAAGAGTATCGACTTGGCTTTATTCGGGTTGCTGTAGAGGTCATGGTCGATAATCCACAAAATGTGAGCGTGGTAGAGCATCACGCTCCATTGTTGAGAGATGCTTTTATTCAGATCCTAAGTACAGCGAGTGAACAGCAAATCAGAACAATGACGGGCAGAGATCAGTTGCGACTTAAGTGTTTTGAACAAGCACAGCGATTGATGGCGAAGGAGACCGGCAGTACGGTGATCAAGCAAGTCATTTTCACGAAATATATTTATCAATAGCGCGGTTTGGGCGTGAGTTTGCGAACGGTGATCCCTGCAATGCAACCTGCTATCAGCCCAGCTAGGTGAGCTTCGTTTGCCACGTTGACCCAGAGTACATTGGTGTAGCCAAGTATCAGCCAACCCAGCATAAATAGAATGAGTGCAGGTGGCAGTTTAAGTGGAGTATTGCGCTGCCCACTATATAGCCAACAAAAACCCAATAAACCGTAAACCACACCAGACATCCCGCCAAAATTAGGACCACTTACCTGAAATTGAATCACGTTAGCACTGACAGCGGTAAGTACGAACAAGGCAAACAACCAACGTGTCCCTAAATAGACCTCTATCCGACCACCTAAATACCACCACCAAAATAAGTTAAAAACGATGTGGGTAGCGGAAAAGTGAAGAAAGGCGGGCGTTATAAATCGCCAAGGGGCATCGAGCGGGAGCTGAGAAAAGCTATCACTAATGATAAAGTAACGAACAAAAGTATCACCGCCCGCCATAATGCCTATAAACATAAGCACGCAAACCACGGCAATGATGCGGGTTAACCAACCTGTATTTTTCATCAGGTCATTTAGCAATTCACGATTTTTTGTCTGTTCACGAACCGCAATGATGTCTGGGTCAGCCTTAAACTCGTCTATAAGTTGGCGAGCCCGTGCCTCGTAACTGCTTTGATGCAGTAACAAATCTAGTTTGCCATTTCGCTCACTCACACTGACAGGGATACCTTGGCTACGAAGCCACGCATATAACTGCTGAAGGTAAGGACCATCCTGAGTTGTGAGTAAGCGTTTCATTAATTTAGCCCTGCTCGACCGCTTCTGGGTAGGCCGTTTGCCAAGCGGTAAAGCCGCCATCCATGCTACTCACTTGCGTGAGGCCTTGCGATTCCAGCACCAGCGCGGCTTGTTGACTGCTTATACCGTGGTAACACACAACAATGACCTGCGTGTCTTTATCGGTATTCGCTAAGAAGTCACTGATATTGTCGTTGTTGAGTGGTTGTGCATTGGGGATATGACCCGCTTGAAAGGATTGCGGATCTCTAATATCAACGAACACAGGAGAGGCATCCGAAGCCCATGCTTGGTGGGCTTCTACCAATGAAATATGACGAACAGACTGAGTCATCGTTAGTCCCAATTAAGAATAACTTTACCGGACTGACCCGAAACCATGGTTTCGAACCCTTCCTCGTAGTCATCAACTGACATTTGATGGGTCAATATAGGTGAAATATCTAAGCCTGATTGCAGCAAACTGGCCATTTTGTACCAAGTTTCAAACATTTCACGACCATAGATACCTTTAATGACCAGTCCCTTAAAGATAACTTCGTTCCAGTCAATGGCAACGTTTTCAGGTGGAATTCCTAACATTGCCACCTTACCGCCATGGTTCATCGTCGCGAGCATTTGCGAGAATGCTGACGGTACACCGGACATCTCTAGCCCAACGTCAAAGCCTTCTTTCATGCCCAGCTCTGACATAACGTCTTTGAGACTCTCTTCAGCCACGTTAACGGCACGAGTTACACCCATCTTTTTGGCTAGCTCAAGTCGGTACTCATTCACATCGGTGATCACTACATGACGTGCCCCGACATGGCGAGCCACTGCCGCCGCCATAATACCGATAGGACCTGCGCCGGTAATCAGAACATCCTCGCCAACGAGATCAAAGGCAAGGGCGGTATGTACCGCATTACCCAAAGGATCCATGATGGCCGCCATATCGTCGGTGACGTCGTCCGGCAACTTAAATGCGTTGTCAGCCGGGATAACGAGGTACTCGGCAAAGGCACCAGGGCGGTTGACCCCAACACCATAGGTATTGCGGCACAAATGACGGCGTCCAGCACGACAGTTGCGGCAGTGACCACAGGTAATATGCCCTTCACCGGATACACGATCACCGACTTCAAAGCCGCGCACGCCATCACCCATGGCGGCTACTTCACCCACGTATTCGTGGCCTACAACCATAGGCACTGGAATCGTTTTTTGTGACCAATCGTCCCATTTATAAATGTGAACATCGGTACCGCAAATCGCGGTTTTCTTAATTTTGATGAGTACGTCGTTATAACCAAATTCCGGCTTCTCGACGTCGGTCATCCAAATACCCGGCTTTGAATGCAGTTTCGCTAGTGCTTTCATAATCAGTCCCCAGACTCGGCGTTAAATAACGCCGAGCTCTTTACCAATACGTGTGAATGCTTCAATAGTGCGGTCAAGTTGTTCGCGTGTGTGTGCCGCAGACATTTGCGTACGGATACGCGCTTTGCCCTTAGGTACGACAGGGAACGAGAATCCGATGACATAGATACCTTCTTCGAGCAAACGATCAGCCATTTCAGAAGCAAGGCGAGCGTCGCCAATCATGACCGGAATAATCGCATGGTCAGCACCGCTGAGGGTAAAGCCCGCCGCTTCCATTTCGGTTCTGAAATAGGTTGCGTTATTCCAGAGTCGTTCACGTAATTCGTTACCCTGTTCAAGCATTTCAAGTACTTTGATGGATGCTTGAACGATAGCCGGTGCTACCGAGTTAGAGAATAAATAAGGACGCGAACGCTGACGTAACCAATCGATCACTTCCTTTTTGCCCGATGTGTAACCACCGGAAGCACCGCCTAAAGCTTTACCCAACGTTCCGGTGATGATATCAACGCGACCCAAAACGTCGCAGTATTCATGGGTACCTTTACCATTAGCGCCTAAGAAGCCAGTTGCGTGGCAGTCATCCATCATCACCAAGGCGTCATATTTATCTGCTAAGTCACAGATACCTTTAAGATCGGCAATAACACCGTCCATCGAGAATACACCGTCGGTCGCAATCAACTTAAAACGTGCGCCATCAGCATCGGCTTGTTTAAGTTGTTGTTCAAGGTCATCAAGGTTATTGTTTTTGTAGCGGTAGCGTTTTGCTTTACTAAGACGGATGCCATCAATAATGCTGGCGTGGTTTAACTCATCGCTGATAATAGCGTCCTCTGGGCCCATCAAGGTCTCAAATAGACCCCCATTGGCGTCAAAACACGAAGAATAAAGAATCGTGTCTTCGGTACCCAGAAAGTCACTCAGTTTAGTTTCCAGTGTTTTGTGAATATCTTGCGTACCACAAATAAAACGCACCGACGCAGTACCAAAGCCGTGTTCATCAAGACCTTGCTTAGCCGCTTTAATTAGGTCCGGATGATTGGCAAGGCCTAAGTAATTGTTGGCACAAAAGTTCAACACTTGTTGGCCATTAACGGTAATTTCAGAACTTTGATCAGAAGTGATAATACGTTCTTTTTTGTACAGACCGTCTGATTTGGTCTGTTCGAGTTGCTCATTAAGGTGCTGATAAAAATTTGTGTTCATTACGAAATCCTGTTCAGTCATTTGGCTTTCTTAACATTACCCTGTATTTTACGCATGTTCACTGAAAGCCGCATCCTTAATTTGCAAAAGCTATAAAGATGAGCCAGTTTTGAGGATGTACTGTAAAGTTTGCACAACGTTAAAACGAGGAACCTATGCATCGTAGAGCTATTTACCCTGGCACTTTTGATCCCATAACCAATGGCCACGCCGACCTTATCGAGCGCGCTGCAAGCCTGTTCAGTGAGATCATCGTCGGTGTAGCGGAAAGTCCAAGTAAGAAGCCGTTATTTAGCTTGCAAGAACGGGTACTATTAGCTCAACAAGTGACTGAGAAGTTGGACAATGTGCGTGTGGTGGGTTTTTCAGGACTGTTAGTTAATTTTGCTAAGGACCATGATGCATCGGTATTGATTCGTGGCTTGCGCGCGGTCTCGGATTTTGAGTACGAATTCCAACTTGCCAATATGAATCGACGACTATTCCCCGAGCTGGAAAGTGTGTTTTTAACACCCGCTGAAGAAAACTCCTTTATTTCGTCGACTCTAGTTAAAGAAGTTGCTTTGCATGGCGGCGACGTTGGCGAGTTTGTGGATGGGCGTGTGGCTGAGGCGCTGCAACAAAAATTTGCTGGACAACGCCCTTAATCAGCTAAGCAATCGCGCTTTGGTAAAAAACCAGCCCCATTAAGACTGGGCAAATATACCGTAAGTGCCAACGTAGTAATCGGTAGCGCAAGCCCTGCGCTGCCAGCGCTGTAACATGGTTACTACGTTTCCAGAACCACCCAACAACCAGCAAGTAAAACAATCCCGACAGCGGTAATTGGAATTGGGTTACAGCGGTAACTACCCAGCCAAACAGCGGCTCAAACCAAAGCACCAAGGATAGTGCGAGCAACGCGATTACGAGCATGGCAATGGCAACGGCGACTGGGCGAGGTAAGTCGTGCTCTTCTAATAAATAAGAGACGGGCACCTCAGCCTGAGCCATAGTCGATGTGAGTGCCGCGATGCTGAGTAAAATAAAGAAGCCAAAGCCAACCCATAAACCGGCAAAGCCCATACTGCCGAACAGCTCCGGTAAAACAGCGAATATCAGCTGTCCCTCACCAATAAACTGGTTACCTTGTTCAACGGAAACGCCCAATTTAATAGCCACAAATAATGCAGGAATAATCAGCAAGCCTGCTAAAAATGCGACCAACGTATCTAACGCGGCTACAGATAAACTTAAACGACCCAACTGTGCTCCGGGGCGCAAATACGATCCGTAAATCATCATGCCACCCAAGCCAATCGATAAAGAGAAGAATGCCTGACCCATGGCGGCGATATAGATATCGGGATCAGTGAATTGTTCAACCTCTGGGATCAGATAGGTTTTAAAACCTTCACCCGCACCCGGTAAACTGGCTATGTAAACGATGAGCCCGACTAATAGAACAACCAGAAGCGGCATCAAGCGTTTTGACCAGAGTTCGATACCTTGTTCGACACCTTTAAGTACGACGGATGCGGTGAGAACCAAAAACACCGAAGTAAAAACTAAATCGCGTACCATGCTGCCGGTAAGTAAAAATTCAGCAACGCCTGACAAGCCCATGGCTGTGGCAAGATAGCCTAGTGCGTGAACTAACATCCAACCGGCAACGATGTGATAGAAACTTAACATTAAACATGAGCCAATGACGTTGAGTAGTCCCATCGTCCCACCAACAGGGCGCATGCGTCCTTCGCTAAGTTGTTTGAGCGAGCGAACAGGGTTGGCTTGGGCATGATGACCAATCAGCATTTCGCTATAAAGCGCGGGAATAGCAAGGACAAAAATCACACACAAATAAACCAGCAAAAAAGCGCCGCCACCATGGTTAGCAACCTGGGTTGGAAACCCCCAAATGTTACCTAAACCAACAGCCGATCCTGCTGCTGCCAGCACAAATCCGATTCTTGACTTAAATGAGTCACGCATAAGGACAAAACAACTTTAGTTAAATATTAAGTAAAAGAGGGGGCATTCTAACGGACTGAGAAAATTTTGCCCTATCTTTTTTTGTCAATTAAAGGTAACATTCGCGACCAAATTTTATGCTTGTGGCGAGTGCGTAAAGGGATTAATGCGTGTGCCGCAAGAAGTAACGTTCGTTTAATGCAAGACCGTATCTCAGGAGCCCTTGTCATGCCAAATTTGGATCTGAGCCGCTACGGCATCAATGATGTCCAAGAAGTTGTTCATAACCCCTCTTATGATGTGTTATTTGAGGAAGAAACTCGCAATGACCTGCATGGTTTTGAAAAAGGAACCGTGACCAAGCTCGGTGCCGTTGCAGTCGACACGGGTATCTTTACCGGTCGTTCACCAAAAGATAAATACATCGTTAAAGATGACACGACACGGGACACTGTATGGTGGGCAGATCAAGGCAAAAATGACAACAAGGCGATGTCACAAGAAACTTGGACCCACTTAAAAGGATTAGTGACTAACCAGCTATCAAACAAGCGTTTGTTCGTCGTTGATACGTATTGTGGTGCTAATGAAGATACACGCTTAGCGGTGCGCTTTATTACTGAGGTGGCGTGGCAAGCGCATTTTGTGAAGAATATGTTTATCCGTCCTTCAGGCGAAGAGTTAGAAACGTTTGAGCCTGACTTTGTGGTGATGAACGGAGCAAAATGCATTAATCCAGATTGGCAAGAGCAAGGTCTTAACTCAGAAAATTTCGTAGCGTTTAACCTGACCGAAAAAATTCAGTTAATCGGCGGTACGTGGTATGGCGGTGAGATGAAGAAAGGTATGTTCTCGATGATGAACTACTTCTTGCCGCTACAAGGTATGGCCTCGATGCACTGCTCGGCTAACGTGGGCAAAGACGGTGATGTGGCAGTGTTCTTCGGTTTATCGGGAACGGGCAAAACAACATTGTCGACGGATCCAAAGCGCGCCCTTATCGGTGATGATGAACACGGTTGGGATGACGATGGCGTATTTAACTTCGAAGGCGGTTGTTATGCGAAAACGATCAACCTGTCGAAAGAAGCGGAACCTGATATTTATAATGCCATTCGTCGCGATGCGTTATTAGAAAACGTGACCGTGCGCGAAGATGGCAGCGTTGATTTTGATGACAATAGCAAAACCGAGAATACGCGCGTTTCTTATCCTATTTATCACATCGATAATATCGTTAAACCTGTTTCAAAAGCGGGCCACGCGAAGAAAGTGATTTTCCTAACTGCCGATGCGTTTGGCGTGTTGCCGCCAGTATCGAAACTCACTAAAGAGCAGGCGCAGTATCACTTTTTATCGGGCTTTACGGCTAAATTGGCGGGTACTGAACGTGGTGTTACGGAACCTACGCCAACGTTTTCAAGCTGTTTTGGCGCGGCTTTTTTGACATTGCATCCTACCCAATACGCTGAAGTATTAGTAAAACGTATGGAAGCAGCTGGCGCCGAGGCATATTTGGTAAATACCGGCTGGAATGGTACTGGTAAACGTATCTCGATTAAAGCGACGCGCGCGATCATCGATGCCATTCTCGACGGCTCAATTGAAGATGCTGAATTCCATCAGTTGCCATACTTCAACTTGGCTATGCCAACTGAATTGGCGGGTGTTGAAGATAGCGCTATCCTCGATCCACGTAATACTTACGAGGATGCAGAAGACTGGAACTTAAAAGCGAAAGATCTCGCGCAGCGTTTTGTAGCGAACTTTGAGAAGTTCACTGATACAGAAAACGGCAAAGCGTTAGTCGCTGCAGGACCGAGTGTTAAGTAAACACGCAACTTACAAATTGAAACAAAATAAAAACCCGCAACGGCTGTTGCGGGTTTTTTTTGCTCTGTAATATATACTCAATTGGTTACTTAATTTTTACATTTATCTAAACGCTGCGAGAATCATGAATATACAAATAACAAACCTAACCAAGCGTTATAAAACCGTCACCGCGGTTGACAATATATCGCTTACGGTCAACTCAGGTGAAATATACGCATTGCTCGGACCCAACGGCGCCGGCAAATCATCTTTAGTGCGTATGTTGGTGGGGCTGACCCAAGCTGACGAGGGCAGTATTGAAATTTCCGATGCTAGCGGTCATCGTCCTCAGCTCAGCCCTGAGGACTTTGCTTATCTACCCGAAGACCGAGGGTTATATCAAGATCGAACGATTGTGGATAATCTGGGTTTTATTGCCGAACTACGAGGTCTGGATAAATCATTGGCGCAGCAGCGCATTGACCAATGGTTGGATTACTTTGACCTTACTGAACGCAAAAAGGAGCCCATGCGACAGCTTTCTAAAGGTAACCAACAAAAAGTTCAGTTGATCGCGACATTGATACACGATCCCGATTTGGTCATTTTAGATGAGCCATTTTCAGGTCTTGACCCGGTGAACCAAGAACATGTGATGAACGTGTTAACCGATTTGAAGCAAAGGGGGAAAACGGTATTACTGAGTGCTCATCAAATGGCATTAGTGGAACGTCTTGCGGATAAGATGTTGTTAATGTCACATGGTCGCGCGCTAGCGCAGGGTACGTTGGCGAAAATTCGCGCCAAACTTCAGCCTCAGCGGGTTTATCGTATCGAATGTGACGCTGAAGTGGCTCGCAACCAATGGGGTCAGCACGAGGCAATCGTTGATGTGTCTGTGGTCGACACCGATCTAGCGCATGTGACGGTGGACCCTTATGTTGATGTTCAGCATTTATGGCCTGAGTTAAATCAGCATGTACCCATGCGCAGCTTCTCACCGCTACAGCTTGGATTGCATGAGTTGTACCTCAACACCATTGAGCAAAACAATAACAAATCAAAGGATGTTCAGCATGAGTCTGCTTAGCAGCAAAGTATCGAAAATCGCATGGTGGGAATTCCGCCGCTTTTTTAAATGGAAGCAAGAGCTCATTTCGATAGGCTTACTGGTTGTCATTATGGCAGTGAGTACAGGCTGGGGAGCTATCAGCGCAGTATTCGAAGAGCAATATAATGGCGCAATTTATTTCGAGCAACGCGCTAACCCCGGCGACTATGAAGCCCCTAAAGATATCACTTTGCGTGACGCAGGCTCGATGGAGGTTGAGAAGTGGAAGTCGCAGCTACCAGAGACGCTCGACGTCGTGGTGATCGTGCATCCTGATAACACAGCGACACTGCGCGTACATAAACGTGACGATTGGCAAAGCGATTTAACCAACTCACTACAAAACTACTTACAAACGTTACGCGTTGCCGGATTAGAGCTTACCGATGAACAGCGCACAGTCCTCGACTCTAAACCCGAAGTAACGCTTGATATTGCGCAAGTCGACGTTGATGAGTCGGCAACTGATGACGAAGGGAGTAGCGAGCTGGGAATGTTCTTAGGTATTGGCATCTCTGTCGGCGTATTTACCGGTTTTGGTTTGATGATGATGTCGATTACGGCGGAGAAACAGCAGCGAGTGACTGAGCAACTACTAACGATTATTTCGCCACGCGAGTGGATGGATGGGAAAATTGTTGGGATCACCTTACACAGTTTGAAGGCGATGGTATTCATCGGTTTATTCTTTGGCGCTATCGCACTGCTTGCTGCAAGCTTTAGTAGCGAGGGTTCCATAAGTTTTACTTTTGATCCCTTTGTTGTGATCGCATCGTTTGTGTTTGTGTTGCTCGGCTTACTGATGATTAATGCAATGCTGGCAGGTTTCTCGGCCACGATTGATGATCCCAACCATTCATCACGTAGCTCATTTATGCTTATCCCGTTATTGCCGATATTCCTAAGTTTCAGCGTTGTCGATAGTCCAGACGGTACGCTCGCACAAATTATGAGTATTTTACCCGTTTCATCATTCATGATGATGCCCGCGCGTTTGGCACAAACTGATGTAGCGTGGTGGCAAATAGGCCTCAGTTTAGCGTTGTTAGTGGTCAGTCTTATCTGGATGCGGAACGTTGCGGCTCGTTTGTTTACGATGGGAATACAATTCTATGGTAAAGAGCCCAGTTGGAAAGATATTTGGAATGCTATACGAGGTTAATACTTAAACTAAAAAGACGCCGCAGAATGCGGCGTCTTTTATGAGACTCAAGACTTACTTGATTTGCTTAATATGGTCGATAGCAAAAGGTGGCTTTTCTTCTGCTTGCTCGACTAAGAATGAGTCCATCCAACGCATCAGACGAATACTGTAATCGAGTTGCGCCGCCATATGACGGTTACCATGTCCTTCTCCTGGGTATAACACCAAGCGGACGGGCACATTGCCATGCGTCTTAAGGTAACGATAAAGCTCCATTGACTGCGAAGGATGCACACGGGTGTCTTCCTTACCGTGCATAATAAGGATAGGCGTGCGCGCTTTTTCCGCATGATAAATGGGTGAACGCTCGAGGTACCACTGCCATTTGTCCCACGGATAGCTGCGAGCGTGTACCGCGTTCATTTCTTTGGCGATATCGGTCGTACCAAACTTAGAGAGGTTATCGCTGATACCAACAAACATAACGCTTGCGGCAAAGTGTTCAGTTTGAGCGGTCGCGCCCCAAGCCGAAGCATAACCACCGTAAGAGCCACCCGTTATCCCAACGCGAGTCTCGTCAGCTAGACCCATATCGACCAGATGCTGCTTGCCATCAACAATATCGTCAAACTCTTTTCCTGCGTAGTCATTTTGGCTGAGTTTAGAGAACTCAACACCACGGCCTGTGCTACCACGGTAATTAGGGAAGAATAACGCGTAACCTTGCGCTGCCGCGTGTTTCACTGGCGATGAATAACGATCCAGCCAGCCATTAGAGTAATGTGACTCAGGACCTCCATGAATAACCATAATCAAAGGGTATTTTTCACCTTCTTGATAGTCAGTTGGATAAACAAGGATTCCTTCGAGTTCAAGACCATCGCGTGCTTTATAAGTGATAGTTTCCTGCTTAGGCATCGTCACTTCTTCTAACCATGGATTAGAAACGGTTAAACGGTCTAAACCACGCGAGGTCAACTCAAATGCTTCATTAGGATGGGCAGGGCGGTTGCCTCGTAACACAATTTTATCCACGCCAGCAGAGCCGTCTAAACCGGTAAAGATCGCTTCACCCGCGTCAATCAAGTCGCGATTCTCCAGGAACTGAAGAGTTAACGCTTTGACTTCTGATTCGGTGCCCCGGTGACCTAACCAAACTAACTCCTGCTCAGTACGCCAGGTAAAGTCTTGAATTGAACCTTGGTAATCAGGTAATACACGACGGATGGTAGCGTTTTGCGTATTGTATACCTTGAGTACGCTGGCTGATGGGTCGTTGTAATCAGCGGCACTGATCAATGCAACATACTGACCGTTTGGTGAAAATTCAGCTTTGCCCAGCTTTCCTTCAGTAGGAATACTCGCAACAGTCTCACCATTTAAAGACATGATGTGGTACTGACTGCTCATGTAGTAGTCATCAATCAACGGTGTGGGTGCAGTACGCACCAGCAGTTGCTCGTCGTTTGGACTCCATTGAGCAGAGATGACCTGAACATCATCAGCCGTCACTTGCTTGGCTTCTGCATCGGCTTGGCTCAAGTCGACTTGGTATAAATGACGGTAGGTAAGATCCTCTTCATAGACTTCTGCTTTGAAACCGTACTCAGCCTCTTTTTTGGCGTCTTTATCGCGACTACCCGTTGATAGAAAAATCAATGACTGGCCATCTGAACTTAAATCATAGGCTGTGATTGAACCATCGAATTCGTAAACAGATTGGACGCCACCACCTGCGAGCGGGATACGATAGAGTTCGCTGTAATCATCGCCGTCTCGCTTAGCGGTAAAATAAATATATTCGCTGTTAGGACCGAACTCAACGTCAGAAAAAGACTCTTCTTTGCTTAAATAAACCGTTTCTTTGCCGTTCGCGGTGCGAATAACTAACTCAGTTTTACCGCTGTCTTCTTTATCGGTATACGGGTGCGCAGGGTAATACTTGGTAATAGCCGTGAATTGACCGTTAGGTGACAAATTAACATCGACAACTGATTGTGCAGTCACGGTTTCCATTAGTGTCATATCGCGCGCTTGGCCAGTGACGGCTAAGCCAAGCAAGCTGACAGCTCCGAGCGTTCTCGCTATCATGGTGTTCTCCAGTTAAGGTTGTTGTAATTTATTCTACTCTAGCACGTCGAGTGGCTTCTGCACCGCGAGCGACAAGACGCACTTGTTGTATTGTTTGCTCCGCTATTCGTAAGCGTTGTGTATTATCGACGTCGAAACAGTCAGCGCCTGCACTAAATACGATTTTTACGATTGCATCCGATTGCAGATCGGCGAGCGCAGCGTTGAAGCCCTGTTCATCGCGTAAATACTCGATAAGTTCAGCTTTGAAGTGTTCTAGTTCACGCTCAACTGCCTTACGGAACTCGCGGGAGCGACCTGTTCGCTCTTGTAATAGCAGTCGAAAAATAGCCGTATTATCAGCTACAAACTGCATGAAGGTCTCGATTGAAACACGAATAATCGAGCCACCCTTATCAATACGTTGTCGCGCTTGTCGGAGCAGTTGTCGAAGAGTCAAGCCACACTCGTCGACCAGGGTGAGTCCGAGCTCATCCATGTTACGGAAATGCCGATAAAATGAGGTCGGTGCGATACCGGCTTCGCGTGCAACCTCACGCAAACTCAGACTCGAAAAACCAGTTTCCGCGCTTAATTGATTCATCGCTGCGTTAATGAGAGCACGCCTTGTTTTCTCTTTTTGTTGCGCGCGCACACCAATCGATTGAGATTTTGCCAAAATTTTTTCCAAAACTGTGCTTTATATCTGATTCAAGATAATAACATAGCTTAAAAGACAATCATCGCTTGAGTTTTTTTATTAAAGAAGTAGAATTCAGCGTACAAGTGTTAGCTGATCAGTCAAAAGGATCAAAAAATGCTTGGCGTGGTAAGAATTAACTAAATGTGAGTTACGAATGAATTCGATTAATGCAAAACCCCCAATCATCTGGTTAAACGTTTGGGTGTTCGCAATCACCTTCGCTATTGCAGCGATCGGTGTACCTGTTTATGCCTATGTACATGGCATTGATTCCAGTCTTTGGTGGGCAATGATAGGAACCGCCTGTTTTGCAGGCATCTCGATCACTGCCGGTTATCACCGCTTATGGTCCCACAAAGCCTATAAAGCGCACCCTATTGTGCGTTTCCTGTTCGCAATTGGTGGTGCCGTTGCGTTGCAAAATAGTGTGCTGCACTGGTCGAGTGACCATCGTGTACACCACACACATGTCGACGATAATGACAAAGACCCCTATTCAGCGAAACGTGGTTTTTGGTATTCGCACATTGGCTGGATGCTACGTGAGTATCAAGCCAGTCGCTATAGCGATTACAACAACGTTAAAGATTTACAAGAAGATCCGATTGTCATGTGGCAACACAAGCACTATCTGTCACTCACCTTGCTCACTAACTTTGGTTGGCCACTATTATTTGGCTGGATGGTGGGCGATGTGCTAGGTGGCTTATTGGTTGTCGGCGTATTGCGTCTTGTACTGAATCACCATACGACGTTCTTTATTAATTCGCTTGCCCACATTTGGGGCTCGCAACCGTATACTGATAAAAATACTGCGCGCGATAATGGTGTGCTCGCCTTCTTGACCTTTGGCGAGGGTTATCATAACTACCATCATATTTTTTCGGCAGATTATCGAAATGGCATCCGTTGGTATCAATTCGACCCAACCAAGTGGTTAATTCGCGGGTTATCCTACGCGAAGCTGACGAGCGACTTGAAGCGTACGTCGGGGTATCAGATTGAGCGGGCGAAATTGACGATGCAGCTGACGCGAGCGTCGAAAAAGGCGAAGTCGGCGCCTCAAGTGTTGATTGATAGCGCACACGAGCATTATCAGCAAATGGCGACCTGTTTACGCGAGTATTATCAAACTCGCAAAAAGTTGCTAGATGCTAAAGCTAAGCAACTGAAAGAGCAGGTACATTTTGACGGCTTACAAGATCGTATTGATGAGCTTAAACAGAATCTTGATGAGCAACAGCGTCATTGGCGTTCGTTATTATCAGAAATAAAGCGTTACGCTTGATATTGAGTAAAAAGTAAACAATAATGAGCACTGCTTGGGTTTTTTCGAGGAGTGCTCATGGAAATTAGCAACGTACTTTCAGCTGGCATGCAAGGCATGCAACGTTCAAGTCAGCAAGTGACTGAAGCAAGCGCTGAACTTGCCGATCCCCAACAAACGAATCAGCGGTGGCAACAGAGTGCTGCAGATGTAGCGTCTGGTTCGGAAACCGCGAGTGAAACACTTAATAGTGTCCCCGCCAATACGGCAACCGATGCCCTGGTCTCGCTAAAGCAAGGGCAGCAAAGCTTTGAAGCCAACACGAAAAGTGTGCAAACCGCTGATGAAATGTTGGGTACAATGATAGACACTAAGGTGTGATCATTTTTTGAATATTTCACCTGCACTGCCATCGTTTCCTCCTTTATCTCCTCCAGCCAGAGAGCAATTAGCAGGAGACAACCAACAGCGTCCCGCGGTTACTCAACCTGAACCGACTCAAGGTGAGCATGGTACCGAGTCACAGGCTGAGGGTAAGCGTGATGATGTCCAGCAAGGGGTAAATCAACGCTCAAGTCATGAGGAGATTCAGGCGCTTGAAGAACTGCAGCGACTGGAGCGACGAGACCAAGAAGTCCGAGTGCACGAGCAGGCGCATGCGGCCATAGGAGGTCGTTATGCTGGCGCCCCTAGCTATGAATACGAGCGCGGCAGTAATGGAAAGTCCTACGCTGTCGCCGGAGAGGTTCAGATTGATGTCAGCGTCGTCGAAGGCAACCCACAAGCAACCATCGAAAAAATGGCGGTTGTAAGGCGTGCTGCACTTGCACCTGCGCAACCGTCTAGCGCTGATAGGGCTATTGCGGCTGAGGCTTCACAAAAAGAGGCTCAAGCACGCGCGGAATTGAATCAACAAGACTCAAAACCTAAATCGTCGCGTCAAACAGAGACGAGTACAGAGGCAGAAGATAAAGACTCTGACGAAGAGAAATCAGTTGCAGCGTCTGAAACAACGCAACGTGTGGTTGAGGCTAAGTATCAGAAAGCAACGAGCCCGAGTGTAGACTCGGGCTTTCAAGTTGTTGCCTAACCTTTTTTTGCTTTGGCAAAGGCATCTGCAAACGCACTGCCCATTGCGGAGGATGCGTTGTCGACAGGCTTTTTCTTCGGCTTAGAAGGTGCACCCGACTTATTCTTTGAAGTCGGTTTTTTCACGGGCGCAGGCTGGTCATCCTTACGCATGCTCAAGCCGATACGTTTTCTATCGATATCGACTTCGACGACGCGCACGGTAACAATGTCACCCGCTTTGACGATATCTCGTGGATCACTGACAAAGGTATCAGCAAGTGCAGAAATATGTACCAGACCGTCCTGATGCACACCGATATCAACAAACGCACCAAAATTAGCGACATTTGTTACAACACCCTCTAACGTCATGCCGGGCTCGAGATCTGAAACCTTTTCAACCCCTTCTTTGAACTGTGCTGTTTTGAATTCAGGGCGAGGATCGCGTCCCGGCTTTTCGAGTTCACGCACGATATCCCGCAACGTTGGTAAGCCGACGGTATCGGTGACAAAGGCATTTAGATCGAGTTGCTCTATTGCTGACTTGTTACCAACGAGCTGGTCAAGTGCAATGCCTGCTTTGTTAGCCATCGCCTCAACAATGTGATAAGACTCTGGGTGGACAGCCGAGGCGTCGAGTAGGTGCTCGCCTTCATTTATTCGCATGAAGCCGGCACTCTGTTCGAATGCTTTAGGGCCCATGCGAGGTACGTCCATTAAAATTTTACGAGAAGAAAAGGCACCATGCATGTCACGAAACTCGACGATATTTTTCGCTAACGTTTTCGACAGACCTGCCACACGTTGCAGCAACGCTGCTGAAGCACGGTTAACGTCGACGCCGACAGCGTTTACGCAGTCCTCTACAACGGCATCAAGACTTTGCGCGAGTTGAGCTTGGCTCACGTCATGTTGATACTGACCAACACCAATTGATTTGGGCTCTATTTTTACTAACTCTGCAAGAGGGTCTTGTAAACGGCGGGCGATCGAGACAGCGCCACGCAGTGCAACATCCATCTCAGGAAACTCTTGTGCAGCAAGTTCGGAGGCAGAATAAACGGAAGCGCCCGCCTCATTGACCATCACTTTAGTCGCTTTCACGTCAGCGTTCCCTTTTAGCATCTCTGCGACTAAGCTATCGGTCTCACGAGAGTGAGTGCCGTTACCTATACTGATCAGTTCGACTTTGTGTTGCTTGCATAGCCCAGCAAGTGTGCGTATTGCTTTATCTTTTTGATTTTGTGGCTGGAAAGGAAACACCGTATTTGTATCGAGCACTTTGCCCGTTTCATCGATGACAGCGACTTTAACACCTGTTCTAACCCCTGGGTCGAGTCCCATGGTGCGTTTCGCTCCAGCGGGTGCTGCCATGAGTAGATCCGCTAAGTTATTAGCAAACACTTGAATCGCCGCGGTTTCGGCCTGTTCACGCACGCGCGCCATGAGTTCGGTTTCTAAGTGGAGTGATAGTTTGACCTTCCATGTCCACTGTACGACTTGACCACGCCAAGCATCAGCGGGGCGACGTTGATCAGAAAAGCCGACAAAATCGGCAATCATCTGCTCGACCTCAGCATCTTTTTGTGTTTCCAGCGTGGGTGCAGGATCTAACGATAGTTGTAAGATACCCTCATTGCGTCCGCGAAATAACGCAAGGGCGCGATGAGATGGTATATGGTTAAAGGCTTCAGTAAAGTCAAAATAGTCTCTGAACTTACTGCCTTCAGTCTCTTTGCCTTTAACCACTTGCGCGCGCAAATGAGCGTGCGTCCAAAGATGGTTTCTGAGCTGCTTTAGCAATTCGGCTTGCTCCGAGAACCGTTCCATCAGAATGGCTCTCGCGCCATCTAAGGCGTCTTTCGCGTCATTAATTTTGTGTTCTGCATTAAGAAACTCGGTAGCGGTCTCATCGGGCGTTAAGTCGGGATTCTGCCAAAGTTTATCGGCTAGAGGCTCTAGGCCTGCTTCAATCGCAATTTGGCCTTTAGTTCGACGCTTCGGTTTGTAGGGTAAATACAGGTCTTCAAGTTCAGTTTTGGTTTCCGCGGCATTAATTTTTGCCGCCAGATCGTTACTGAGCTTTCCTTGCTCTTCGACTGATCGAAGGATTACGCCCCGACGTTCCTCAAGCTCTGTTAGGTAATTCAACCTTTGATGCGCTTGGCGTAACTGAGTGTCGTCGAGACCCCCCGTAAGCTCTTTCCGATAACGCGCAATAAACGGGATGGTCGCGCCTTCATCAAGTAATTTGATGACGGCAGCAATTTGCTTTTGTTGCACATTAAGTTCTTGCGCGATTTGCAGACTAATTCGTTCCATAAGGTGCTCTACTTCTCAATCCAACGGACCTTTATTAGTTCGGGGCTTTATTGTCGCCGCACGACTCATCAAAGGCATGATATTGTATTTTGTTGACGAACCAACATTGTTCGCCTTTCGGGGTCACAACAGTGACTTCATCATCAACATGTTTTTTTAAAAGTGCTCTTGCCATTGGCGCATCGATAGACACAACGTCTTTCGAATCATAGATTTCATCCGGACCAACGATCTGAAAACGACGGATTGTACCTTGCTCGTCCTCTATCTCAACAAATGCGCCAAAAAATACTTGCCCGTCTTGTTGAGGTGAATAGTCAACCACTTTGAGTTGGTCAAGACGTTTTGTCAGGTAGCGAATACGACTGTCTATCCGGCGTAATTTTTGTTTGTTGTATTTATAATCGGCGTTTTCGCTTCGATCGCCAAGGCTTGCCGCCCACGACACTTTTTCCACAGTTTCGCGCCGCTCTACTCGCCATAGTTGGTTGAGTTCACGTTGCAACATATCAAAGCCACGTCGAGTGATAAGATTGGTTTTCATAATTATTTAATGAATGTTATATATAGATTAATAAGTATGCACGCTGCCTGTAGATGCGTGTTGTCATTCGACCTAATCTTTAGCAAAGGACCATCAGTTGCGCAGAGTACTCACGTTTCTTATTGGCCTCAGTTTATACGTTCCGGCAAGTGATGTCTTTGCTGATTCCGTAAAGCATCTGAAAGTTGGGGTGTACGACAATCCGCCCAAGCTTATGCTAACAGAAGAGGGTAACATCTCAGGTATTTTGGGTGACTTACTCGTTCACATTAGTCAGCAACAGGACTGGCAATTGACACCTGTGAGGTGTCGATTCGCCGACTGCTTAGCGCTACTTGAAGCCGGACACATTGATATTTTGCCTGACGTGGCGATGACGCCCTCACGTAATCAATTCATTTCGACCCATAGTGAACCCGCGTTGCTTAGTTGGTCAAAAATATATACTCGGTCGGGTGCCAATATTCGCGATATTTTTGATCTCGAAAATAAACGGATTGCCGTCGTAAAAGATTCGGTTCAGCAAAGCTATTTGACAGATATCGCCACGGGGTTTGATACACCGCTTATCTTAGTACCCGTGGAAAGCTTCGAGAAAGGCTTTGAACAGGTACTAAATGCAGAAGTGGATGCGGTGGCGAGCAACCAATTTTTTGGTGACAACTATGTGATGGATAAGGCGCTCGATAGCACGCCAATCGTATTTATGCCGACTGAGCTTTACTACGCTGTACCTAAAGGTCAACACCGAGATGTACTGAGGGTGATAGACAGCAGACTCAAATCGTTAAAAGCGAATAGTAAATCAGCGTACTATCAGATACTGGATCAGTACGCGCCTACGGCAAGCTTTATCAAGTTACCCAACTGGATATGGTATATAATAGCCGCACTCCTGTTATCCACGGTCGGGTTTATTATCTTCAACCGTATGTTGACACGCCGCGTCGCTGACAAAACACGTCAGTTGGCGGTGAGTGAAAAGCGACTTGAAGTCATTCTCAATAGTGTTGATGGCTGTATCTTTATTAAAGATCTTGATCTTAAATATCAATACGCAAACCAACGTTGTGCCGATTTATTGCAGATCCCGGTCGAGCAAATCTATGGATGCAATGATTACGAGCTGTTTGCAGAACCGCTGGCAGACTTTTTAACTGAAAAGGACCGTCATGTTCTTCGCACACGCAAACGGCTCGCGTATCAAGAGCAACATGTTGATCCAAAAACCGGCGAAGAACGCTTGCTCTGGTCGGTTAAAGTGCCCCTTATCGGACCTGACGGACATTTGAATGGTCTTTGTGGTATCGCTACCGACGTGTCCGAGTACGAGGCGCTAAAATCACAGGTGAATAAGCTTGCGAAGTTCGATGCTCTGACCAATTTAGGCAATCGCCAAACGTTAATCGAGCATTTATCCGACCGTTATTCAAAACACTCTTCGAAATCTACCGACTGGCTCATGTTCATTGATATTGATCAGTTTAAGACATTTAATGACCGTTACGGTCACGACATTGGTGACCAACTATTAAAGCAAGTGGGTGAACGTATCAGGTCTCACTGCCGCGCTGGGGAATTTGTTGGTCGCTTAGGAGCCGATGAGTTCTATTGTCTGAGCCAAACGCTGGGTCATCAATCTCGCCTAAGCGGGTTTGATGAGTGGCTCAATCAACTTGAAGTTAAACTCGGTGCGCCATTCGTAGTGGATGACACTCAACTTTTTGTCTCTTTTAGTTTCGGAGTTGTTCGCCTGGCCGATTGCAAGGACTACATTGAGGCCATGAAGGCCGCTGATTTATCGGTTCAGCATGCGAAAGTTTCAGGTGGGGCGTGTATTAGATTCTTTAATGAAGATATGCAGCAAGAGTTTAATCAGCGTCAGTTGCTTCTTGACGCGTTAAAAAGCGCAATAACACACGAGCAGTTGACCCTTCATTACCAACCCCAATATTTACATAACGGTGAAGGACCTGCACGTTGTATTGGTTTTGAAGCCTTACTCAGGTGGTATGACGACGAGCATGGGCAAGTATCTCCCGCTGATTTTATTCCGCTTGCGGAGTCTAATGGCTTAATGTCACAGCTTCATTTTGTTGTTATGAACCAAGTGATGGCTGATATGGATAACCTGTCGACTTGCTTTGATCATGATGATTGGATAGTGGCGATAAATGTGAGCGCAAGCCAGTTGAGAGCGAGTAATTTCTTAAGCGATCTGAAGCACCGCGTTGCTACTGAACCTCGACTTGCTCGTCATCTCGAACTGGAAGTTACGGAAAGCGTATTGATTGAGGATATTGATGGAATTGCTCAATTGATGAGAGAGATATCGTCAATCGGTATTCAGTTTGCTCTTGATGACTTCGGTACGGGGTATTCCTCTCTGATTTATCTCAAGTTATTGCCGCTTAGACGGTTGAAAATTGACCAAGGTTTTGTCAAAGATCTCTTGTCAGATCGCAGTGATGAGGCGATTGTTAAGACAGTAATTGCTTTGGCAGATGGTCTAGGCTTAGAAACTATTGCTGAAGGCGTAGAAACTAAAGCGCAGCAACAGAGACTCGTGGCAATGGGCTGTAAGCAACTCCAAGGTTATTATCTAGGACGACCTGAGCCGCTAGCGCATTGGCGAAAAGACTGATATTATCATTATATCTAAAAACATATTGTAAGAGGTTGAAATGACCAGCCTACGTTTCCTCTTGATAGTGTCTACGCTATTTTTGAGCTTCACTACTGTTGCGCAGCAATCGATAGAAGCGATGGCAACACAGCAGCCCGAGTGGCTAAAATTAAATGGCGTTGTCGAAGCGACGCAGCGCTCCACGGTTTCTGCACAAACAGCGGGAACTGTTGTAGAGCTGCCTTTTGATGTCGACGATATGGTGCCACAAGGCGAGCTGATAGTACGACTAGAGGACTCAGAACAAAGAGCGCGCTTGCAACAACGTGAAGCCGGGTTATCCAGTGCTGAAGCGACACTGAGCCAGACTCGGAAGCAATATGAACGTGTGCAGCAACTATTTGAGCAGAATGTCGCGTCCACCTCGGAGTTAGATCAGGCCAAAACCGCACTTGATCGAGCTCAATCAGCTGTAAAGCAAGCTAAGGCAGCGGTTGAAGAAGCGCAAAAACAACTCTCTTATACTCGGGTAAAAGCGCCCTATGCCGGCATCGTGACGGATCGTTGGGTTGAATTGGGCGAGTCGGTACAACCGGGGCAGCGTTTGATCACTGGTTTATCACTCGAACAACTCCGTGTCGTGGTTGAGGTGCCTCAGCAGTTTAATGCCACAGCCAGAAATTTCTCGACTGCAAAAATTGCCTTGGGCGACGGCGCGTTTATCGACGCAAATCAATTGACGTTTTTTCCCTACGCTGAACTGCCTAGCCATAGTTTTAGACTACGTATGATGATGCCATCACAAGGCCTGCGTGTATTACCCGGTTCTGCGGTTGATGTATGGTTAAAAATAGGTGAACGCACCGTTATTGAAGTTCCCCGGTCGGCCGTGCGTATCGACGGCGAGCTGCGAGCGGTCTACGTAATGGACAGCAAAAAAGGTCCTCAATTAAGACAAGTGTACACTGGACGTGTGGATCAGCAACAGGTTGAGATTCAAGCCGGGCTCAAGGCGGGCGAACGTGTGCTAGAAGATTGGAGTCAGATCCATTATGAGTAACGCTGATTCTCTCGGTCCGTCGGGCCATATAGCCCGTATTTTTCAGCATTCTCAGTTGACACCGCTGATTATCTTATTAGCTGTTGTATTGGGCGTTATCGCTGTTTGGGTGACGCCGAAAGAGGAGGAACCGCAGATTGATGTCACGATGGCGGATGTCATGGTGGCATTCCCGGGGGCGAGTCGACAGCAAGTCGAGAGTCTGATTACCACTCCTGGAGAACAAGTTCTCAGCGAAATGTCCGATGTCGAGCATGTTTACTCGGTTGCTAGCCCGGGGATGGGTATTCTGACTGTTCAATTTGAGGTTGGACTGTCGCGACAGCAAGCTTTAGTGCGCTTGTATAATAAAGTGCAGTCAAATGCCGATTGGTTTCCTACGCAGTTAGGTATTGGACAACCTATCATTAAACCGAAAGGCATTGATGACGTGCCGATTATGACGCTGACTTTGCGTGGGAAGGATTCGGTAAAAAGCGCTCAATCATTAACAGCGATCGCACACCGCCTTGAAATCGCGCTTAAGCAGATCCCTGGCACTCGCGACATAAGAACGCTTGGCAGCGTAGCCCGGTCAGTCAACTTAACCATTCAACCTGCTGCGTTAGCGCGCTACAAGGTATCGATTGAGTCGTTACAGCAAGCCTTACAGCAGAGCAATATGGTCAGCGTAGAGCAACGTATTGTAGCCAACGGGCAGTCGATTCCATTACAAGTAGGCCAGCCACTGAGTTCAATCGAAGACTTAAAACAGGTTGTTGTCGCCACTTATGATAATGCGCCCGTATATTTGAGTGATGTTGCAGATGTGAGTGACTCGGATGTGCAAGTCCATCATTCAGTACTGAGCTCAGGAGGGTCGGTCGATGCACCCGCAGTCACAATCACAGTTGCCAAAAAACCGGGCGAAAATGCAATCGATGTAGCAGAATCGGTTAAATCAAGTTTGGATAAGTTGCAAAACCGACTGATTCCGGCAGATGTCGATGTACAAATTACCCGAAACTATGGGCAAACCGCAGCTGAAAAGTCCACTAAGCTGATTACTGATCTTATTTCGGCAACCGTCTCAGTGATTGTACTTGTACTATTGACCATGGGTTGGCGCCAATCGTTAATTGTTGGTGTTGTCGTCCTAGTGACGCTGTTGTTTACTCTGGTTTTTAGCTGGTTTTGGGGCTTCACTCTTAACCGGGTATCTTTGTTCGCACTGATATTCTCAATCGGCATTTTAGTCGATGATGGTATTGTCATCACCGAGAATATTCACCGCCGCTTGGGGCTTTCAAAACAGCCGGCTAAGACGTTAATTCCACAAGCTGTAGATGAAGTGGGTTCACCAACTATCATGGCAACGTTAACGATCATTGCAGCGTTATTACCAATGGCGTTTGTTTCAGGGTTGATGGGTCCATATATGAGTCCGATACCGATTAATGCATCCGCCGGTATGGTTTTCTCCCAGTTGATGGCATTCATCGTTGCACCATGGTTAGCACTGCGTCTGTTAAAGAGCCAGCGTCATGACAACAATAATACGTCCGACCCAGAGGATGGTGCACCCGATAAAGTTTTAAATGTGTTTAATCGCGTGTTAGGTGCATTTATAGGTTCGCAATATCGCAAACGACGTTTTTTCTTGGGATTAGGTATTTTCGGGCTGTTAATAGGAAGTATTCTTTTGCCTGTCAATCAGGCGGTGCTCCTTAAGATGCTTCCCTTTGACAATAAGTCTGAACTTCAGATTGTATTAGATATGCCCGAGTCAAGCTCAGCGCTTGAGACTCAGCGAGTACTGGGCGAAATGACAGATTTTTTAGATACCGTCGATGAAGTCGAGGGTTGGCAACGCTACGCTGGCACCGCAAGTCCTATCAACTTCAATGGTTTGGTACGCCAATATTATTTACGCAGCGCACCCTATCAAGGTGATATACAGGTTCAGCTACAGCATAAGTCAGACCGTGAACGTGATTCACATACCATCGCCTTAGCTATCCGGAATACGTTGACAGAGATTGCTGAGCATAATGGCGGTCGTGTCAAAGTGGTCGAAGTGCCACCGGGGCCACCGGTTTTCGCACCCATTGTAGCGGAGATCTATGGTGGCACGATGGCCGCTCAAGCGGCGCTGGCAGAAAAACTGACTCAGTTGATGCAGGGTGTACCGGGTGTTGTTGATGTCGATAGTTCGATAACTGAGTCGGCTCCTAAATGGCAATTGACGATTGATCGTGACGCCGCGGCCAAAGCGGGGCTGTCACAAGCGAACGCAGCGCAAACGGTAGAAACGCTGAGTGGCGGAAAACCAGCCGGCTATTTAAATGATCCCTACGCGAAGTATGCCGTACCGATTTGGCTGCAACTACCATCGGAAATGCGAGCTAGTCAAAACGACTGGTTGAGCCTGCCTATTGTCAGCCGAGCAGGTGATTCGATTCCCCTGAGTAGCTTTGCGCAATTTGAACAGCAGCAATGGCAAGGTAGTATCTACCACAAAGATTTGCGACCCGTAACTTATGTGCAGGGTAATATGGCTGGCGAAACGGATTCGCCGATTTACGGTATGCTAGCCATCGCCGATCAGGTGTCTAAGCTGGAGAACGCGCCCGAGCAATATTTTATTAATGAGCCGAGTGCCGAAGGCCCAGTCGCCATCAAATGGGAAGGTGAATGGCAAATTACCTATGAAACCTTTCGCGACATGGGCATCGCCTACAGTGTTGGCATATTTATGATTTTTGTTCTGCTCGTGGCACAATTCCGCTCTTATTTGATGCCTTTGGTGATCATGTCTCCAATACCACTGACTTTAGTCGGAATTCTGCCGGGTCACTGGTTACTGGATAAAGAGTTCACCGCCACATCAATGATTGGCATGATTGCGTTAGCAGGTATTATTGTGCGTAATTCAATTCTGATTGTGGTCTTTATTCGACAGCGTATTGCCCGCGGTATGGCGTTGGAAAAGGCGGTTGTGCTCGCAGGAGCTGTAAGGTTAAAGCCGATTGCTTTAACAGCGATATCAGCCATGGTGGGGGCCTACTTTATCCTGAGTGACCCTATCTTTAATGGCCTAGCGATATCGCTCATCTTTGGTCTTGCTGTATCAACGTTACTGACATTAGTGGTCGTGCCGTTACTTTATTATGCACTCTACCCTTGGCTTGCAGACAGCCGCTCTTTGGCGCAAGATTGACACATTTGTTAACACACGCGAGCTTCATTAGTGATGGATCTCGCGCTATCTTAACAGTCTAGAAAGGTTTAAGTCAGGGAACATCATGGGTCAGGAAACGTTTAAAATATTGGTTGTCGATGACGACGCACGTTTACGTTCGCTCTTAGAGCGCTACTTAAATGAACAAGGTTTTCAGGTGCGCGTTGCATCGGATGCTGAACAAATGGATCGCCTGTTAACGCGAGAAAACTATCATTTATTAGTACTTGATTTAATGCTGCCGGGCGAAGATGGCTTATCAATTTGCAAACGTCTACGTCAGGCGAATAACACGATTCCAGTGATTATGCTGACAGCCAAAGGTGATGAAGTCGATCGTATTATTGGTCTGGAGCTCGGCGCGGATGATTATTTAGCAAAACCGTTCAATCCGCGCGAATTGCTGGCGCGTATTCGTGCTGTGCTGCGGCGCCGAGGTGTAGAAGCACCAGGTGCTCCTTCACAAGATGACCAAGAAATTACCTTTGGAACCTATCGACTTAATCTCGGCACTCGCGAAATGTTTGACGGTGATACACCGATGCCACTGACCAGTGGTGAGTTTGCCGTACTCAAAGCGCTCGTGAGTCATCCTCGTGAACCGCTCTCGCGCGATAAGCTAATGAACTTAGCTCGCGGAAGAGACTACAGTGCTCTCGAGCGCTCTATCGATGTGCAAGTATCTCGTCTACGCCGCATGCTCGAAACGGATCCAGCTAAACCCCGCTACATCCAAACGGTATGGGGTTTAGGTTATGTATTCGTACCCGATGGAAAGCTTAAAAATTAATGAAGTTATTTCCTAAATCGGCATTTGCCCGTACGGTCGGTTTGCTTGCACTGGTTTTGTTATTGAATCAAATAGTGTCGTATTTGATGGTAAGTAACTACGTTGTAAAGCCGTCTATTGAGCAAATGTCGCAATTGGTCGCTAAACAAATACGCACTATGTTTATTAGCGATCGCGTTCTATCGAGTCAAAATGAGTCACTTGCTGTAGCGTTTTACAATGCTACGGGCATTCGTGTATTTTCAGATGAACAAGCAGAAGTTGAAGGCTTAGAAAAGACGACTTATTACGGTTACTTATCTAGTTTAATGTCAAAGCATTTAAATGGACCGGCAGAGGTACGCGTCTCGCAGGGGCAAGCATTTTTCATTTGGGTAAAGCCACCGCAAGCGCCGCGATATTGGGTAAGAGTGCCATTAGAAAGTCTTCACTCTGGCGAATTTTCACCGCTAGTTATCTACCTTGTCGTAATTGGTGTACTTAGCGTTCTGGGCGGGATTCTGTTTGCGAATTGGCTCAATCGACCACTCAAAGCGCTTGAAAACGCGGCTCAACAGGTGGGGCGAGGTGAGTTCCCTGAGCAGTTGAGTGAGAAAGGCGCCAGTGAAATCATGTCAGTGACGAAGGCATTTAACCAGATGTCGCGTGGGATTAAAGAGCTGGAAAATGATCGTAACCTGTTGATGGCAGGGGTCTCACACGATCTAAGAACACCCCTCACACGCATTCGTTTAGCTGCGGAAATGATGCCCGAATCGGAAGATTACTTGGCGAGAGGAATCGTCGAGGATGTCGATGATATGAATGATATCATCGATCAGTTTATTGACTATGTGCGGCTTGATCAGCAAGAAAAGGCATCGCGTGAATCTTTAAATGAGTTGCTCGAGCAAACGCTGGCAAACTTGCCCGATAGTTGGGAGAAAACGTTCAGTGCTGATTTGGGCGATTGCCCTCTTGTTTGGGTACGTCCGCTATCGATAAAACGAGTGGTCGTGAACTTGTTAGAAAATGCAGAGCGTTATGGGCGCAGCAAAGCCTGTGTGCGGTCGGGATACGACAAGCAGAGTAAAACCGTGTGGTTTTCGGTCGCTGATGATGGTCCGGGCATTCCTGAAGAGCAACAACAGAGCTTGTTCCAACCCTTTACACAAGGTGATAAAGCGCGCGGTGGAGTGGGATCTGGTCTAGGCTTGGCTATCATTAAGCGCATCGTCGACCGCCACAATGGTCGTATTACACTGCGGAATCAAGATGAAGGCGGGCTCTGCGTGCGTATCGATTTGCCGCTACGCAAAGCCCATTCGGGTTAGTTTCCGAGCCGGTTAATACCATTCAAAGCTGCTACCCGGTATGCTTCTGCCATGGTTGGATAGTTAAACGTTGTATTAACGAAATAATCAACAGTGTTACCACCGTTCTTCTGTTCCATAATGGCTTGACCGATATGAATGATTTCTGAAGCGCGCTCGCCAAAACAATGCAAACCAAGAATCTCACGGGATTCGCGATGGAAGAGAATTTTCAAACAACCGACATCGTTACCAGATATTTGCGCGCGCGCGAGGTGTTTGAATTGTGCTCTACCGACTTCGTAAGGTACTTTGGCTTCTGTAAGTTCTTCTTCAGATTTTCCAACGGAACTGATCTCGGGGATCGTATAAATGCCGGTCGGGATGTTCGATATTAACGCCTTATCACAGCTACCGTGTAATAGCGCGGTGGCGCAAATGCGACCTTGATCATAGGCAGCACTCGCCAAACTAGGATAGCCAATTATATCGCCGACGGCGTATATATTATCGACCTGAGTGCGATAATTTTCATCCACTTCCAGTTGTCCACGATAGTTCGGTTTTAGCCCGACGGCGTCGCAATTGAGCGCCTCAATATTACCGGAGCGGCCATTAGCAAACAGCAAACAGTCGGCTTGCATGACTTTGCCAGATTTTGTTTTAAGAATAACTTTATCGTCATACCCCCGAATACTTTCATACTCTTCGTTATGACGAATGACCACACCGTTATTCCGTAAATGGTAGCTTAATGCGTCTGATATTTCGGCATCTAAGAATGATAGTAAGCGCTCACGTTGGTTGATGAGATCAACTTTAACGCCCATGCCTCGGAAAATACTTGCGTATTCGCTTCCGATAACACCCGCACCGTAAATCAAAATATTTTTAGGATCATGGTTAAGGCTTAAAACAGTGTCGGAATCGTAAATACGTGGATGGTCAAAGTCGATATCGGTTGGATGATAAGGACGTGAGCCTGTGGCAATGACGATTTGGTCAACATTCAGAAAATCGAATGAGCCATCATTTTTGGTCACTTTAAGGCGATTTTGATCGATGAACGATGCATTACCGTGAATAACGGTGACATGGTTGCGGTCGTAAAACGAAGACCGCAATTTAACTTGTTTGCGAATGACGCCCGATGCGTAATGCAGAATCTGCGAGAATGTCATGCCACTTTGCCAACCCACGCCAGTAAATAGTGGGCTATTATTGTATTCAATCAGTCGACTTACAGAGTGCCGTAGCGCCTTTGAGGGAATCGTTCCCCAGTGCGTGCAGCCTCCACCTATAGAATCGTGACGTTCAATGACCGCGACTTTCTTACCATTTTTGGCAAGCTGCATAGCAGCGCCTTCGCCGCCGGGACCTGTCCCGATAACGGCAACATCAAAATTTGCTTCGGTTGCTTTATGTTTAGTCACCTTCCACCTCACTGCTGATCCTGCTTGAAATGCTTTCTATATCATAACATTAGCGGCAGTTATGCGCCTAATGTGAATATTTTTGTCAGGTTTAATACTAGCGTTAGCGTTTTGAGACGTTATAGTAGGGGGAGCATAGGAGGAGCAGTACATGGCATCACGACAAGTTCCTAAAGTACTTAAACGCGAAGTAGTTGCGCAAAGTCGCTTGCTACGTATCGAAGCCGTCGATCTTAAATTCAGTAATGGTGAGCAGCGACAATTCGAGCGCATGCAGGGGAGCGGGCGTGGCGCTGTCATGGTTGTACCGTTTGTTGACGACCAGCACATTATGCTCATTCGGGAATACGCAGCCGGCCTGCATGATTACCAACTTGGCTTTCCGAAGGGACTCATCGATCCCGGCGAAACACCTGAGCAAGCAGCTCAACGAGAGCTTAAAGAAGAGATTGGTTTTGGCTGTGAAGAACTTAATCGACTTGCCGAAGTCACCATGGCCCCTCAGTTTTTTTCCGCTAAGATGACGTTGTTTACTGCACGCTCACTTTATCCTGAGCAGCTTGCTGGCGACGAGCCGGAACCCCTTGAGCAAATTGTTTGGTCACTCGATAACGTAGATGAGCTCCTCGCACAACCGGATTTCACAGAAGCGCGAAGTGTCGCGGCATTATTGATGACTTTACGCCAATTAAAAAAATAAAGGTACGAACTGTGCAATTTAGTTTAACTGAGATTGCTGAAAAACTCGCCGAAGTCGCTCGTGATGCTGGTAAACTCGTCATGGAACTCTATGATAGCGGCGCATTTGCAACGGCTGAAAAGGCCGATGAATCGCCCGTTACCACTGCTGATATCAAAGCCAGCGAGTTCATTGTTGCCTCCCTCAAAAAGGCATTTCCAAATATTCCGGTGTTATCCGAAGAAAGTCGTCATGAGAAACTCAGTACACGGGCAGGCTGGTCCTCTTACTTTTTAATTGACCCCATTGATGGGACGCAAGAGTTTATTGCTCGGTCTGGAGACTTTGCAGTCAACATTGCCTACATTGAAGAAAGGCAGCCCAGCATTGGCGTTATTTATTGGCCACCAGGTGAAACACTCTATTCAGCAATAAGAGAGCAGGGTGCCTACAAGCATGCACTGGGACAAAAGCAGGCGATTTCGGTCCGAAAGCTGAACGATCCTCAACATGATCCCCTGATATTAGCTATAAGCCGCCGTCAGCCGCGACACAAAGTGATGGCGCGTGTTCAAACCGAACGCGATATTCAGCCTTTGCCAACAGGGAGTTGTTCATTAAAAGCCTGCTTTATTGCTGAGGGAAAAGCAGACTGCTTTTTGCGGTTAGGACCCACCGGTGAGTGGGATACTGCTGCGTCTCAAGTCATTGTAACTGAGGCAGGGGGCAGTTTATTAAATGAAAATTTCGAGCCGATTACTTATAACGAAACTGAAAGTTTACTGAACCCTAACTTTTATGTTTTGGGCGACCCTGAGGTGGACTGGCAAGCTGTGTTTATAGCTCACCCACCTAACTTTCGTTGAGATCGCCGGTGACAGCGTCTTTATCGACAATGTCGACGGTCTCGTGAAGCTCTGAATAAACCAGTACTGCTTGGCCTTCTTTTAGGCGCGAATGCAATTGTTCAACTTTGGTTGCTAAGCTAAGCTCGCGCTCACCATAATCGGTGCCTTCTCGCAAAATAACGGCTTCAATAATATTGTTGAGCGTTTCGGCGTCGAGTTCTTGCCACGGTATCATCATAATTGTTCTGCCTCTTTCTCACTCACCCACTTCACTAATCTCGTTGGAAGCCAACTGTAAAACCGATGTTGATAATTAATAAATCCCATGTGCCCGCCATGTGGATGTTTTTCATAAGTAACGTGCGGGTTCATTTCGTCTAGATGAGGTACGACATCGGGACCTAAAAACGGATCGTCATTGGCATGCACAATCAATGTCGGTTTCCTAACTTGTTTAAGAAACTGTTTTCCGCTGGCGCGATGATAATAATCCTCAACGTCATTAAATCCATGCAGTGGTGCCGTCACCTTATCATCGAACTCCAGAAAACTCGTCATTTTGTTCACATCTAGGCTATTAAGCTCCGTACAATCCTTGAACATGCCACGTTGCTGTTTAATTGTGAACTTCTGTTTAAGTGGAGTCAGGAGGTACTTTCGGTAGAGACGTGAAAAACCGCGATCAATTCGCTTTGAGCAGCTCATCAAGTCAAGTGGCGCACAACACACCGCAGCGCTGGTCAGGACATCAGCCAATTCGGTACTCATCAATTGTACAAGCATGTTACCGCCCAAGCTAAAACCGATAGTATGTATTGACCGGTTAGGATAGCGCTCTCTCAATGCCACGATGACGGCTGTTGGGTCGCCGATATCACCCGAGTGATAAGCTCGCGGCAAGCGATTAATCGGTGTTTTACCACACCCACGGAAGTGCATAACAACTGAGTCGATGCCGTGCTCCGCAAGCTCCTCCATCGTTTGCCAAATATAGGGGGAGTCTACAGACCCTTCGAGACCGTGAAACAACACCACCAGCGGTCGTTGGCTATCAGGAGTTGCGTGGGGATGCCAGCACAACTCGATGAAGTCACCATCGTTGAGCGCAAAAGTCTCCCATTGACCGTACCATTGGCGGCGACGGAAAACCAAGCGAGGAAGTAATGTTTGAATGTGTGGCGGTCGCAGCCAGGCACTTGGGTTGAATGATTCGATAGTGCTCATCCGAGCGTGTCCTGTTCAAACTTTTCAGTCATTTCAGCAAGCGCTTCTTCAGCTTCCATCCAGCGCGATTCGAGTCGGTCCTGTTCGGTCTGTAAATTACGTTGCTCATCAAGTAACTTATTTAATTTATGCTTATTTTCGGTCTCATAAATCGTACTCTCGGAGAGTGACTGATGAACCTCTGCCAATGCTTCAGCGATTTTTTCTAGCTGTGTCTCAGATTGGGCGATAGTGTCTCGGAGGGGCTTTGTCTCCTTGCGAAACTCGGCGTCGCGTCGCTTTTGTTCTTTGCGATCGAGCTTAGTATCGCTGTGTGTGCTCGTGTTACTCGTGCTTTTGTCACGCCGTTGTTTCGCTTGCTGCTCGAGCCACTCGTGGTATTGATCTAAGTCGCCTGGAAATGGCTCTACGCTTCCATCGTGTACGCGATAGAATTCGTCGACCGTTGTGCGGAGTAGGTGACGATCATGCGATACTACAATAAGTGCTCCCTCAAACGCTTGCAAAGCGTTAACGAGCGCGTCGCGTAAACCAATATCTAAATGGTTGGTGGGCTCATCGAGCAAAAGAAGGTTAGGCTTTTGATAAATGATAAGCGCCAGAGCTAATCTTGCTTTTTCGCCTCCAGACATGGGAGCGACAGGTGCCAGCGCTTGGTCACCTGAAAAACCGAAGCCACCAATAAAGTCGCGTAGCTGTTGTTCCGTGGCATGACTATCCAAACGTTGTAGATGTAACAATGGGGAAGCTTCGGGATCGAGTGCTTCGAGTTGATGCTGGGCAAAGTAGCCGATAGAGACACCCTGGCTGAGGGTTCGCTCGCCTGCAAGCGGTTCGAGCGCGCCAGATAGGGTTTTAATTAACGTCGATTTACCCGCTCCGTTACGCCCAAGCAACCCCATTCGGGTGCCGGGCACTAGATTGAGTTTAATGTTCTCAAGAATGACGGTTTCGCCATAGCCCGCTTTTACTTCACGCATATTAATGAGCGGGTTAGGTAATTTAGTCGGCGGCAAGAATTCAAAGTCGATACCCCGCTCGGCCTGCAGGGGGGCTTGGACTGACAGCTTCTCAATCGCTTTTAAGCGGCTTTGTGCTTGCTTGGCTTTACTCGCTTTATAACGAAACCGGTCTACATAAGCCTGCATATGTTTTTTAATGGCTTGTGCTTTTTCGTATGCACTTTGCTGTTGCATGAGGTGTTCGGCGCGCTGGTGCTCAAATTGTGAGTAGTTACCGGTGTAGCTCGAGATACCTTGGTTCTCCACATGCAGAATATCAGTGGCGACATTATCCAAGAAATCACGATCATGCGAAATGATAACCAAAGTGCCTGAGTAGCTTTTTAGCCATGATTCGAGCCAAAAAATAGCATCAACATCTAAGTGGTTAGTAGGCTCATCCAGCAACATCAGGTCAGATGGGGCAATCAATGCTTGCGCCAAATTAAGACGCATACGCCATCCACCAGAAAAGGCACTTACCGGCTGCTCAATCTGCTCTGGTAGAAAGCCTAAGCCATCGAGCAACATCGCTGCGCGCGAACGAATATCGTACGCGCCGAGTTGAGCCAATTGCTCATGACTATGCGCAATGGCATGACCATCTCCCTTAGTTTCGGCTGCTTGCAGAGCTTGCTCGGCCGCCCGAAAACCTTGATCGCCGTCCATCACGTAATCAATAGCTGAACGCGCTAGGGCGGGGGTTTCCTGAGCAACGCTAGCGATTCGCCATTCGTTGGGTAGTTGCAACTCGCCCTCTTCAAGTTGTAACTCGTCACGAAAAAGCGCAAATAGCGAGGATTTACCACAGCCATTTTTACCAATCAAACCGATCCGGTGTTGGGGAAAGATCGTAAAACTGGTATCCGAAAGCAGCGTTTTTCCGCCGCGCATTAATGAAATGTGATTGGCTTTTATCATGGTTAATGTCTATTCAATCCTCAACTGCGAGCGTGAATGGGCGTCTGCCAATTTCATGGGCTGACCAACTTAACTATGGTAACATTGACCGAGTAGTTTATGACATAGGAGCTGTCGTGGCACGTCAAAAGAAACGATTTATTGCCGGTGCGACCTGTCCCAAGTGCGACAGTATGGACACCTTGATGCTGTTCATTGAGAACGATGTTGAACAAGTCGAGTGCGTGAAGTGTAAACACCGCTTTAGTGAACCCAAGCAGCAGGGCACGGGGAGCGAGCGCGAATTCGATCAAGTGATTGGTGTATTTAAGCCCGAGTAAGTTAAGCGTCGCGAGGTAGTCCTTTACTGACGGCTCGCACTAAACGCTTAAGTTGTTGTGTCACTTGCGCTGCGCCGCTGCGTTGCCGGTCGAGCGCCCAATCAATATGCTCTTGTACCATTTCCGAGACTTGACCACTGCGCCATTCGAGCGCTTCAATAACTTCAGCGTCTGCTTGTGCATTACCCAGCGCAACCGCAATGTTACGTAACCAACACTCGTGACCAATGCGCCGAATCGGAGACCCCTGTAACCGTTGGTCAAAGGTCTCCTCATCCCACTGCCACAGCGCAAGCAGTTCCGGTGTGTGCAAATAATGGCGTGGATTAAAGTCCGCTTCGTCAGTCAGTTGTGCGTAGCGATTCCATGGGCAGATAAGCTGACAGTCGTCACAACCGTAGATACGGTTTCCCATAAGCGGGCGCAAATCCTCAGGAATGCTACCTTTTAGTTCGATAGTTAAATAAGAAATACAGCGTCGAGCATCGAGTTCATAAGGGGCGACAATGGCTTGGGTAGGGCAAATGGTCATACACGCCGAACAGCTACCACAGGCCTCTTCGACTGGGCTATCAATTGGAAGTGGTAAGTTGATTAATAGCTCCCCCAAGAAAAACCAAGAACCGCTGTCTTTATCGAGTATTAAAGTGTGTTTGCCAGTCCAGCCTAATCCCGCCTTTTCGGCGAGAGGGCGCTCCATTATGGGGGCGGAATCGACAAATGGACGAAAATCTGTGTCAGCGAACTCTGACTTTATTTTGTCGCCTAATTGCTTGAGACGTTTTCGTAGTAGTTTGTGATAGTCACGACCCAGTGAGTAGCGTGAAATATAGCCCAGTCGGTCATTATTGAGTGTTTTTGCAAAGCCTGCCTCGGCCGGTAAATAGTTCATACGCACTGAGATGGCTCTGACCGAACCTGGGTGAAGTTCAGCAGGTCGTGCGCGTAGCATCCCGTGGCGCTCCATAAACCCCATTTCTCCGTGATAGCCTTTATCTAACCAGTTCTGTAGAGTGGCCTCGTGCTCTTGTAAATCAAGATCGGCAATGCCGACCTTCTGAAAGCCTAGTTCTCGGCCCCATTGCTTGATTTTTTGGGCTAATTGTTCAAGTTCGGTGTAAGACAAACTAGAATACATTGAAGAATTCGACATGTTGGGAGCTTTAGCATGGAAACGTCACAGTCCATCAGCTTAGCACAGAATCTATACTGTGCAGAACAGCTGCAACGCAGTGAAGCGCGTGCTGGCGAGTTAGCAGGATACAGCCTAGGGCAGTTGATGTCTCTGGCAGGTCGTTCTGTGTTTGAGGAACTCGAGCGAATAGTGGGCGTGGGGGCTTCTATTGCAATCTGCTGTGGAGAGGGCAACAACGGTGGTGATGGTTATATCGTCGCGCGTTTAGCCCATCAAGCAGGTTACAAAGTGTCTCTGTATGCATTGAACGCAAAAGCTGAGCTGAAGCAGACTAGCCATGAGCCTGCTGTGCAAGCGCGACGCGCGTGTCGTGAGCTGGGACTTGAGGAAAGACCGCTAACTGATTGCACAGCAAATGATTACGACCTGATTGTCGATGCGGTGTTTGGCATTGGTTTAAGTCGACCTGTTGAAGGAGTGCTCGCGGAATGGGTCAGAGCACTTAACAAGTCTCGCGTACCAGTACTTGCGATTGACGTTCCATCAGGCATTAATGCCGATAGTGGCTGTATTATGGGTGAGGCAATTGTCGCGCAGGTTACGGTCACAATGATTGCGTACAAACGAGGGCTCTTTACGGGCGCCAGCCCAGGTCACGTCGGACGAATTGTGTTAGCAGATTTGGGGGCTGGTAAGTACTTTGAACGATTAGAGCAGCCAGCGTGGCGACGTGTGACAGAAAATCCGTACAGCTGGTTAGGTGATCGTGTTGCCCACTCTCATAAGGGAACGCATGGTCATGTGCTGATTGTCGGTGCCGGCCCTGGTATGCCCGGTGCGGCTATCCTAGCCATGGTTGCGGCGTTACGAGCGGGCGCAGGTAAAGTGTCAGTTGCGTGTCATCCGAGTAATGTAGGTATTATCGCGAGTCAACAACCGGAAGCAATGGTGCACGGCGTTGAAGCGCCAGAGCAACTTAACCACCTTTTAAACGCAGCAACCTCGCTGGTTGTCGGCCCGGGACTTGGGCGTGATGAATGGGCGTATAAAATTTACCAAGCATGCATGGCCGTCAATACCTGCAAAGTTATTGATGCCGATGGGCTATACTGGTTGGCGCAAGACCCTGTGCATAGTTCGCAGCTGATTCTAACGCCTCACCCTGGAGAAGCCGCGCGCTTACTAAAATGCAACACGCGAGATATCGAGGCCAACCGATTCGAACATGCGTTATCGCTGCATAATCAGTATCATGCACAGATCGTATTAAAAGGCGCAGGCAGTTTAATCAGTTCAACCCGGGGCAATTGGCTGATCGACCGCGGCTCGCCGGCAATGGCCTCTGGCGGCATGGGAGACTGTTTGGCTGGACTAATAGGTGCCTTAGTCGCACAAGGTTTAGCACCTGCACAGGCGCTGACCGCAGGAGTATACTGGCATGCCGTCGCGGGAGAGGTGGCTGGCTCAAAAGCGCCACGGGGTACTTTAGCGAGTGACTTAATGCCAATTATTCGTAAATTAGTGAACGGTTGGATACCGGAGTAGTCGTAAACCATGAATCAAACATTAACACAATACTTAGCTGATGAAGCCGCTACGCAAACGTGGGCTAAACGTCTAGCACAGTTGGCGAAAGCGCCTTTGGTGATTTACTTAAATGGTCCTCTTGGCGCGGGTAAAACGGCGTTGAGTCGAGGATTTATTCAAGCATTAGGACATGCAGGCGCTGTGAAAAGCCCGACTTACACACTGGTAGAGCCTTACGATCTGGGAGACATTGCGGTATATCATTTTGATTTATATCGACTCGCTGATCCAGAAGAACTCGAGTTTATGGGCATTCGCGATTATTTCTCACAACGAAGCATGAGTCTTATCGAATGGCCAGAACGTGGCGAGGGATGGTTGCCGAAAGCCGATATTGTGATTAATGTAGCTTATGAAAACGAGGGCCGCCAGCTTGAATGTATTGCTCGTACGCCTATCGGTGAACACATTGTTAAGCAACTAAAATAATGATAAAAACGCTATATCGTTCGATCACTGCTGTCTTACTTTTTTGCCTAATAACCCCGGTCTGGGCGAGTCAGAATGCAATTGAGAGTGTCCGTGTCTGGCCGTCTCCGGATAAGACGCGCATTGTATTTGATTTAAGCCAAGCGCCGGATTATAGCTACTTTAAGTTGTACCAGGGCACACCTTATCGAATTGTGATCGATTTCAACGCGACTCAGCTCAATGCTGAGTTAGAAAACTTAGCCAACGAATCACTGTTGGTAGACAAAGTACGCACAAGTAGCCCTAAAAACTCGCAGTCAACGCGCATCGTCATTGAACTGAATAAGCAAGCAGAGTTTGAGGTTTTTCCGTTGCCGGCTAACGACCGCTATAACGATCGTCTGGTGGTTGATATTAAAGGTAAATCGATAGAGCGCAGTGGCCCTGCTAAGTCGATTGAGGAACTTAAAGATCGTAAAATTACGATTGCCGTCGATGCTGGACATGGCGGCGATGATCCCGGCTCTATTGGACCTAGCGGAACCTACGAGAAGACCGTAGTGCTAAAAATTGCCCGAGCACTTGCAAAAATGATTAATGACGATCCGAGTATGCAGGCCTATTTAGTGCGAACGGGGGACTATTATTTAGGTTTAAACGATAGGCCCCAAAAAGCGTGGGATGCAAAAGCGGATTTCTTTGTATCGGTGCATGCAGATGCGTTTCGAACACCTCAACCTAGAGGCGGCTCTGTTTGGGTGCTATCGAAACGTCGCGCAGACTCTGAAATCGGTCGTTGGCTCGAGTCGCGAGAGCGTCAGTCTGAATTGCTCGGCGGCGCTGAGGCCATCATTCAAAGTAATAGCCACGAGCCTTTTTTGGCACAAACGTTACTCGATATGTCAATGGACCGGTCGATTGCCGGAGCCTACAGTGCGGCTCGCCATATTATTGATGAAATGGGTAGTGTGACAAAAATGCACAAAACAGCCCCTCAAGCCGCTAGCCTTGCAGTACTTAAGTCGCCGGATAAACCTTCCATCTTGGTCGAGACCGGGTTCATTTCTAATCCAAGTGAAGAAAGGTTACTACTGAGCAACGCTCATCAACAAAAGCTAGCGCGTGCAATTTATAACGGCATTAGACGTTACTTTATCAATAACCCAATCGAAAACACGTTGTTGGCTCAGCAAGCATCGATGGAGTACACCGTGAAATCGGGTGACTCCCTATCTGAAATTGCTGAACGTTATGGAACAACGGTTAAAGCTATCAAGCGTGAAAACCAGTTGCGAAGTGACGTGGTTAGAATTGGGCAGAAGCTGACGATTCCGAGAGACTAATGCCAATTAAACAATTACCGGTTGAACTAGCCAACCAAATTGCTGCAGGTGAAGTGGTTGAGCGTCCTGCTTCAATCGTCAAAGAACTGGTTGAAAACGCGCTCGATGCAGAGGCGTCAGAATTAGTCATTGATATTGAGTCAGGTGGCGCTAAGCGCATTCGTATAAGAGATAATGGTCTCGGCATTCCGCGTGACGAGTTAGCGCTTGCGCTCAGTCGGCATGCCACCAGTAAAATAGCTGACATTGATGACTTAGAAGCGATTACGAGTTTAGGTTTTCGCGGTGAAGCATTGGCGAGTATTAGCTCGGTATCGCGGCTGCGCTTGGTATCCAAACCGGCCGAACAGTCGGCGGCGTGGCAAGCCTGGTCGGAAGGCAAAGATATGCAGGTACGCATCGAACCTGCGTCACACCCTGATGGTACGACCGTCGATATCCAAGATGTCTTTTACAACACACCGGCTCGACGAAAGTTCTTGCGTACAGATAAAACTGAATTTGGCCATATTGATGAAGTCATTAAGCGTATCGCATTGAGCCGTTGGGATATTGATATTACTCTCAATCACAATGGCAAACGTGTCCGATACTATCCTGCGGTTAGCGAACATGATCAACTGCATTGGCGACGCCGATTAGCAAAAGTCTGTGGCTCAGGCTTTGCTCAAGATGCGTTGTACTTTCAACAGCACGCACATGATATACATATCGAGGGTTGGCTTGCGGCGCCCGAACAATGCCGACATCAAGGCGACGTACAGTACAGCTTTGTAAACGGGCGGATGATGAAAGATAAGCTTATCAATCATGCGATTCGTCAAGCTTATGATTCGTTTTTAACGGCGGAGCGGGTACCCACATTTGCAATTTATCTGACGGTACCGGCGGATCAAGTCGATGTGAATGTGCATCCCGCCAAACACGAGGTTCGCTTTCATCAGCAACGGCAAGTGCATGACTTCGTTCTCAATACCGTCAAACAATTATTACTAGGTCAACATCAAGAGGATACGAATAGCACGTCGACCCGTGTGGAAGACGCAACTCAGCAACCGCACCATTTATACCAAACGGGTGGTTCAAAAAAACACGTAACGTCAAATCCATCTGTTCGAGACTATAGTGCCCACGCTCAATCCAATACGGCGAACCGGTCAAGATTAGGCGCGTCGATACTACCTAATGCGGTGGAGCTTACGGTCGACGCTCGACAGTGGCGAATTGTTGACGTATTCCATGGGCGTTTTGCGCTCATTAGGCGCGACGAACAGCCAGCCTGGCTAGATTTAGTTAATGTTCAAAGAAGATTACTCGAGCCACAGATAAAGCAACAATATCAGCAGGGCATGGCTGGGCAACCGCTGCTTGTCGAGCAAAAAATCAACTTATCGGAAACAGAGTGGACTAAAAAGCAGGTCTCACAGTACAGTTCTGAACTTGCTCAATCAGGTGTTAGTTTCTACTGGCAAGGCGCGTCGTTTATCGTAACTCAGGTGCCCTCCATGTTACGACGCAAGCATATTGCAAGCAGCGTACTGTCGTTACTCGAACAGTGCAAGCTCAGCGACCAGGCGATTATCGAGTTTCTTGCTGACGCTGCAGTCGACACGATGTTGTCAAAGTCACAAGCGGATTACTGGTGTCAGCAGTGGCAGACTCAGTTAGACAGCACATCGACATTGCTTCAACAAATTAAGGTGCCAGAAGTCAATGAAACTTAATACCTGTCCAGCCGTGATATGCATATACGGACCAACCGCCGCGGGTAAGACGGCCTTATCCATTGAACTTGCAAAGCAACTCGACGGCGAGATTATTTCAGTCGATTCAGCGTTGATTTATCGCGGGATGGATATTGGCACAGCAAAGCCCAGTCTCGCCGAGAGGCAAGGTATCCCACATCATTTGCTTGATATTTGTGATCCCGCAGAAACTTACTCAGCGTCGGAGTTCCAGCGAGATGCGACGAGCTTAATCGAAAAGATTCTAGCACGCGGTCACACTCCTATTTTGGTCGGTGGCACGATGCTTTATTTTAAAGCGCTGTTGGAAGGCATGTCGGCTTTGCCAGAATCCGATGCCAATGTTCGCCAGCAACTGCAGTCTGAACTCGATACGCATGGTTTAGCGACACTTCATCAAAGGTTAGCCGAAGTCGATCCTGAGGCGGCTGCGAGAATTCATCCCAATGACCCGCAACGTACATTGCGTGCTTTAGAGGTCTATCAGTTGTCTGGCAAACCAATGACGCAGCTAGTTCAACAACGGCAAGGTGCCTTAAATTATCCTATTTACCAATTTGCGGTTGCGCCACAGCAGCGCGCACTATTACACGAGCGCATTGCTCAGCGTTTTGATCAAATGCTAGCGGAGGGCTTTCAGCAAGAAGTAGAAGCGCTGTTTAAGCGTAACGACTTACATCCGGATTTACCCGCTATCCGCAGTGTGGGTTACCGTCAAATGTGGCACTATTTAACGGGTGAATTGACTTATCAAGCGATGAAAGAGCGCGGGATTATTGCGACACGACAGCTTGCAAAGCGGCAGTTAACGTGGCTACGCGGTTGGCCAGATGTGCACTGGCTGGATACTTTCGCCCATGATAAACTCGATCAGGTACGATCGCGGTTGCAACAGCCAACCGAAAAGTTTTCGGTAAAAGATTGAAAAATAAAGATTCGCCCTAAGATCAAAGACTGGGAATGCAGCGTATGTTATGGCATGTTTAAGTTGCAAAATTTTACCGTTGGTCTAGGGTGATTAATAGGTTCTACCATTTAACTGGCCACCCCATTGACTTGGATATTAATAACAAAAAAAGGAATCCGCCATGGCGAAAGGGCAAACGCTTCAAGATCCGTTTTTAAACGCGTTACGTCGCGAGAGAGTACCCGTCTCAATTTACCTTGTAAACGGAATCAAGTTGCAAGGTCAGATTGAGTCGTTTGATCAGTTTGTTGTGTTATTAAAAAACACGGTGAGCCAAATGGTTTATAAGCATGCAATATCAACCGTTGTGCCTGCTCGTATTCCGCAAAACTATTTGCCTCAGCAAGGTGTGCACAACCAAGGTGACATTGAAGAATAAGCAATATTGAGGAGGTCTAGAAACGTTGTTCGACAGATATGAAGGTGGCGATTATGCCGTATTGGTCCATATGGACTTGCCCGCCGAAGTCGATAGAGAAGACCTCTCTGAACTTCATCTTTTAGCTAGCTCAGCAGGTGTCGAACCGCTTGGAGTAGTGACGGCCTCTCGCAGTGCGCCTAGTCCTAAGTACTTCGTGGGAAGTGGTAAAGCGGAAGAAATTGCTGAGCAGGTGCAGGCGTTGGACGCCAATATTGTCATTTTTAATCACGCGTTATCACCCACTCAAGAGCGAAACCTCGAAAAAATTTGTCAGTGTCGAGTCTTAGACCGTACCGGCTTAATACTCGATATTTTTGCGCAACGCGCGCGGACTCACGAAGGTAAGTTGCAGGTTGAATTAGCGCAACTGCGCCATATATCCACTCGCCTAGTACGTGGTTGGACACACTTAGAAAGACAAAAAGGTGGCATTGGGCTAAGAGGGCCCGGTGAAACGCAGCTAGAAACTGACCGAAGACTCATCCGAGGGCGTATTAAAAATATTTTGCGCCGTCTAGAGAAGGTACAAAAGCAGCGAGAGCAGGGGCGTCGTGCGCGCCAACGAGCAGAAATTCCAACCGTGAGTCTTGTTGGCTATACTAACGCAGGTAAGTCGACTTTGTTCAATACCATGACAGAGTCGGGGGTGTATGCTGCGGATCAGCTCTTCGCCACACTCGATCCAACGTTACGAAAGCTCGAAGTAGAAGATGTTGGGCGCATTATTCTTGCTGACACTGTGGGCTTTATTCGGCATTTACCGCACGACTTAGTCGCTGCGTTTAAGGCAACGCTGCAAGAAACGCAGGAAGCGGATATTCTGTTGCATGTTGTTGATGTCGCCGATGAGCATCAACAAAGCAATATTGAACAAGTGAGTGAAGTGCTGGGTGAAATTGGTGCAGGTGAAGTACCGCAGTTAATGATTTGCAACAAAATTGATAAACTGGAGGACTCTGCGCCGCGTATTGATAGAGACGATGAAGGGAAGCCCGTTAGAGTCTGGGTTTCAGCGCAAGACAATATCGGCACCGAGCTTATTTTCGAGGCTCTGAAAGAGCGACTCGGACCGCAAATGGTCAATTTAAGCTTAAAATTGCCACCATCTATGGGTAAACTGCGTGGTACGCTGTATCAACTCAATAGCGTTTCGGCAGAACGAATAGATGAGCAAGGCGAATTAGAGCTCGACATTAAAATGTCGGTAGTGGATTGGAATAAATTACAGAAAGAATACGACAATCGACTCGATAACTATATTCAGTAAACGATTTTTTTAACTTTAACGGAGTCATCCATGGCATGGAACCAACCGGGGAATGGCGGTAACAAAGACCGCGACCCATGGAAAAACCAAGGGGGGAACGATCAGGGACCCCCAGATCTTGATGAGGCGCTGCGAAAATTTTTTGCCAAGTTAGGTCTTGGTGGAAATAAAGGCAGTGGTGGTGGTAAGTCGGGCATCCCAGCGAAGGGCATCGGCATTATCGCAGTACTCGCTGTCATCATCTGGTTTATTGCAGGTTTTTATACAGTAAAAGAGGCTGATCGAGGCGTTGTATTGCGTTTTGGCAACTTCCATACGCTTGTCGAGTCGGGTCTGCATTGGCGCCCTGTGTTCGTTGATACAGTCGAGCATGTGGACGTTAACAACATTCGCTCTGATAGCACCGAAGGCTTTATGTTGACCCAAGACGAAAACGTCGTGGTAGTACAACTGGACGTGCAGTACCGTGTCGTCGATCCGCGTAACTACTTGTTCAACGTTGATAACGCGGATCAAGTCTTGTCGCGTGCGACGGACAGTGCGTTACGTTACGTGGTGGGTCACACGACCATGGATGAAGTCTTAACACGCGGTCGTGAGGATGTTCGTGCGCGTACGCTTGACTTACTTGAACGTACCATCGACCCGTATTCAATGGGTCTGCAAATCGTAGATATTAACCTGCTCCCAGCGCGTCCGCCAGAAGAGGTTAAAGAAGCATTTGATGACGCAATCGCTGCGCAAGAGGATGAAGAACGCTTTATCCGTGAAGCGGAAGCGTATGCACGTGAAGTCGAGCCTTTGGCACGTGGTCAAGTACGTCGTATGCTGCAAGAAGCGCAAGCGTATAAAGAGCAGATCATCCTAGAGGCTCAAGGTGAAGTGGCTCGCTTTAACGAACTGTTACCGCAGTACGAAAACGCGCCGCAGGTAACGCGTGAGCGTATCTACTTAGATACCTTGCAAGACCTCTACGCAAAAACACCGAAAGTGTTGGTCGATGTTGAGGGTAGCAATAACATGATGTACCTACCGCTCGACAAGATTCTTGAAAAGCAAGGAAGAAAGGTCAATGACCTATCGCCTTTGCGTGTACCAACCGACTCAAACATGAATCAATCGCGCAACAGCGCAAATGGCTCGAGCAATTCGACTGATTCGGGTCGTACAAATACGCGTGGCGGGGGTCGATAATTATGAAAAATTTAATCGCAATTATTGTAGTAGTACTCGTCGCTTTGGGTTTGTCGTCTCTTTATGTTGTTAAAGAGGGTGAGCGTGCCATTCTTATTCAATTTGGTAAGGTTGAGCGTAATGCTGAGACTGGCGAGGCGATGGTTTTTGAACCTGGCTTGCACTTTAAAATACCATTTATCGAGCAAGTAAAACGCTTAGATGCTCGCTTACAAACGCTTGATGGTGACCCTGACCGTTTTGTTACCAGTGAGAAAAAGGATTTGATCGTTGATACTTACGTAATGTGGCGCATCAATGACTTTTCTACTTTCTACTTGAGTACCAATGGTGGTAATAAGATGCAGGCTGAGGCCTTGCTGACTCGACGGATTAACAGTGGCTTACGTAGTGAGTTTGGTAGCCGCACCATTTCCGATATCGTGTCTGGTGAGCGTGACGAGTTGATGCGTGAAGCCCTCATTAAAGGTGCTGAGAGTGCGTCTGACTTAGGCGTCGAAGTTATTGATGTACGTGTGATGCAGATTAACTTGCCTGATGAAGTCAGTCAGTCTATCTACCAGCGGATGCGCGCTGAACGTCAAGCTGTCGCGACTGAACACCGTTCAGAAGGCCGTGAGCAGGCGGAAATTATCCGTGCTGATGTGGATGCACGCGTAACCGTTATGTTAGCGGATGCTAAGCGCCAATCTCGCCAACTAAGAGGTGAAGGTGATGCGCAAGCTGCGAAGATTTATGCGGACTCTTATCAACAAGATCCAGAGTTCTTTGCATTCATTCGTAGCATGCAAGCATACAGCGAATCGTTCAGTTCGGGATCGGATGTACTGGTGCTTGATGCGGAGAGTGATTTCTTCCGCTACCTTCAGGATCTTCAAGGCGAGCCGAAAGAGTAAGCTCAAACAAATTGAAGCCCGCGTCATCGCGGGCTTTTTTATGTCCATATACAAACCGAACGCAACAGGGTAAAATTACGTCGATTTTTTTTAAGCGGGGCAAACATGAGTCAAAACGTCGTGATTCTAGGCACCCAATGGGGTGACGAGGGTAAAGGTAAAATTGTTGATCTACTGACAGATAAAGCATCGCTCGTGGTGCGTTATCAGGGGGGTCACAATGCCGGTCATACATTGGTTATTGATGGTGAAAAAACCGTACTTCACTTAATTCCGTCGGGCATACTACGCACCAACGTACAATGTGTGATTGGTAATGGTGTGGTACTTTCGCCTGAAGCCTTAATGGAAGAAATGGAGATGTTAGAGGCGCGGAATGTGCCAGTAAAAGAACGTCTACGTATCAGTGAGGCGTGCCCATTAATCTTGCCTTTCCACATCGCTTTAGACCAAGCGCGTGAGCGTGCGTTAGGTAAAGAAGCAATTGGTACTACAGGTCGAGGTATCGGCCCTGCTTATGAAGATAAAGTCGCGCGCAGAGGCTTACGCGTCGGCGATCTTTTTAATGCCACGCGTTTAGAAGATAAGCTGAAAGAGTTAACCGACTTCCATAATTTCGCATTGACTAAGCTCTACAACGAACCCGCGATTGATTTTGATGTTGTCTTAAAACAATGCAAAGAATTTGCCGAGTTGCTAAAACCGATGGTCGCAGACGTGCCTGCATTGCTTGATAAAGCGCGTAAGAGCGGTGAAGAAATTATGTTCGAGGGCGCTCAAGGCACCCTTCTTGATATTGATCACGGTACTTACCCTTACGTGACATCATCCAACACGACAGCGGGTGGTGTTGCGACAGGCGCTGGCTTTGGTCCTCGATACATTGACTACGTACTGGGTATTGTTAAAGCCTATACGACACGTGTAGGCAGTGGGCCATTTCCAACTGAATTAGATTGTGACGTGGGACAACATCTTGGCGTTAAAGGTCATGAGTTTGGTGCAACGACAGGTCGTAAGCGTCGTACTGGCTGGTTAGATGCGGTCGCGATGCGTCGCGCAGTACAAATCAATTCAGTGAGTGGATTCTGCCTAACTAAACTCGACGTGTTAGATGGTTTGGATGAATTAAAAATTTGTACCAGCTACAAACTACCCGATGGGACCATTAGTGAATACCCACCAATGGCCGCCGAGGACTATGAAGCGGTAGAGCCGGTCTATGAAACATTGCCTGGCTGGCAGGAAAGCACGGTCGGCGTTACTGAACATAATCAGTTGCCACCGCAAGCGCTTGCGTATATTTCACGTATTGAGGCACTAACGGGAGTGCCCGTTGATATTATTTCAACCGGTCCCGACCGTAAAGAAACGATTATTTTGCGTCATCCGTTCGCAAAATAAATTGATTTGCCTTGTTGCAGTAATGACTGAAACAAGGCAAAATCTCTTAAGTTCTGGTTACAAAATCGCCGAATCAGGCAAAAACTAACCAATCGCATCAAAAACTTAAAAAAAATCGCGCAAAGCTATTGCACTATCAAATTTAGTACCATAGAATGCGCTCCACCTAACCGGGGTGCCGGCATAGCTCAGCTGGTAGAGCAACTGACTTGTAATCAGTAGGTCGGGAGTTCGACTCTCTCTGCCGGCACCAATTCAAATTGCACTTTTTGGGAGGGGTTCCCGAGCGGTCAAAGGGATCAGACTGTAAATCTGACGGCTCAGCCTTCGCAGGTTCGAATCCTGCCCCCTCCACCACGCAATTCTTGGTTTTGAGGTGGCCCAATGTTTCAGCGGGTGTCGTATAGTGGCTATTACCTCAGCCTTCCAAGCTGATGACGCGGGTTCGATTCCCGCCACCCGCTCCAAACAATCCAGTGCTGATATAGCTCAGTTGGTAGAGCGCACCCTTGGTAAGGGTGAGGTCGGCGGTTCAAATCCGCCTATCAGCACCACGTCATCATAGGCTACTCTCTAACCGTTTCCGGTATGCAACTTTGTTGCTAGGTACACCCAACAGAATTTTGTTAGAGAGGCTGCAATGTCTAAAGAAAAATTTGAACGTTCGAAGCCGCACGTAAACGTCGGCACCATCGGTCACGTTGACCACGGTAAAACTACCTTAACCGCTGCTATTACGACAGTTCTGGCTAAAGTCTATGGTGGTGCGGCGAAAGACTTCGCAGCCATCGATAACGCGCCAGAAGAGAAAGAGCGTGGTATCACCATCTCAACTTCACACGTTGAGTATGACACGCCAACTCGT
>NZ_LSBQ01000002.1:0-250180 GCF_001577655.1 Idiomarina sp. T82-3 | reverse complement strand
TACCGTCGCAAAATGGCAATGAGCAACGGTAGTTAAAAATCGGTATCAACCGGCCAGGATAATTGCCGGAAAACCGGCCAAGGTAATTGACGCTACATAGGCTGTAACGCTCGCCACTGGCGGTCGTGCGAAATTGATACTTCATCGCATAATAAGACGCCTTACCAGTCTCTACCTGACCCACCAAATGCGCTGGGCTATGCGTTGGAATAGAACTACACGCCGACATCAATAGCGACACCATACCAAGCCATACGTATTTCATTACTATCTCCGCTTAATTGAGCCGCGCGTAGCATACGCGATTCCGCCAACCGCTTCTGTAAAGGCTCGGTAAGGTTTATGCAAAGCTCTGCGTCAGGCATAAAAAAGTGAACCCGGAGGTTCGCTTTTTGCGACTGGTGACGAAAAATGGATGCTCTCCACTAATGAGAATAAAAGAAGCAGCAGCCTGAGCTTTCACCAATAAGTATGTAAAACTTACTACGAGTAGTTGTACGCGTTTGCGTTGGGATCAGTCACTCCTGTGATACCGACTTCAACCAACCCCCTTTGCATTGCTTTAAACATTGTCAAAAAACTTGGGTGCTTTAGAAGTCTCATTCCCTTTACGCGTTCCGAGTTACAACCTATCAAAAGCTCCTTTCGTGAAGCGTTGAATGGAAAAATATGGCTTCTAGGCTGACGGTGGGATTTTAGAAGAGACCCGCGATATTGCACAGCTTTAAAAATTGCGTTGACCAACCAGCCGTCCAGTGACTTCATTTGAGCTTCATCATTTATCAATGGGTAAAAGCTCATAATTCCTTTAAAAAATATCCGGTTGCTGCGCCCGCTCAAATAAGCTGAAATCATATTTTCCGATAGATTGCCATACATGTAGCGGCGTATTTCACAGATAGCACTAAGCAAGGCCTCATCTATATCATTCGCTGGTATTTTTAAGGCTTTCAGAGGTTTATCTTTAAGCGGTTGAATCAGGTGCTTATACAGGATATAAGATATTTCACGTTTTATTTTGTCTACGGCAGAGGATTTAATTGAGACTTTATCTATAGAAATTGAGTAACCTAAGAATTCGACCTTATCTTTACTTTTATAAAATTCTGATTTCATACCATCAGGACGCAGAATACTAATCCCTTCAGACTTCTCGGTGTTTATTGCAACACCTACTTCCTTCGAAAAACTGCTCATGATATGCAAAGCTTTTGTAATTTTGGAATAGTCCTGCGACCATATGATAGTGTCGTCAGCGTACCTCGCAAACTGTAACCCTTCTTTCTCTAACTGCTTATCCAGTTTCCAGCATGCTAAATTCGCCAAGAAAAGTGATATGGAAGTTCCTTGGGGTATGCCTTTTTCACGCCCTTCCAAGAACGCTTTAATTACCGAGCGCTCCTCTTCGCTTATAAAGAAGCCATTTTGGTCAAACTGCTTAAACAAATATTTATGTGAAATCGTATCGAAAAACTTCGAAAAATCGAATTCAGCCACGAATAACCTAGAATTCTGAGATAATTCCACCGCAATATCTTGAATAGCAAAGTGTACATTTCGGTCATCTCGGTAAGCATATGAAAATGAGCTAAATCGATGCTTATTTTTAGATAACAGTCGATGATAGAAAAAAGTTGATATCGCTGCGTCTGGAATCTCGTACATAGCTACTTCTCTGTAGCCCCCAGATGACTTTGCGACATAATTGCTAGACGGTTTAAATGGCTTATAACTTCCAGATTCAATTTTCTTGGTAATAGAATGGGCTATCGTTTTAGCGTGTTTTTTTACATAAAAGGGATCAAACCTCTTATTTTCTGACCAGTGCGGAGGTTTTGTAACGGACTTAAGGTTTGAAGGTGACGAGGAACGTTCACGCTTTCTTGAGTTTTCAATGTGTAAGGCGTTGTGGTAAGCGTGGTGTCTCAGTGACAACTTCTCAGCTTCCTGCTCAATGTACCGCGTAATCTTTTCATGCAATCCCACAACAAGTCCCTCCTTAGAAAAAAACCCAGCTCTCGCTGGGTTCTTCCACGGACGCTACCCACATAAAAGATAGTCACTACATACATTAGCCAGATGCTTTATCCGCTAACGTCCCAACTCGGCCATCAATCAATGAGACAACCGAGCAATAAGGGCGTCCGCTCGCCTCTGTAGGCATGTGTCTGATTCAACTATAAATATCCCTAAGAGTCAACATAGAGTGCGTGACAAGGCATTGGTGGATTTTATTACTGGTGTGAAAGTTTACTCGCTATTCTCATCGTCTGCTAAATAGACTCTGAAGCTAGCAGCTCCAGACATGATTTGAAGCTGCTCCAATTCACTAATCACCTCGTAATGGTATGCCCTTTTATTCCGGGGCTTCAACAAATAATTTAACCATGAATCTCAACTGCTTTTTTGTATTGTAGTGGTCAACAAAACCCGGACACCTTTTTAGCTAATTTCTCTGCTTTTGCCGGTGGTAGACCATCATTAAATTGATGCGGTCGCTCCCAGTTGTAATAATTCATTAGGAAGTAACTGACATCTCGTTTTGCTTCAATTGCTGAACGGTAACCGGTTGCCGGCATCCACTCAGACTTTAAACTTCTAAATACTCGCTCCATTGGACTATTGTCCCAACAGTTTCCGCGCCGACTCATGCTTTGAGTTATCTGGTAACGCCATAACCTTTGCCTGAACTTTCGCGCTCCATACTGAGTACCTTGATCACTATGGAACATCACACCCTCGGGTTTACCGCGCATTTCATAAGCCATATCCAGTGCACGTGCAGCAAGCTCTGCGTCAGGGCGAGGCGACATCGACCAGCCAACAACCCGACGGGTAAACAGGTCAATAACGACGGCAGCATAATGCCAGCCCGAGCCAGTCCAGATATAGGTTATATCACCACACCAGACTCTATTCGGAGCTTCTACATCAAACTCACGGTTGAGTTTATTCGGGATATCCGGTCTCTCAACATTAGCGATCCTATAGGCATGAGGGCCTGGCTGCTTACTCGTTAAGCCTTGCTCTTTCATCAAACGGCCAACTTTAAAGCGTCCCATGATAACGCCTTCGTGTTTCAGCATATCGACGAGAGTCCGGGTCCCCGCCGAATTTCGGGACTTTATGAATAAGCGTTTTATACGAGCCCGCAGCAGTCGCCGCTTAGTTTCTATTTGTTGACGTCGCTTTCGACGCTCATAAAAGCTGCTAACACCTACACCCAGCGCTGAGCAGACCAACTCAGTCGTTTCATGCTCCCTCAACCGGTCTATCAGCGCGTAGATTTCAGGTCGTCGGACATTAAGAGAGCGGTAGCCTTTTTTAGAATCGATTTTTCCCGCTCTAACCGATTCACGCGAGCTTCAAGCTCCTGTATTCGTTGCTGCTCCGCAGTCATCGCCCTGGACTTAGGCGTTTGACCGCTTTGTTCACTTTCTAGCTGTTGAACCCAATTTCTAATCGTATTTTCATGTACATCAACAGCCCGGCCTGCTTCCGCATAGCTGTAGCCTTGCTCAGCCACTAAATTAGCGGCCTCATACCTGAACTCAGGACTAAATGATCGACGTTGTCTTCTTGCCATTGAACACCTCTTCGTTAAGGGTAATACTACCACTTAAAAGAGTGTTCGGGTTTAGTCTGCCACTACAATGCCTTTCTATAGATTTTGGCTGTATAGAGTGACTTGCACCGAAATTTTCTACTTTATATAGACTGCGCCTTAACCCTATTGAAAGTCGTTGTTTGAAGTTTGTATTTTCAATATTGGAAAAAACCCGCTTAATAGCGGGTTTTCGTTTTATCGAACTGAATACTTCAGTCGCAAAGTTAATTACAGTCGCAGACTTAATTACTCTGCACAACTAACCCATCAACTTACCGATACTCGTCAATACTCGGGCACGAGCACATCAGGTTACGGTCGCCATATACGTCATCAATACGATTTACGGTTGGCCAGAACTTGTCGTAGCTTACCGCTTCAACCGGATAAGTTGCGGTGTGACGGTCGTAGGGACGGTCCCACTCAGCATCGGTGATGTCGGCAAGCGTGTGTGGTGCGTTAACCAACGGGTTGTTGTCTTGCGGCCACTCGCCTGCGGCGATTTTGTCAGCTTCTTGCTTGATGCAAAACAACGCTTCAATAAAGCGATCGAGTTCTGCTTTAGATTCAGATTCCGTTGGCTCAACCATGATGGTGCCCGCAACTGGGAAGCTCATCGTTGGTGAGTGGAAGCCGTAATCCTGCAAGCGCTTCGCCACGTCAATCTCGGCGATACCGGCATCTTCTTTCATTTGACGCAAGTCGATAATGCACTCGTGCGCGACACGGTTGTTACGGCCACGGTACAAGATCTTGAAGTGCTTGCTGAGTTTCTCGGCAACGTAGTTAGCATTCAGAATCGCAGTTTCTGACGCTTCACGTAAGCCACGACCGCCCATCATCGCGATGTACATCCACGAAATAGGCAAAATGCTTGCGCTACCATAAGGTGCTGCTGATACCGCGCCATTACCCAACTCAGTGGTCTTCAAGTTAATGATGCTGTGGTTTGGCAAGAACGGCTTTAAGTGCTCTTTCACGCCGATCGGACCCATACCTGGACCACCACCACCGTGTGGGATGCAGAAGGTCTTATGTAGGTTTAAGTGCGATACATCCGAGCCAATGTAGCCTGGAGAAGTAACACCCACCTGCGCGTTCATGTTGGCACCGTCCATGTAAACTTGGCCACCAAACTCGTGTACCAGCTCACAAATTTCACGGATGCCTTCTTCATACACACCGTGTGTCGATGGGTAGGTCACCATGATGCATGACAGGTGGTCGCCCGCCTCTTCGGCTTTAGCTTTCAGGTCTGCCATGTCCACGTTACCGTTTTTATCGCAATCAACCACGACCACTTTCATGTTCATCATCTGTGCTGAAGCCGGGTTAGTACCGTGCGCTGAGCTTGGGATCAAGCAGATATTACGGTGACCTTCGCCGCGGCTTTCGTGGTATTTCTGGATTGCCAATAAGCCGGCATATTCACCCTGAGCACCTGAGTTCGGCTGCATTGAAAGCGCATCGTAACCGGTGATATCAACCAACCACTCAGACAATGACGAAATCATTTCTGCGTAGCCTTGCGCTTGCTCGACAGGGCAGAATGGGTGCAACTGAGCAAACTCAGGCCAAGTCACTGGAATCATTTCAGCGGTGGCGTTCAGCTTCATGGTGCATGAACCCAATGAGATCATTGAGTGGTTCAATGCTAAATCTTTGTTTTCCAGCTTTTTGATGTAACGCAGCATCTCGGTTTCTGAGTGATACTCGTTAAATACTGGGTGCGTTAGGTAGTCCGATTCGCGTACCAATTGCGCTGGAATTGATTCGACTTCTTTGCTCGCTACGCGGCTATCGAGGACTTCAACATCCAGACCATGGTCATCACCGAACAAGACGTTAAATAATACTTCAACGTCTGCACGTGTTTTGGCTTCATCCATGCTGATACCAAACACGGCTTCACCGTCATTACGCAGGTTAATGCCAGCCGCTTTAGCGCGCGCCAATACGTCGGTCGCGTTCTCTTTCATCTCAAAAGTCAGCGTATCAAACCAATGCGCGTTGCTGATTTGAACGCCTTTATCCTGCATACCCAAGGCTACGATATCAGTTAATCGATGGATACGGTTAGCAATGCGACGCAAACCTTGTGGCCCATGGTACACCGCATAAAACGACGCCATGTTGGCCAGTAATACCTGCGCGGTACAGATGTTCGAGTTAGCCTTCTCGCGACGGATGTGCTGTTCGCGGGTTTGCATTGCCATACGCAACGCAGGGCGACCACGTGAGTCTTTAGACACACCAATGATACGACCGGGCAATGAACGTTTGAACTTATCACGAGTTGCAAAGAATGCAGCGTGTGGACCGCCATAGCCCATTGGTACACCAAAGCGTTGTGCGTTACCAAATACGATATCCGCACCCATTTCGCCCGGAGATTTCAGCATCAACAAGCTCATCAGATCGGAAGCCACCGAAACAATCGCTTTCTTCTCTTGTAGCTCGCCAATCAGCTGTTCAATGTTGTGCAGTTCGCCGGTTTTGTCGGGGTACTGTAATAGCGCACCAAACACATCGTGGTCAGATGCTTCACGCGCCGGGCCGACAATAATGTCAAAGCCGAAGTATTCAGCACGTGTTTTAACCACGTCGATGGTTTGCGTGTACACGTTGTCCGCAATGTAAAACGCGTTTGATTTTTTGTTTTTCGATACCCGCTTCGCCATCGCCATTGCTTCGGCAGCTGCCGTTGCTTCATCAAGCAATGAGGCACTCGCAAGATCCAAACCGGTTAGATCCATGGTCATTTGTTGGAAGTTCAATAAGGCTTCCAAACGACCTTGTGCGATTTCGGGCTGGTAAGGCGTGTATGCAGTATACCAACCTGGGTTTTCTAATACGTTACGTAAAATAACGTTAGGCGTTACCGTATCGTAGTAGCCCATACCAATGTACGAGGTAAAGATCTGGTTCTTTTTCGCAATGGCTTTGAGTTCAGCCAATGCTTCACGCTCAGTTTTAGGCTCGCCGACTTTTAAAAAAGGGTCGCGTAAAATAGAGCCTGGAACCGTATCTCTGGTCAACGCTTCTAAAGTATCTACGCCAAGCTCTTTGAGCATGGCTTGCTGCTCATCATGACTCGGACCGATATGACGGCCAATAAATTCATCGTGATGTTCTAACTGCGTAAGGGTAGTACTGGTCATTTACCTCGGCCTCGTACAAATTGGGAATCGAACAGTGCAAAAAAACACGGAACCCCGGAGCATGCCGGGGTCCATCACTTTCCTTGTGGCGTTACATTAACGCTTAATCTTCGTCGATAGACGCTTCATACGCGTCGGCGTCGAGCAAGTTACCTAGCTCACCGCTGTCTTCCGCTTTAATGCGGAACAACCAACCGTCACCATACGGGTCGTTGTTGACGTTTTCTGGCGCGTCTTCAAGATCTTCATTAATCGCGATAACTTCACCGCTAATCGGTGCGTAGATGTCTGAAGCTGCTTTAACAGACTCCGCAACCGCTACGTCATCGCCGACTGACACTTTGTCACCCACTTCAGGTAACTCAACAAACACCATGTCGCCCAAAAGGTCTTGCGCGTGCTCGGTGATACCGATAGTGAAAGTGCCATCGCCTTCATCACGTACCCACTCGTGAGTTGACGCATATTTAAGATCCGCTGGAATGTTGCTCATAACTCTATCCTTCTCAATCCAACTGCCGCTGGCAGGTTGTCTGACTATTTAACTAAATTCTGACGCTATTATAAAACAGATTGACCGTTTCGCACGAATGCAGGTTTAACAACCTTCACAGTGACCTGTTTTTTGCGCATCTCAACTTGTGCGGTATCACCCACGTTCGCAGGCACGCGTGCCATTGCGATTGAAAAACCAAGTGATGGTGAGAATGTACCAGAAGTGATGACACCCTCGCCACCATCAACGATCACTTTCAGACCGTGGCGCAAGACGCCTTTGTCTTCCATCACCAAGCCAACCAGTTTGTGGTGACCGGCTTGTTTTTGTTGTTCAAGCGCTTGGCGGCCAATAAAGTCGCGGTCAGTCGGTTCAAATGCAACACTCCAGCCCATATTTGACTCAAGTGGGGTGACCGACTCATCCGTGTCTTGTCCGTAAAGGTTCATACCGGCTTCTAAACGCAATGTATCGCGCGCACCTAAACCACAGGGGGCTACGTCAGCAGCGAGTAGTTGCTTCCACAAATCATTAACTTGCTCGGCTGGCACAATAATTTCGTAACCTTTTTCGCCCGTGTAGCCAGTGGTAGCGATAAATAAATCGCCCACTTGCTTACCTAAGAAAGGCTTCATGCCTTCGATGGTTGCGAAGTCTTCGTTGCTCAACACGGCGTTTAACTTAGCTTCTGACTCGGGGCCTTGCACAGCGATCATCGCCATGTCGTCACGCTCGTTAATGGTGACATCAAAATCAGCCGCGACTTTTTCGATCCAACCTAGGTCACGTTCGCGGGTGGCTGAGTTAACCACCAAACGGTATGAGGTGTCGCTAAAATGATAAACGATGAGGTCATCAATTACGCCACCCTGCTCGTTGAGCATGCTGGTGTACTGCGCTTTACCTTCGGTTTTTAATTTAGCAACGTCGTTGACTAACAAGTAGCGTAAGAACGCTTGGGCTTGCTGCCCCGCTACATCAACAATGGTCATGTGCGATACGTCGAACATGCCGCAAGAACGGCGAACGGCGTGGTGCTCTTCAATTTGTGAGCCATAGTTCAACGGCATATCCCAACCGTGAAAATCGACCATTTTTGCGCCGGCTTCGACGTGCGCATCATAGAGCGGAGTTCTGCTGCCCATAAGACATCCTTTTGCTTTAAATTTAGCCAGTAATATGGGCGCAAATTATAGGCGTCTTGCACTTAAGTTTAAAATCAATAATGCTTATAATTGCATTTATTTTTTAAATACCCGAAACGTTAACTATTTAACCATTTAATTTATGAAACATTTATCTACGGATGCCCTGCGAAGTTTCGTTGCAGTGATTGAGTTTGGCGGTATTACCGCTGCCGGCGAACGTTTAGGTCGCTCACAACCGGCTATCTCGATCCAAATCAAAAAACTGGAGCAACAATTAGGGGCTGAATTATTGCAGCGCCAAGGGCAACGGTTATCGCTCACCCCCGATGGCGAGCGCGTTTACGATTATGCGCAACGGATTATTAGTTTACATGAGCAACTGCTCGCGCAGTTTCAGCCACAGGCGGTATCCGGTGATATCCGGCTGGGAATTACCAGCGAATTCGCTTCGAGCTTGTTACCCAACGTGCTGGGTCAGTTCGCGCAGGTTTATCCACAAATCGCATTGCAGGTCACCTCGGCATTAAGCAAGGATCTCTTCGCGGGCTTAGGTGAACGTTTTGATATGATTTTGGCGCTCAGAGAACAACGTAACCCCAATGACATGCTGCTACAAAATGATGCCTTAGTCTGGGTGGGCACACCCGCTGCATTTGAGCAACGCCCGCTACCATTGGTTGTTGCACCGGAGGGCTGTATCTATCGTAAACGGGCCGAACAAGCGTTGCAGCGTGCACGTATTGATTATCGCATTAGCTATACCAACTCAGACTACTCCGGCTTAACCGCCGCCCTAAATAGTAACTTAGGTGTTACGGTGCTCGCCAAAAGTACCATTCCGGATAGCCAAAGCTTAATCAGTAGTCCACAGTTGAAGGAACGCTTACCTTCGCCAGGCGATATTAATATCGTATTACGCTTAGATAGTCGTGCGTCATCCGCAGCAAAACAGCTTGCCGAATACCTAAGCGCACGTATTTAACCGCGCGCTTAGCGACCGAGCGCAACTTCTGCCAATTTTTGTTTAACTGGCGTAATACGCTCTGCGGCAAGGAGTCCCAGCGAACGAACCGCCTTTATCCACGGATTAGACGTGCCGAAGCCTCGTTTGAACAGCTCCATCGCTGCAATCATCGTTTGCGTATCGGCTTTACGTTCGCGTTGATAACGCCCTAGGCTACGAGTCAGGCTACTCAGATCCGCTAACTCACGCTGCTGTAGGTTCTCCAATAGGCAAACGCAATCCGCAAACCCTAAATTAGCACCTTGTCCCGCCAGGGGATGAATGGTGTGCGCGGCATCGCCTACCAATACAACGCGTTGCGCGTGCCACTGTTGTGCATATTGCATACGCAGAGGAAAGCCTTTTACATCGGAAATCAGCTCAGCTTCACCTAAGCAACGTCCACTTTCGGCCGTTACAAACGGCGCCAGCTGGGACTTATTGGCTAAGCGAGCCTGCGCCAGTGAGCTATCCATACTCCAAACGATAGATACGACATCAGTGTCCGGGGTTGGCAATAAGGCCAAAGGCCCGGTGGGTAAGAACACTTGGCGCGCAACACCGTTGTGCGGTTTCTCCATCCGCAGGTTCGCGACCACACCCACTTGCTCGTAATCCCAAAACCGTACCGTTAAACCGGCTTGTTGGCGCAGTCGCGAGCGCCCGCCGTCGGCGCCAATAATCAATTGGGCTTGCGCGCGTTGTTGCTCTCCGTACTCAATTTCTGCCGCCTGCTGTGCACTGCCGCAATCACGCAAGCGCCATTGTGCGGTTTTCGTAATCACAACACCGGCGGCTTCTGCGCGTTGCCACAAAAAATGTTCGAGTACACGGTTTTCAGTAATCGCGCCTAAGTCATCTGCATTGGCTTCGGTCGCGGAAAAATGAATGTCGGCCGGGCTGTCTTTATCCCATACATGCATATCGGTGTAGGGGCCGATACGAAAGTCACTGACCAACGGCCAGACACCTAACTCATCGAGCAAGGCTCGGCTGCGATGATTAAGTGCGCTAACACGCAATTCTAACTCATTGGGTAATGCCGGCTGTTCATGCTGTTCAATCACCATCACCGAGCGACCTTGTTGCTTTAGGCCGAGTGCCATAGTGAGGCCGATCATGCCGCCGCCAATCACAATAACATCGTAATTCATGACTTCATTCCCATGGTCAGTCGTGCAAAGCGACTACGCAGCGGTGCGCAGTGCTGTAACGTCATTAAGGCTAAATTGCGTGGCACCACCATTAAACGGTTAGTATTTGAAAACCCCCGCACTAGGCCGTCCGTCAAGTTAATGATAGCGTCATAATCCCTTGTGCGTGACTGCTGATAAGCATCAAGCACGGCAAATGTTCCCGGGTCTAGCACTGCTGAAAGTTCCTGTACAAGGCACTCCACGTCGCGTAAGCCAAGATTAAAGCCCTGACCGGCGATCGGGTGCAGCGCGTGCGATGCATTGCCGATAATCACCGTTCGATGATAGGTCGAGCGCAAGGCCTTTTTAAGCTGAAGCGGATAGAACACCGGCTCTGAACGGGCTGTCAGGCGCCCTGCCCGATAGCCAAACGCACGCTGACAGCGTGTCAAAAACTCCGCGCTACTCCATTGTTTCGCGGTTTCGGCCTGTTCCGGATTGAAGGTCCACACAAGTGATGCCTGTTGGTTTGCCATGGGCAGGAGAGCCATGGGACCAAACTCGGTAAAGCGTTCGTAAGCCCAACCTTGCAAATCACGATCGAGTTTAACGGTGCTGATACAGCCAATTTGTTGGTAATCCTCAACTTGCCAGGGCAACCGACAGAGCGAGCGGATCTTTGAGTTTTGCCCGTCCGCGCCAATCACGAGCTGAGTATCGATGACTGCGCCACTCACGGTTTCAACCTGCACTTTGTCGGTCTCGTGATGCAGCTGTTCAACTGACTCCCCCGCTAACCAGGTGACATTGTCCAGTTGCTGACAGGCTAAGTAGAAGCGATTAACCAGCTCTGCCGCGGACACTACATAGCCTAATGCATCCACTTGCTCTTGCTCTGCATGGATTTCTGTCGCGCCTAAGTAGCCTTTATCGCTGATATGAATATGTCGAATAGGCGTCGCATCAGTCAGCTCGCCCAATACGCCAAGCCGCTGTAATCGCGCAGCCGAAGCAGCCGCCAAAGCAATAATACGCTTATCGTTCGGTGGCCCTTCTAAGCGAGGTTCGCATACTAAGATCTGCCAATCTGGACGTTGTCGCGCCAGCATCACGCCAGTTAGAGCGCCGACCAAACTACCGCCAGCAATGACAACATCAGCTGTTAATTGTTTTGCATCCAAGACTCTATCTCTTCAATAGTTTTCGGCACAGCTTGAGTCATGTTTTCAAAGCCGTCCTCAGTCACAACTAAATCGTCTTCTATTCGCACGCCGATACCGCGCCAGCGTTCATCGACGCCCGACTCGCGTGAAATATATATGCCAGGTTCAACGGTCAACACCATACCCGGTTGAAATGTGAGCGGCTCGCCATCGGTCGACTTATAGCGCCCCACATCGTGAACGTCTAACCCGAGCCAGTGGCCTAGCCCATGAATAAAGAATTTCTTCCAACGATTGTTGGCAAAGTTCTCTTCGGCATCACCTGACAATATTTCCAACAAAGTCAGCTCATCATTAATCACTTTTGCCGCCGCTTCGGTGGCCGCCTTGAGTGTGTCACCAGGCTTAATGTGTTCAAATGCCGCCTGTTGTGCTTTTAACACGATGTTGTAGATCATCGCTTGCTCTTCAGAGAAGCGACCGTTAATCGGAAACGTACGTGTAATATCCGCTGCGTAGCCTTGGTATTCCGCCCCCGCATCAACCAGCACTAGGTCACCATCGTGCAACACGTCACGGTTGTCGGTGTAGTGCAAAATGCAAGCATTGGCACCACCGCCACAGATAATGCCATAAGCAGGTGCTGGCGCGCCTTGCATCGCGAATTCATGCTGCAATTCCGCTTCAAGTTGGTATTCCATGGCGCCGGGTTTGCAGAACTTCATGATGCGCTTAAACGCATCACTACTAATACGCGCTGCTTCGCGCATCACCGCAAGCTCCTGCGTTGACTTAAATTGCCGCATGGCATCCAATGTCGGACGTAAATCCTCAATACGGTGTGGAGCAACATACCCTTTTCGCTCATTGGCACGAAGAAAATCAATCGCATCGCGCACTTGCGCTTCAAGCACGCTGTCTTCGCCCATCAAGACAAGCACACTGCTCGCGCCATTGAGTAGCTCGCTGATATCATCCTCAAAGCTATCAATATCTCGCCCCTCGTCGACTGCCAGCGCATGCACTGCGTTATGGAAGCCTAACCGAAGCCCATGCCAGACCTCGGACTCAGGATCTTTATTTTGACAAAATAGAAGACTTCTTGGCTGTCCCTCAATTTTAGTCAGTACCAATACGACATCCGGCTCATTAAACCCGGTCAGATAATGAAAGTAACTATTCTGCCGAAATGGGTACTCTGTATCGTTACTGCGAGTCAGCTCACTGTGTCCGGATACAATTGCGACGGTGTTTTGAGGCATACGAGATAGTACTCGTTCACGACGCTGTAAAAACTCATCTTGAGGAATAACCGGTTGCATAGCCGCTCCTATGAAGTCTGTACTTAATGTAACGTTTTTGAATCGGGTTTAGATTGAGCTAGCTCACGTGCACCGAGTTCTGTAAAACACATCATCGCCGATACACGTAAATATTCGACGATTTCAAAGTAAGCGCGCTCGGACTCTTCTGAGTCATCAACCTCAAACTCCAACTTGGCGATCTCGATCATGTCATCGAGCGCTTCACGCAAATCACCGCTGGTGGCCGCGATATTCGCTTGGTTAACTCCAAAGCCCACCAAAAATGATTGCACCCAGCCCGCTAACGCATTTAAGCGCTCTTGCAATGGGGCGTTATCTTCAGGCAATAAAAGTTGAAAGCCGAGGTCACGGTCAGCCAAAGCATGCTGAATTTCCGTTGCCTGCTGCTTTAATAATTTGGCAAGCTCCGCAGGTAATTGTTGACCGTCGTAAATGAGGTCACTGAGCAACCCGTCAAGATCGGGGGAATCGGGCTGTGTACCTGTTGCCACGAGGCCAACCAGTATCCCTTGTACTTCGGCAGGCTGCGGCGTCACATCATGTTGCGCATACAGTGATGAGATGCGATCATAGTTAAATCGAGCTGTCATAGATATCGTTCTATTTAAAATCTGGTGTTGTCATCCTAACACTCGGCTTTGCAATTCGCTAGCTGACAAACATTGCCAAGGCATGCCATAATAAGCAGTAGAACGCATGCTGAGCATGCACTTAACGCAATGTGTAGCAGGGAGTCGGCATCATGACGAGTCGCACAATGGACATCACTTTATTGGACCGAAGCTATCGGGTAAACTGTCCGGTAGGTCAAGAAAGTGCTTTGCAAGAAGCGGCTGATGCGTTGAACGAACGGCTCAATGACACAAAAGAACGCACGAATTTGCACAATGTTGAGCAAATTGCCGTCATGACAGCGCTAAACTTGTGTCATGAGTGGATGAACGATCAGAAAGAGCAAGCCGCGAAAACGGCGAAGCTCGAAGAAAAGATTCAATTGCTGCAGGCAACGATTGAACAAGCTATGAGCGAACAGCGCGCTCAGCGTGGCCCGCAGCGATAACAGTTTAGGGTTTCCTGGGTCGTACGCTAATAGACGTATGTCCCTGAGCCGATGCTTTTACTTAAGGGGATCACTGGCCCGTCATGAGCAAGCCCGGCACGCACCGGGAAGCCTACGATGGATCCCACTTGCTCCCCGCCTTGAACCAATGGGTTCAAGGGCTACCGTCAGATGGCGGCGTCACCGGGAAACCACCCTTTTGTTTGCTTAAAGCCTCACGATTCTCGTGAGGCTTTTTCTTTGGCGACTATCTCACGCACATCCTTGAGCAGTTGTTGCGCATCAAAAACAATGCCGTCCTTAATGGTGTAACGAATGCCCTGCGTACGGATCGGCTGATTATCCTCATTAAGCTTAAAGTGGCCTGTACCATACAGCACTTTAAAGTTCGCTAACGGATTCTCTTTTACAATAACCATGTCCGCTTTTTTACCAATCGCGACACTGCCGATATCATCATCCATATTGAGCGCTTCAGCACCGCCCATAGAAGCCGCATAAATAACTTCAAGCGGATTGAGCCCCGCCTCTTGCAGCAACTCCATTTCTCGGATGTAGCCAAAGCCGTAAATCTTGTAAATGTAACCCGCATCAGAACCCAGCGTGAGTCGACCACCATGGTTGTGAAAATCATTTAAGAAGGTCATCCATTTTTGGTAATTATGCTTCCAGGCAATTTCATCTTCCGTCGTCCAATCAAACCAATAGGAACCGTGTGCATAGCGGCTTGGCTCAAAGAAATCCCATAAGCGCGGTAAGGTGTAATCTTCGTGCCATACTGCTTGACGCTCACGCATTAAGTCTCGTGATGCCTCGTAAATGGTTAACGTCGGATCGATAGTGAAATCGAGTTCAATTAACTCATCACGCACCGCATTCCACTTTTCAGACCCCGGTTCCGCTGCTTGTTTCCAGAGGCGCCCGGCCTCTTCAAAACGATTCTGTTCGTCGTTGTAGTTATAATCAGCCGGATAGTTCTGAATCGTTTGGTCTTCAAATAATGCTTCGGGTAAGCCATACCAGTGCTCCATCGACGTCAGGCCCAGTCGCGCTGAATCCAGTGCATTCATCGATTTCACGTTCAGTTGTGCGTGATGCATCATGGTACCTAAACCTTGCTTATTAGCCTCGTCGAGTGCTGCCTCCATGACACGCCGCGAAGCGCCAAAGAACTTAATCCCTGCTGCGCCCTGTGATTTAATATAACGCACCCAATCGCGGGCTTGCTCAGCCGTATAAATGGGCGCTTCACGTCCCATGCCAAAACCCACATACGGTACAATTCGTGGTGCAGTAATACGGTTATCTGCTGCACGTTGCTGATGCCATTTCACCCAGTCTAAGCCATTAAAGCTACCGGGCTCACGGATGGTGGTAATGCCATGCGCCAGCCATAATTTGAGTACATATTCAGCCGGAATTCCCTCCGCTGAACCTCCAATATGCGCGTGCATATCAACAAATCCGGGTAAGATGTAATGACCACTAACGTCCATCTCTTTATCACCCGATCTCGCCTCGGGGCGCCCATCGGATTTAATGGGCACACCGGGATGTCCGACACTGACGATATTTACGATCCGATCATTCTCGATCACGATATCGACAGGTCCCCGAGGAGGTGCACCCTCGCCGGTGACTAAAGTCGCTCCGCGCAAGATCAAGCGCTCATAAGGACCTTCGCCGCGATCACGCTCAGGTGCTTTCGGTGGTCCTTGTTGCGCCAGTGCACTGGACGCGATGATAAAACCACACAAAAGGCATATCGTTTTTATCATTTTCATAAGGTATGCTCTGTTTCATGTTAAAAAGATGGGAGTAAGCATGACCCGAGATGAATGGCGACGCAAGTTAAAAGCACGTCGAGCCGCTATTTCTGAACCGATGCAACGGCAAGCTAGCCACGATGTTGCCGCTCGTGTTGCAGAGCGCGCACAACAATCATCGGGATACGCTGCCATTTTTTTAAGTTTTGCCAACGAGCTCAATACGACACCGGCTATCGAGGCATTGTGGCAAGCCAACATGGCTACCGTGGTGCCAGTCTTACATCCATTTAGCCCTGGCCATTTACTATTTTTAAAGTTAACCCCCGATACGCGACTGACTAAAAACCGATATGGTATAGAAGAGCCACAGCTGCGTGTCGACAACGTGGTTCCACTTAGCAAGATCGGTTGTATGTTTATGCCGTTGGTTGGGTTCGATTCGTATGGTAACCGATTAGGTATGGGCGGTGGGTACTATGACCGCACACTCGCCGCTTGGCGCGCCGGTCAACTACCTCAACTGCAACCGATTGGTATCGCCTACGATGAGCAATATGTTGAACAATTACCAATACAAGCGTGGGATGTGGCGATACCTGAAGTGATCACACCGACACGACATTGGTCCTTTAAACACGAGCCTAAGTTTTCTTAGCGATGAGTCATCAAAATCGATATACTGATGTGCCATCAACTATCACAACAATTTGTATGGGAACCCCGCTATGTCCGCTTCTGATAAGCTAAAACAACAAGCCGCGCAAGCTGCCATTAAGTATGTCGAGAAAGGCGCTATCGTGGGCGTCGGTACCGGCTCCACCGTCAACTTCTTTATCGACGAATTGGCTAAGATCAAAGACGATATCGAAGGCGCCGTCTCAAGCTCCGACGCCTCAACCGAACGGCTCAAACAACATGGCATTGAAGTTTTCGAACTGAACAACGCCCCCGAGGTTCCTGTTTATATTGATGGCGCTGACGAAATTGACGAACACGGTCAAATGATTAAAGGCGGTGGTGCCGCACTTACACGTGAGAAAATCGTCGCTGCGGTTGCCAAAAAGTTCGTCTGCATCGCTGATGAAAGCAAATTAGTCGGTCGACTGGGTACATTTCCGTTGCCCGTTGAGGTGATTCCCATGGCACGTTCCTATGTTGCGCGTGAAATAGTCAAGCTCGGCGGCGATCCTGTTTGGCGTCAAGGCGTGACCACCGACAACGGTAACTGGATACTTGATGTGCACAACCTCGATATCCTAAATGCCGTTGAACTCGAAGAACAACTGAACAATGTAGTCGGTGTTGTCACCAACGGACTATTTGCAGCCCGTTCTGCCGATGTTGCCTTACTGGCAACCTCAGAGGGTGTTAAAGAGCTGACGTGGGGAAACTAAATGGCCGTTACATCACTCGCAAAAGACAAAATTAAAGTACTATTACTCGAAGGTGTCCATGACAGCGCCATCGAGTTACTTAAGCAACAAGGCTACGACCAGCTCGAAATCCTCAAAGGCTCACTCGATGAGGATGAGTTGTGCGAGAAAATCAAAGACGTACACATGATTGGTATCCGCTCGCGCACGCAGTTAACTGAGAAAGTGTTCGCTGCGGCTGAAAAGCTTATCGCGGTTGGATGCTTTTGTATTGGTACTAATCAAGTCGACTTAAAAGCCGCACAAAAGCACGGTGTAGTCGTATTCAATGCACCGTTTTCAAATACACGCAGCGTCGCTGAATTGGTGCTAGCCGAAACCATTATGTTGTTGCGTGGCATTCCGCAAAAAAACGCGCAAGCGCATAAGGGAGGCTGGCTGAAGTCGGCCAACCATGCGTACGAGGTGCGAGGCAAAATACTCGGTATCGTTGGCTACGGTCATATCGGTAGCCAACTGAGCGTATTAGCGGAGCAGCTCGGTATGCAAGTTATCTATTACGATGTCGAGACCAAGCTACCGATGGGTAATGCGCGTTCTATTAAACGCCTCGATGATCTACTCGCAAAAGCCGATGTGGTGACTTTGCACGTGCCAGAAACACCTTCAACCCGCTGGATGATAGGCTCTGCCCAGCTGGCTAAAATGAAACCAAATAGTTTGCTGATTAATGCTTCTCGCGGCACCGTCGTCGATATCGAAGCACTTGCTGAGGCGTTAACCAGCGGTCATTTAGCCGGAGCCGCTATCGACGTATTCCCAGTGGAGCCTCAAAGCAACCAAGACCTCTTTGAATCTCCGTTATGTGGTATCGAAAACTGCTTACTAACGCCGCATATTGGCGGCTCGACCGTTGAGGCACAAGAAAATATTGGTATCGAAGTCGCCGGTAAGCTGGTGCACTACTCTGATAACGGCTCAACACTGTCGGCGGTAAATTTCCCAGAAGTTTCTTTACCACAGCACGCAACCGCTCGCCGTTTACTGCATATCCACAAAAACCAACCCGGTATGATGAACGCGATCAACAGTATCTTGAGTGATTTTGAGATTAACGTAGCGGGCCAGTACCTACAAACAGATGAAAACGTTGGTTATGTCGTGATGGATATTGATACCGACAATGGCACCGAATTGCTTGATAAAATGAAGGCAATTCCGGGCACGATCCGCGCCCGGCAGCTGTTCTAAGGGGCTCTGTCACCTTTGACTGTGCGCTCAATGCTCTCGGGCGAGACATGGCGCACATCTTTTCCTTTGACGAAAAAGATGATGTATTCGGCAATATTTTGGCAACGGTCGCCCATGCGCTCGAGCGAACGCGCGGACCACAACACATTCATGATTTTAGGAATCGAGCGCGAGTCTTCCATCATGTAAGTCATCAATTGACGTGTCAGTGCCTCATACTGACGGTCTGCCTGCTCATCTTGGCGGTGTACCTCATAAGCAGCATCAAGATCCATCCGGGCAAATGCGTCGAGTACTTTACGTAGCATGGTCAAAATTTGATGACCTAAATTCTCTAAGCTGACCAGCAACTGCTGTTGATCATTACTGAAGCTTTCCTTCGCCACTTTAGCGATGCGCTCTGCTTCGTCACCAATTCGTTCTAAATCAGCAATCGTCTTAATAATGGCAATAACTAACCGTAAGTCACTGGCCGCAGGCTGACGTTTTGCAATAATGTGCACGCACTCTTCGTCAATTTGGACTTCGAGTTTATTGACCTTGTGGTCATTACTCAGGACCTTTTCCGCTAATTCAACATCAGCGGTTTGAATCGCCGTAATGGCGTCGCTTAATTGTTGCTCGACCAAACCACCCATACTCAATACGCGGTTACGCACGGCTTCCAATTCCTCGTTAAACTTATTGGAAATGTGCTTACCCATGTTTAATTTATCCATGCCTGTACTCCTTAACCGTACCGTCCAGTGATGTAATCTTCCGTACGTTTTTCCATGGGCGTGGTAAACAACGTGTCGGTGTTGGCATATTCAATGAGCTCACCCATATACAAAAATGCGGTCTGGTCAGACACACGCGCCGCTTGCTGCATGTTGTGCGTAACAATCACAACGGTATATTTTTGCTTTAAATCGGTAATGAGCTCTTCAATCGTCAACGTCGAAATAGGGTCCAACGCAGAGGTCGGCTCATCTAACAGTAAAATTTCCGGCTCAATCGCGATCGACCGAGCAATGACCAAGCGCTGCTGCTGACCACCCGATAAACTGAAGGCACTCGCATTCAGTCGGTCTTTTACCTCATCCCATAATGCCGCCCCTCTGAGTGAGCGCTCGACGGCTTCGTCCAGTACACGGCGATCTTTAATGCCTTGCAAACGCAAACCATAGACCACGTTCTCGTATACCGATTTAGGGAAGGGGTTTGGTCGCTGGAACACCATACCAATACGGCGACGTAATGCAGCAACATCCACGCCCTTGTCATAGATGTTTTTACCGTGCAGTAAAATATCGCCTTTAACTTTGCAGCTCTCAACCAGATCGTTCATGCGGTTGATGCAGCGCAGTAAGGTCGATTTACCACAGCCAGATGGACCAATGAATGCAGTGACACCGTGTTTAGGGACACTCATCGAGATATCGTGCAACGCACGATCTTCTCCATAGTATAGACTCAAATTTTTAATTTCGAGTGCGCGCTGATCGTCTGTTAAATTCGCCAAGTCTAATTTTTCGCTGGCATTATTTGGACTAACCGAAATCATCAATGCTGCCCTTCTATTGCTAAGTGATTATTGCTCAAGTGCACGGTATTTCTCACGTAAGTGATTGCGCACACCGATGGCCGTGAGGTTGAGTCCAACAATCACAGTAATCAGTAAAAACGATGTCGCATAAACTAACGGGCGCGAAGCCTCTACATTAGGACTTTGGAAGCCGACATCGTAAATATGGAACCCTAAGTGCATAAATTTGCGATCTAGATGGAAGTAAGGAAAGTTGCCATCAACCGGAAGCATTGGCGCAGATTTAACCACCCCAACCAACATCAACGGTGCCACTTCGCCTGCCGCGCGAGCCACCGCAAGAATAAGGCCGGTCATTATTGCCGGAGACGCCATAGGTACGATAATTCGCCAGATGGTTTCCCATTTAGTCGCACCTAGTGCCAACGAGCCCTCACGTAAGCTACTTGGAATACGCGCAAGCCCTTCTTCCGTCGAAACAATCACCACTGGCAAGGTTAAGATCGCTAAAGTAATCGCAGACCACAGCACGCCTGGCGTACCAAAGGTTGGATTGGGTAGTGCTTCTGGGTAAAACACTTGATCAATGCTACCTCCGACCATGTAGACGAAAAAGCCGAGACCAAAAACACCATAAACAATCGACGGAACACCCGCGAGATTAATCACGGCAATCCGAATCAGCTTGGTCACTGGATTTTTGCCTGCATATTCGTGCAAATAGACTGCCGCGACGACGCCAAAAGGCGTAACAATCACCGACATCAACAGCACCATGAATACGGTACCAAAAATTGCCGGAAAAACACCGCCTTCGGTGTTCGCTTCACGAGGTGGCTCGGAGACAAACTTACCAATTTGTTGGAAAAAATGACCGATCTTTGCAAGTAAATGCATGTCGTTCGGGAAGTTAACATCCAACACGCGGTACAACGGCACAGCAACCGCTTCGCCCCGAAAATCTTCGACAATAAGCGTATCCCGTGCGGCTCGATCACGAATCTCAAACAACGCTTTTTCTAACGTTTGGTATTCCGCTTGTAACCGCTCTCGCTCCGCTTCAAGGCGTGCCAAGGCCTGCTCAGTTAATTGTCCTTCAAGTTTTAAGCGGCGTTCCTCCAAGCCTAATTCGCTCAACTGATAGTTGATCCGGCCAATTTCATCTTCCTGTAGCGCTTGTCCCTCATCGTGCAGTTCGACTGCGCGCTCAACACGATCGAATAACACCTCGCGGAAATCAGCTTCTTCATACCCAGCGATTCGCTCACCTTGTTGCTCAATCGCAATGATACGGCCATAGAAATTTCCGTCTTTTGTACGTTCAATGATCGCCATATCAGTGGGTGTTTTATCTTCAACAATAGTTGGCTCGACCACCCAAGTGAAGTCCAACGGCACATACTCGCGGTTACCGATTTTCATCAAGTAACGTGTAATCAGTTCACCTTCGCTCGCATCGACCTCAACACCTGATTGCCGGACACGGTCAATAGGTACTTCTTCGCTATCATAGATTTCGCCGATAAGCGTGCGTGTCTCGCCCGATGCTGTTTCGATGGTCATTTGATGAATCGCTGTCGGCCAAAAAAATGATAATCCACGCCAACCAATCATTAACACTAAGCCTATAACCGCCACCAAGCTCACACTCACCGCGCCAGCCGTCAACCAAATCCAAGGCTTTCCAGTTCTAAACCATTGCTTCATGAGTAACCTCTAACTGTCAGCCCTACATCGAACTGTATTTGTCACGTAACCGTTGACGGACAAACTCGGCGATGGTGTTAAAGAAAAACGTGAAGATGAACAACACGAATGCGGCTAGGAAAAGAATGCGATAATGCGAACTTCCCACTTCGGATTCGGGCATCTCGACCGCGATGTTGGCTGATAAGGTGCGCATACCCTCGAAAATATTCCAATCCATAATCGGTGTGTTACCTGTCGCCATAAGTACGATCATAGTCTCACCGACAGCGCGTCCGAGCCCCATCATTATCGCTGAGAAGATTCCGGGGCTTGCTGTCAGTAATACGACTTTAGTCAGCGTTTGCCACGGTGTCGCACCGAGCGCTAATGAACCATTAGACAAGTGCTTAGGAACACTAAATACGGCGTCCTCTGCGATAGAAAAAATGGTCGGTATCACCGCAAATCCCATGGCTATCCCTACCACCAACGAGTTTCGCTGATCAAAGGTGACGCCTAACTCATTGGTCAAATAGCCGCGTACATTGCCGTCGAATAATACGGCCTCAACCCACGGACTCATTGAAAAGGATAACCAGCCAACGAATAACACAAGCGGCACGAGAATTAACGATGCACGCCCCTCACCTAACGTATTACGCAATTGGGACGGCAATAACTGCCAAAGTGCAGCGAAGCCAATAATAGACAACGGTGTTAAGATAATCACCGCCAGCACACCGGGCAAATAAGCTTCAATAATCGGTGCTAACCAAAGTCCCGCCAAGAAGCCTAGAATAACCGTCGGTAGTGCCTCCATAATCTCAACAGTCGGTTTAACCACTTTACGCACTGAGGGCGACATAAAGTAAGCCGTGTAAACTGCAGCCGCTAAACCAATGGGTACGGCAAACAACATGGCATAGAGTGCAGCTTTGATCGTACCAAACGAGATCGGCACTAAACTAAATTTAGGCTCAAAGTCGTCCGAACCCGAAGTTGACTGCCAGGTATACGAAGGCTCTGGATAACCTTCATACCAAACCTGTTCCCATAATCCGCTCCACGTCACTTCCGGGTGTTCATTACTCAATTTGAATAATGTTAGCTCATTACCGGCTTCAGCTAAGAGATGGTTAGCACGCGGATCGATCGTGATCATTTGTGTTTCTCGGTTAGGCAAAGCCTCATGATAGAGGTCCGCCTCAGACGTCGTATGAAATACATTCAGCTTGCCATCGTGGGTCACCGCATAAAATGTACGACGATAGTCCTCGACTTCTAAGTCAACAATTTGTCCGCCGGCATCAAACTGGCGAATGTACTTAAACGTTCGTCCTTCGTCAGTGGGCACTTCAAACCATTGTGAGATAACACCACTTTCATGGGTGACCAATACGGTGGCGGCACCGGGCATCAAGTGTAATGATTGCGCCTGGCCAAACTGCCGCCCGTTAAGCGTGATCACTTGGCTTTCACTCACTGCACCGGACATGCTGACTGAGTAAACCACAATTCGGTTATTAATCAGTGCAAAAACTTTATTTAAATCGGGCGTAACCGCAATATCTCGTATCGAAGCGGTCATTTTACGTTGTTCATATTTAGGTGTGAGTGATATCTCACCTGTCAAAAAGTTTTGTTCTGCTGCAAACTTTGTAATCAGTAACGTATCAGCACCAGTGACTGCCGCCATCAGCATACCTTCGCCATCCGTCGCATAAGCCAACTGCTCAAGTGGACGTCCCTGCTCATCGACTTGCAACGGTTGTTCATTATTGAGTACCTCAAAGCGCGGCATAATCAGTCGTTCGACTTGACGAGTACCCTGTGTACGAGCCGTCTCTGGAAAAGTGACGCTGAATTTGGGCTGCACAATAAGGGCTTTCCCATTATCTAACCCATAGACAAACTGCTGATTAACCGGTAAAGAGCGCGCGAAACTAGTAATTTTGCCTTGCGGCACTAACATACGTTGTTCAATCACATCGCCGATTTTACGTTCTGAAAAGGTATTATCTTGTAAGGCAAAAAACTCACCTTTGCCGGATGCGCCAAAGCGATAACCAATTTCAGCCTGTTCTTCCATTCCCAGAGCCAAAGTTTGGTCATTGGCTTTAATGTCAAAGCTATGCATCGGCTTGACCGAAGCGGATTCAAAAATCGGTTGCACGACATAAAGCAAATAGAAAAATATAAGCAACAGCGCAACCAGCACCAAAACACCACCGGTGGTAACACCGACACGTGCCAGCCTATCTTTTAATAAGCGCGCCTGACTCGCTTTTAGTTGCTGCTCTGTTTGCCTGTCCATACCTTTCCTATTAACGTGTTAAGCCAGCGCATGGGCGCTGGCTATTTAACTGAATAACACTGTTTATTCTGCGTTATGCAAACCTAATTTTTTAAGCTCAGCATCCACGATAGCGCGGGGCAATGCAATATAACCGTCCTTGTCGACAATAGCTTGTCCCTGCTGAGACAAAATCATCTTTACGAACTCAGCTTCAGCTTTACTTAACGGTTGGTTCGGGTGCTTATTCACATAAACATATAAGAAACGAGCTAAAGGATATTTACCCGCCAAAGCATTTTCACGGGTTGCTGAGACAAACTCGTGACTGTCGCCACGGGCAATCGGTACCGCGCGAACGCCTGAGGTGACGTACCCGATACCCGAGTAGCCTACTGCATTCAGCGACGTTGAAACCGATTGTACAACGGAAGCAGAGCCAGGTTGTTCGTTTACATTGGCCTTAAAGTCACCGTCACACAGCCCCGCTTCTTTAAAGTAGCCATAAGTACCTGACACCGAGTTGCGGCCGTACAACTGCAAATCTTTACTCGCCCAATCGCCTGTTAAGCCGAGTTGACCCCAGCGAGTGATAGGCTCTGGAAAACCACATTTTCGTGTCGAAGAAAAAATACCATCGACTTCCGCAATCGACAGACCTTTAACCGGATTATCCTTATGAACGAACACCGCCAGCGCATCGATCGCGACACGAATGGGTGTCGGCTTATAACCGTGGCGCTTCTCAAATGCTTCTATTTCTTTGGACTTCATGGCACGGCTCATCGGTCCAAAGCTCGCTGTACCTTCAGTCAGTGCCGGTGGTGCAGTCGAAGAGCCCGCAGCCTGAATTTGAATGTTTACGCTAGGGTACATGCGTTTAAACTCTTCACCCCAGAATGTCATCATGTTGGCTAAGGTATCAGAGCCTACCGAAGATAGATTGCCGGACAAGCCCGACACTTTCTCGTATTTTGGTAAGTCATCCGTCGCGTGTGCAGGACTCATCAGTGCCATCATCACACTGAGGCCTAAAAGCTGTTTGACTGCCTTGTTGAACTTGTTCATGCTGTTTGTCCTCACGTGACTTTCACAAAACCAGTTGACCGTATTTTCAGCAGTTTATGAGATTTGTGTGACAGTTTAATGACATTTATGACAAAAAAAAGTCACTTTAATGACGTTTGCCGGTGACTCTGAGTCCAGCAGGTAAACGGAACCAAAAGCGCGACCCCTTGCCCAAGGCACTATTCACCTGTAGCTCACAGTTATGATGTTGCAACGCTTGTTTAACAATAGAAAGACCTAAACCGGTGCCGCCGCGCTCACTGTTTCTATCCTTGTCAACACGATAAAAGCGTTCAGTCAGCCTTGGTAAATGCTCCGAGGCAATCCCCGGCCCAGTATCTTCGACACTGAACTCAACCTCACTCCCGACCATTTGCCAAGTGACCCGAATATCACCCCCTTCTTGGTTATAACGAATGGCATTGGTAATGAGGTTTTGCATTGCACTCCGTAACGCATCCTCTTTGCCGTAAACTTTAACGGGCGCCACATCAAAGTGAACATTAATAGATTTTGTTTTAGCTAATTTTTCCGCCTCAGTTTGCAACTGTTGTAGTAATGAAGGTGCATCCACTACCCGTTCAAAGACATCATGCGATGGTGTTTCCATGCGAGAAAGCTCAAGCAGTTGATCAATAAGCAATCGCATACGCTCACTTTGACGTTGCATCTCACCCACCGCTTTGGTCATCATTGCCGGCGGAGTCATCGCTGGGTCCTCAACCATTTCAAGATACCCTTGCAATACCGTCAGAGGTGTTTTTAGTTCGTGCGAAACATTCGCTACAAAGTCTTTACGCAGATTATCCAATTGCTTAATTTGAGTGACATCGCGTGCGACTAAGAGATATTGATCATCACTGTAAGGCATTACCCGAATCTCAATATCTAACGAGTCGCGGGCAGGTGAGGGAATTGTCAGCGCTTCTTCAAAATTACCTTTACTCAGGTAACTAAAGAATTCGGGATGACGGATTAAGTTTGATAGGCGCATACCCGCGTCATCTGGCCATTTAAGACCAAAATAGAATTGCGCGAGTTGGTTACTCCATAACAATGAGCCATCACGTCGAAACACAATGGCTGCATCTGGAAGCGCTTCGGCTGCTTCACGGAAGCGACGAAGTAACTGAGCTAACGACCGACGCCGTTGTTGGCTACGACGCTGGTTTCGGTAAATCCCGTCGTAAATGTAAGACCAACTGCCTGGCGCCGTGGGCGGCATTAAGTTACGGCTATTCCAGAGCCAATCGGTCAATTTTTGCTGATAATAATAGTGCCATATCAAAAGGCCTGCCATGGATAGCGACATCGCTTGCCAAAAGATGCCCAATATGGCACCAATAATGGCAAAAGGCACTAGATAGAGAACAAGCCCCTTAAGTGCACCAAAACTGCTGTATTCTCTATCCATAACCTTCTGTTACCGGCTTGAAAAGCGATAGCCGACGCCACGAACCGTCTGGATCAAACGATCGTAACCGTGCTCATGTAACGCTTTACGCAAGCGACGAATGTGCACATCAACGGTGCGATCTTCTACATAAACATTGGTACCCCAAACTTGATCGAGTAGCTGCTCGCGGCTGTATACACGCTCCGGATGCGTCATAAAGAAATGCAACAGTTTAAACTCTGTTGGTCCCATATCGATACTACGATCGTGCGTAGAAATACGATGTGAAACAGGATCAAGCTTTAGTCCCTCTATCTCTAAAGGTTCATCCAAGACGGTCGGCGCAACGCGACGGAATACTGCGCGCATCCGTGCCATCAGTTCCTTGGGCGAGAATGGCTTTGTAATGTAGTCATCGGCACCCACTTCGAGTCCACGCACTTTGTCTTCTTCCTCGCCGCGCGCAGTGAGCATAATAATTGGAATGTTACGCGTGAAATCATCACTCTTAATTTTCTTGGCAAGCTGAATACCTGAACCGCCCGGTAGCATCCAGTCTAACAGCACCATATCGGGATAGGGCTCTGCGATTTTGGCAAGACCACTGTCATAGTCCTTAGCCTCCACGGCTTGATAACCATGTTGCTCCATGACAAAACTCAGCATTTCGCGAATAGGTGCTTCATCTTCTACTATGAGAATTCTACGCGGCATTGATTGGTTTCCTGACTCGTTAAACTATGCGACATAGTATTAACAATTATTATGACAGTTTTATTAAACTAGGTCACTTTTGTGACATTGTCACGCAGTCATGCCAACCACTGCAGTAATTGATGTAATAACGGTAAAGTGATGAATGCCAACAAGATACCGTAGCCCACCATAGCGGCCGATAAGATCGGTGCCAAACCAGCCATGATGGCAACCGCGCCCGCCGTAATCATGGGCGGCATTGCGGCTTCAAAAATAGTGACTTGCACCAGAGTGGATTCAATACCCGTGGTCGATGCTAATACCAATAATGTCACCGCTGGCATCACCAGTAATTTAAGCAATAAACCGACGGTGAGTGGCGTTTTGCTGCCTTTTGGCAAACGAAATTTTAGCTGGAACCCAACAGCCACCATGATGACAGGCACCAATGTAACCGCCAACGACTCAGTTAGCACCGAGAACACCTCAGGGTAAGCCATATCTTTGATTATTAGAGCGATTATCAGCGCAATGAACGGTGGAAACAGCACGATTTTCTTGATGATATCCGCAATGCGCGGACGTTCTGCTGATTCACCCGCAGTAAGTGGACGGTACAGCGCTATAATAATTGTCGAATAAATGGCTAATCCAAAGAACGAGCCAAACTGATCGTAGAGCAACCCATATACAATCGCATCACTGCCATAGAACGCCTCAATCATCGGAAAGCCAAAAAATGAGGTATTACCTAGCGGTACACAAATCAGCAGGGCACCGGTGACTTCCCGCGACCAGTTAAACCAACGACTTAGCAGTAATACCATAACGGCACTCATTGCCAGTAGTAGCCATGGAGTAATAATTGGAATAATGAGATCGGAAGAAAAATGTAAGTCAGGAATTTTGGTAAAAATAACACCGGGTAAAGCGGCGTAAATGACGTACAAGTTGAGCACTTGCGCGGTGTTATCCGGAAACTTACCAGCGCGTTTAATCACCACACCAATCAACAAATAGATGGCAAGTACAATAAGATTCGTCATGACGTCACTCGATTATCTGGCTCAATAGATAGAGCAGCCAAAGAGTAGCTGCTCATCGCGCTTCTATCTTACCAAGAAAAATCGTGACGTATACCGATAGAAAGGTAGTCTTCTGTTACCTGCTGCTGAATATCGCGGTTACGAGCGGTGTAAAAGGCAAACAAACGTGTGTTATCACCGAGGTAGTAATCACTGCCGATAGAGATCGAATGATCTCGCTCATCATCTTTAATAACTTGATACTGAACCTTGGGCACCCAAGCGCCATAGCGTTTAGCGGCACTGACCAACACGCCCTGAGCACTGATTATGCCATCCACTGACTGGTAATCTTGAGCTGCAAAACCTAACTTGAAATCATTCACCTTAGTGGCGAAAGAGAATTGCACGATGTCAAAGCCTGCCACCTCATTATCAAATGCTAACGCGGCATAAACGTTACTCTTTTTGAGCTTTTCATCCCCGTAAATGAGGCCAAACGATTGACCGTCGTCTACACTATCGTCGTCCGAAAATACGTAGGTAAAGCCCAGTTTGAAACCTTTATAAGCGGGCGAGTAATAAGTCAGGCTATTATCAGCACGGACTTCGCCTTTGAATAGGTATTTCAGATCGGCTGTATAGTCCTTGAATTGGTCAACAGCACCTTGTGAGTCTTTCAGAAACGTATCATAGCGGCCTAACATGACGGTACCAAAATCGCTACGCAGACCCACGATTTGGTTACGATCACTAATAGAATTATCTTCATCAAAGCCAGCGAGGTCGACGCCCCACTCAAATTGATAAAAAACTTCGAGATTATTGTCGAGCGACTGACGGCCCTTCAAGCCAAAGCGGGATGAGTAGCTTTTGACTTCCGTATCATCTTGATCCGCTATATCACTGTATAGCAAGCCAATGTTGGCACGACCGTAGACGGTTAGCGCATCACTCTTGTCGCTCGCGTATGCGTTTATCGAACTGCACATCAATGCTGCATACATAAAATATCGAAGCATAAAATCCACACGATTGTTTCAGTCATTAACGCAGTTTACGGTTTTTGTCGTGAACTACGCGTGAAAATGAACGTTTAGTTAAAACATCGTGTAGATTTTATTACAGTTTTCTTACTTTATGTACCTTTTATTGCAAAAACGTGACTAATTCATTGCGGTTTCGTTAACACGCGCTTGATAGTCAACTTGGCTTTTTGCATAACGTTGCCATTGCTGAGCTGCCGCCTTACTCTCTGGAAACTCAAGCGCTTTAGCAAACGCTTCGACGGCTTGTTCGTATTGACGTTGGTTGACCGCGGCCATACCTTGCAGCAACCACAAGTTACCCGCATTACGTACTTCGCCTTTTTCAAGTGCCTGTTTAGCTAACTCCGTCGCACGCTGATTTTTATCCAGATTGAGTGCAACGTGTGCTGCCTGCGCTAACATTTCGCCATCTTCACTGACTTCGTCAGCCCACAAATAGGCATCCAACGCTTGCTGATATTCACGCGCCTGCATCAAGCTTTGCGCATAAAACTTACGATTAGCCAGGTTTGTCTCAATCTTGTTAGCGTCAAAACCGTCTTTCATGATCTTCGCCGCTTTGTACGGTAACTGATTAATATAGTAAACCTGCGCAAGATTTCGCAATTCTCCAGCCGTATCGATAAACCCTTGCTGATTTGCAGCTTCAAGTACTGCCAGTTGCTTCTTAGTCTGATCAAGTTGACCGTAAACTCCTGCTAGTTGTAGCCAATATTCTGGTTTACTGTAGAGTTTTACCAAGCGCTCAAGCACAGCCGCCACTTGCTCAGTTTGCTTCAGTTCATAATGAATAGCTCGAGCGAGTATCAACCAATTTTCTTGAGGTGCTTTATCTTCCTTGTCAGCGGCCGCAATGGCTTTCTGAATAAATGGCAAGGATTCCGCATAACGCTCTGCTTGATACAGTGCCTGGGCTTTGAGGACCCAAGCCTTGCTAAGCTCATCCGCCTTGGCCACGTTTTCCCATAGATCGAGGTAATCCAGCGTTTCTTGAAAATTCCCCTCAGTTAAGCTTAACTGAGCCAAGCTGAACAGCGTATTTTTTCTGAGCGACTCCGGAATGGGTGACTCTTGAACCACCTTTGCAAAGTAGTCAATCGCCTTGTCGACTTGTTCATTGTCGTAATAGGTATAACCATAGAAGTTCCAAAGCATCGCACGTTCATAGCTATTCATACTATCCGCACGATCCTCAACCGACTTCAACGCAGCCAAGCCAGCTTGCACGCCATTATCTTCAGCTTCTTGTTGAGCACGAGCTAATTGGCTATACACTTTTTCACGCAATGCGGGTACACGCTCTGTTGTCTGAGCCAGTACAGGCTGAACGAGCGTCGTACCTACAACCCAAGCAATTACGCCACTTAATAGAAAATGTTTCATTGCTCACCTCACCTTAATTCATTTCGAAGGTCATACGGTTACGCACCCCTTCGACTTCTACCGGCTCACCGTCGATAACGCGTGGCTTATACTTAAACTTAAGTACGGCTTCCATGGCTGAGTCTTCAAATATGCCTTGAGGTTCTGCCTCGACAACAACCGGATTTTTCACTGAGCCTTGCTTGGTGACCGTAAACTCGACTACCACATAGCCCTCAATGCCACGTTGAAGTGCACGACGCGGATAAGTTGCCTGAACCTTAACGATGGGCAAGTACTCACCATCGCTCGCTTGTAACGAGGCGCCATTACCAATATCCGCACTGGCACTGACATCAGCGCTGAAGTCATAAGACCCCGAGCTATCTGTATCAACGTCTGAGCTCATATCGGGTTGTGGTAAATCTTCCGGTGGCTGTTCAGGTTCCGGCGGGCGTTCGGGCTTGCGCTCTTTTTCCTGCACCTGCTCAGGTTCCGGCGTACGCACGAAGTCCAAGACACTGCCCTTTACCGGCTCCGACATCGCGCCCTCACCCGAGCTAATTAATGACTGCATTAAATAGAACAGCCCGATGGTGACTGCAGCGGCAACTAATAGCGCGGCAATATATCTCATAGTTACTGCTCATCCGTTGCTACTGAAACATCGAACACACCGGCAGCTCGTGCGGCATCCATAACCTCAATCAAGGTCTTAGTGTTTGACTCTTCATCGGCCTGAATTACGACTGAGCCTTGTGGATTCTCTGCATAAAGGCGTTCGATATTCGCCTGAACCGCGCGTAAATCAATCTGACGCTTGTTAATCCACACTTCATTCGAGTCACTGATTGCAACCAAAATATTGGCGCGATTCTTTTGCACAGCTGTAGCGGCATCTGGGCGGTTAACATCAATGCCCGACTCTTTTACGAATGAGGCTGTCACAATGAAGAAGATCAACATGATAAAGACCACGTCGAGCATCGGCGTCATGTCGATAGCGCTCTCTTCTTCTTCAACTAAATTGGCAAAATGCTGTTTCATATTAGTGACGCTCCAATAAAATTCGATCTTCTAATTTCATTCGCTCGCGGCGCGTTGTACGCTGCAACCAAGTCGCGGCAAATACTCCAGATAATGCTCCAACCATTCCGGCCATGGTAGGGATAGTAGCCTTTGAGACACCCGCAGCCATCGAGCGAGCACTTCCGGTACCTGTTATGGCCATCACATCAAACACCTCGATCATGCCGGTCACGGTACCCATCAGCCCAAGCAAAGGACATAAAGCGACTAACGCTTTTATCACCGGCAAATTACCGCCCAGACCCAGCGCAACACGTGAAATCATCGCTTGGCGGATCTGCTCAGCATTCCAAGACGATTTATCGTCACGCTCTTTCCAACGCTTGCGTGCGTCTTTGACCGCTTTACGGTGGCCATTGAAAAAGTAAAAAATTCGCTCGAGTATCATCAGCCACATACTGAAGATTAGGATTCCGATGACCAGCAGGACATGCCCGCCGGCCTCGATGAAATCTCTAATCGCATTGCTGAATTCAATCAGAAATAACACGACTATTCTCCTCGCTCAGAGCGTTCAGCGATAATGCCTGATGCTTGCTCCTGCAAAATGTGGATCATGTTTTTACTGCGTGTATGCAACATTGCGAATAGCAACGTCATTGGAATCGCGACGACAAGACCAAGCACTGTGGTCACCAATGCTTGCGAGATACCACCCGCCATCATTTTCGGGTCACCGGTACCAAACAAGGTAATTGCTTGGAAGGTATTAATCATACCGGTAACCGTACCTAATAGACCCATCAACGGAGCGACAACCGAGATGATCTTAATAAACGTGAGGTTGCGGGTGATCTTCGGTACTTCGCGTAAGATGCCCTCACTCAGTTTGAGTTCGAGTGTTTCTGTATCCGCATCAGGGAACTTGTCTTTAATCAACATGACGCGACCCAACGGATTGTCTTCTTTCGGTTGTGGCGCTTTAAGTTGGCGCTTTACTTTATTGCCAATGAGCATGAGTGATACGAATCGCTCAAGTGCAATCAATAGACCGATTAAGCCAAGCCCAAGGATGATGTAGCCAACAGTACCACCTTGGTCCACCCGCTCTTTTAAGCTAGGCGCCTGTACCAATAACCCAAGAATCGAGCCGCCCGTCGGATCCAAACCAAATGCGACAACACCACTTGAGGCGTCTTGCAACTCTTCAGCACTCTCGGTGAAACGTCCTGCGGGTTGACGGACTAATTCAGCGATGTTGCCAGTGGTTGCGTTATATTCAAGGTACGCGCCATCTGCAACAAGGTTGAATGCCCCAACACGTAAGACATCTTCGACGTCTTTCTCACCATCAGCTTCAGTCACAGGCGCAGAGAACTCGGCAATTTTGCCTGACTCGGTCATTTCTTTTTGTAGCGCCAGCCAAACTTTCTCGATATCTTCGATAGACGCCAGTTTAGACGAGTTACTGATTTGCTCAGATAACTGCTTTAGCTCATCAGAACGGCCGGGGTACTGAGCTGAAATAACAGAGTTTTGGAAGCTACCCGCAGCTTCATTGGTCACTTGCTGTAGTACACCAAAGAGTTCTTTCAATGAGCCCATGCTTTGAGTCAAGGTATCTTGCAAGTTACCTAGTTGAGTCTCATTGCTTTCAAAGCGTGTCTCTAAGTCTGACGCTTGTTGCTCAAGCGCTTGACGCTGTGCGATGGCATCGCGCAACATTTGCTTTTGCTCTTGCTCCTGCTGACGGAAACGCTCTAAGCGAGCTTTGTTTTCTTCCGACTGTGCGTATTTACCTTGCTGTAATTGCTCAAGTAACTGGTCAAGGTTGATTGGATCTTGTGGCTTAGGTGCCGCATTTGCGCCTGCCACCAAACCCATGGTCAGTGCTGCGCTGAGTATTAACTTGATTGGTTTCATCGACATCTTCGGACTCCTTAGTCGGCAGCGTTAGTTGACGCGGTTTTATTCACGACGAGCGGTAGCATCAACATATCGGGAGCAACCTGCTTACGTGCGATACGGATGGCAGTTTCAACAGCGGGACGATGAGCCTGGTCAAGTTCCATCCACTGCTTACTGTCGTTGTCCCAGATGCCAAGATGTTGTCCATCGCGCGATTTATAAATCAATGCCACACGACCTACGCGTAAGAAGGTCACGTCTTGAACTTGCCCATCAATGGAATGCTCAGCTGTATAAGCCTCAATATTGCGACCATAATCTGTCTCAATTTGATAGGCTTCCATAACACGACGGAATTTTTCAGACACGTCCACGTTCGCTTTACTCATCAAATCGCGCAGACCCGCAATGCGTTCATCACGCTCTTGCTCTAAAAAGGGCACATCGAGTTCGATAAAAGTATCTAACGCATCAACCATGCGAATCATTAATGGAGTAATCTGGCGCTCCACGTAACTGACCTGGTCAATCGACTGGTTTAAATCAGCCATCTCAACCTGTTGATCATCGATCTGATTTTGAAGTTGGTTGGTGTAAACTTGCAGACCTTCGATTTCTTTCATGATCTGCTTGTATTGCTGCATGCGTTCTTGCATGGAATCAGAAATCTTGTCTACTGTAAGCTGAGCCTCGCGTGCAGACTCATTGATGTCGGTGGCGTTCTCAACGACTGGCTCTAAGGTTTTATCCTGTGCCAATGCTGAGGTTGATAGAACGCAAGCCATTGCAATGGCTGTACTTGTCGCTAGCAACTTCATATGTGACCCTTTACTTAGGTTGGTGAATTTTTAAACACCCAGATGAAAGATGCGACAACTTTAGTGATTTTTCGTGACAGCTTAATGACGTAAATATGTCAACTTTGTGACAACGATAAAGATTGCGTCTATGAGGTGAATCGATTAGTTTAATGAAAGTCTTTAAACTAGGTAAGCGGCGCTCTAATTACAACTTATTATGGCTTATAAAAGCATATCTTATTCGCTTCTCACCCGCGTTCTGTCCGTTTATTTTTTATTAACGCTAACAGTCACGGCGGTACAAATCGGTGCAGAGTACTTTGACACAAAACGTGTCCTTGTTGCGGAACTGCAAAACCAACAAGGTACCTTTAATGGATCGCTCACGCGATCGTTGTGGGAATTTAACACACCTCAAATTGAAACCATTGCTGACGGCTTGATTAGCATTCCGGCGATTGCTGGCGTACTAATAAGAGACGAAAGTGGTAAGCCTGTTATTCAAATTGGTGAAACACTACCCGTGGATGGTTTACCTGAACGCGCTTCCGAAGGCTATGTGCTACCAGAAGAAAACGGTACTTTCGGTTTTTACAACGCGCTTATTTTCGAGTTTTCTGGGCACTCGACTCGCGTTGGTGATGTCTCTTTGTTCACCACGCGCGATATTGCTATCGACCGTATCAAAATTAGTCTCGCCTTTATCGTTGGTAATGCAATCATCAAAAGTGCTTTCCTGTTGATTTTATTTGGTATTGCATTCCAACGCATGCTTAACCAGCCGCTAAACGACCTTACGCGACAAATCAACAGCTTCCGACTGGATAACTTGGATGCTTCACGTATTAAGCTTGATGAGCGACATAACAACGAACTGGTGTTAATTGAGCAAGCTTATAATCAGCTCATCGATAATATTGAGGACTACCAAGAAGATTTGGAGCGCACACAGCACAAACTCAAATTAGCGAATCGCCAATTAGATGAACAAAATGCAATTCTCGAGCAAGAGGTTGCGCGCAAGACATCGCGTTTAAGTCAAGTCATGTTAGACCTTGAACAGCGTAAAAATGAGTTGGAAATTCGCCAAGAGAAGCTAGAGCGAGAAATCAGTCAACGCCGGTCAATGGAGACTAATTTACGTGAGTCGAACGAGCGCCTGCAATCATCGCTTGATCACTTAAAAAATACCCAGCAACAGTTGATTGAATCAGAGAAGATGGCTTCTTTAGGAGGCTTGGTCGCAGGCATTACACACGACGTCAACACGCCGATCGGCATTAGTGTAACGGCAAATTCATTTCTGAAAGAGAAGCTCGAAAACCTTGAGCGCATGCTTAACGATAAAACGCTCACTCAAGCACAATTATCCAAGTATATTGAGGAGAGTCGCGAAAGTATTCAATTGTTAGAGAATAATCTCAACCGCGCATCAGAGTTGATCAGTAGTTTTAAACAGGTGGCGGTCGACCAAACATCGGATGCGATTCGTGATATTGACCTTAAACGCTATATCAATGATCTTGTACAATCGCTTCAGCCACAGTTAAAAAAGCACAATCATCGTGTCCATATTGATTGTCAAGACAACCTCTTCGTACGCTGCGCAGCGGGTGCTCTGTCGCAGATATTTACGAATCTCATAATTAACTCCATATTGCATGGTTTCGAAGGTATCAGCGAAGGCGAAATGAAGATAAAAATTCGTACCAGCACCGATGATAACGATAACGATAGGCTTCATGTGGTTTACTCAGATAATGGACAGGGTATGAATCAGGAGCAGTTAGCCAAGCTATTTGACCCATTCTTTACAACCAAGTTAAACCAAGGTGGGAGTGGATTAGGTACACATATCGTGCGTAACCTTGTCACACAAACATTAGATGGTGAAATCACCGCTACAAGCGAGCCAGGTCAAGGCTTAACGTACACATTTTCTTTTCCGATCATTATTTTAAAATAAAGGCGCTTAATTATGTGGTTTAAAAACGCCCGCGTATATCGTTTTAGTGACACATTCCAACTACCCGAGGACTTTGAGTCTCAGCTTGAGGCGCAAGCGTTCAAACCTTGTGGACGTCAGGATATGACCAGTTTCGGTTGGACGTCTGTATTTGGTGCTCAGAGCGATGTTCTGCATCATGCTGTTGAACAAAGCTACTTAGTGTGTGCTCAACGAGAAGAAAAGGTGCTCCCGGCAGCCGTCATTAACGCAGAGCTTGAGCAGAAGGTCCAGGCGATTCAAGACACCGAGGGTCGTCCTGTCAATGGCAAGGAAAAGAAAAACATCAAGGAAGATATTACGCACCAATTACTACCACAAGCATTTAGTAAGTTCCGTCGAACCTGGGCCTATATTGATTTAAAACGTCAACTCGTCATTGTTGATGAATCCAGCGCTAACAAAGCGGAAGATTTACTTGGACTCCTCCGCGCCAGTCTTGCTTCGCTCCCGGTAAAACCCATCGCACTCGCAGAGTCGGCGGAAGTGGTCTTGACCGAATGGTTGACAAAACAGTCGCTTCCCACACGCTTTGATTTGGGTGATGAGCTTGAGCTGCGTTTGCCCCAAGCTGATGGTGGCATTATCCGCTGTAAGCAAGAGGACTTAACCCGCGAGGATGTTCAGGCGCACGCAACCGCCGGCAAACAGGTCGTGAAATTAGGCTTGGTTTGGAATGAGCGCATCGAATGCGTACTTGAAGCAGACTGGGCGCTTAAGCGTATTAAAGCGACCGACCAGTTACTTGACGATCAAGATGATTGGAATGATGCATCACCGGAGCAAAAACTAGATAGCGATCTAGCACTCGTCTCTGCCGAGTTAGGGGCCCTGCTAGATGACTTACTGAGTATGTCAGCTAAGTGATGTACGCAAAGCTTGATAACGCTTCTGGGTGGCCTCATCCTCCCAGAAGTTTTGCACGGGGATAATTTCCCGTTGCTGATATTCAGCTAAGGTCATGGCACCTTCGATGGGTTGTGAATGACCCGTCAATAGACTCGCGATGTGAACGATATCGCAATAATTTGCCACGAGCGGATCATTTAAGTCTTCGAATCGGCCGCGATTGAAAAAATACGGCACTTTTATAAGGTTTGGCGCAAATCGCCAGTGCTCAAGCACACTCACGCCCAGACTCCGATCAAAATGCGTAATAGTTTGATTCAGGAACGTCGGATTGGCAAAACTATCATCAAATTCATCGGCAATTTTCAGTATTGGCGCCACACCAATGCGACATACCATCCCAGCGAGCAAAGAAACGTCTTGATGTAGCCGGTTACAGTAGCCGCGCTCATGCAGGTGCTGTGTGACGATAACTGATGCTGCTGCAATGTCACGCGACTCTCTGACAAACTTATCCGCATATTTTTTGACAATATCGTTTTGTGGATTAAAAACTTGTTCGACCGCCATGGCAACCACCAACGTTCGAATTCGGCGAAGTCCAATTCGAGTGAGTGCTTGCATCAAACTCTCTGCACGAGCACGCCCACTCAAGTAGGCGCTATTAGCGAGTCTGATCAAGCGCGCGCTCAATGCTGTATCATGTTGAATAATTGCGGCAAGGTCATGCAGGTTGGTATCTGGGTTGATCGTCGCTTCGCGAATACGTTCTGCTGTTTCTGGCAAACCAGGCAGTTTGAGTTGGTCTCTTTGTATTCTATCCTCAATCAATAAATAAAGTGCATTGGTTGCCGTCATGACTCGTTTCCATACCTTATTGGTTACCCAACTTGCGATATTGTCCACATCGCATTAAATTATCTTAACTCATTTTACTACTATACTGACAAAGTTAAACTTATGTTAAAACAAATTTTCACCATTGCGCCATTGGTTCTTGCTTTATCGGCTTGTACAGAACAAGCAACTTCTCAGGAAACACAAGCGAACCAAACGGCAACTTCTTCAGCTCAGCAAACGTCTGAATATACCGTTGTAAAAGGTGCTGAGGATCGGTTTGGGATTTATACCGATTACACCCTGACGTCTGACATTTCGCATCTGACTGCTAATCAAAAAGACATGTTGGGATTATTGATTGAAGCAGCCAAAATCATGGACGACCTATTCTGGCAGCAAGCATTTGCGCATGACAAACGTTCATTCTTAAACGCAGTGCCATCGCAAGCACAGTCATTTGCTGACATTAATTATGGTCCCTGGGATCGACTCAATGGTGATAAACCCTTCTTACGTGAGTTCAGTGAGAAGCCACCTGGAGCAAACTTTTACCCTGCGGATATGAGTAAAGCGGAGTTTAACGAGCTCGATAGCGATACGAAAGATAGTGAATACACACTTATTCGACGCGACAGTGCAGGCCAACTCAAGGTCGTGCCTTATGCAGAAGCTTATGCTAATGAGTTAAAGCAGGCCGCTAAATTGTTACGCCAAGCAGCCGAGCTAGCAGAGGATCCAGACTTTGCGAAATATTTGAACCTGCGCGCTGATGCCTTTTTAAGTAATGACTATCGTCCATCGGATCTTGCTTGGATGGATATGAAGAACAACGACGTCGACTTAGTAATCGGGCCGATTGAGACCTATGAAGACCAATTGTTTGGCTACAAAACAGCATTCGAAGCCTACGTACTGATAAAAGACAAGCAGTGGAGTGATCGACTTGCTAAATACGCTCAGTTTCTACCCGAGTTACAACGCGGCTTGCCTGTCGAAGATAAATACAAGCAAGAAATGCCAGGCGCGAACGCACAGCTAAATGCCTACGATGCGGTCTACTTTGCTGGTCATTCTAACGCGGGTAGCAAAACCATCGCTATCAACTTGCCAAACGATGAATACGTGCAACTTGAAAAGGGCACTCGCCGCTTACAGCTTAAAAACGCGATGCGTGCTAAGTTTGACAAGATTTTGCGCCCTATTGCAGATCAATTAATTGTTCCAGAGCAACGTGAAAATATCACTTTTGATGCGTTCTTCGCGAATACCATGTTCCACGAAGTGGCTCACGGGCTTGGTATTAAAAACACAATCAATAACAAAGGCACCGTGCGCGCTGCATTAAAAGAACATGCATCAGCACTGGAAGAAGGCAAGGCCGATATTCTGGGTCTATATATGGTGACTCAGTTGTTTGAGAAAGGTGAACTGACCACGGGCACCCTACAAGACTACTACACCACCTTCATGGCAAGTATCTTCCGCTCAGTTCGATTTGGTGCTTCTAGCGCTCATGGTAAAGCTAACATGATCCGGTTTAACTACTTTGCCAATGAGGGTGCGTTTACTCGCAATGCCGATGGTCAATACGCCATCAACATGGAAAAAATGCGCGCAGCTATGACCAGTCTTTCCAAGAAAATCTTGCAATTGCAAGGTGACGGTAACTACCAAGGCGTGGGTGAGCTAGTTCAGCGTCTCGGCGTGATTAGCCCTCAGCTACAGTCCGATTTAGATAAGCTATCGGATGCGGGCATTCCAGTCGATGTTAAGTTTAATCAAGGAAAAGCCGAACTCGGACTTTAAGCTTTCGAGTGATATTCAGCGTGCGCCATGCGGCGCACGCTATCAATTTTGCCTACCGCCCTAACCCTGTGCTAGAATCCGCGCGCTTCAGTGGTTGAACTTTAACCACAGTGTCACATCCGTGTCAGTTCGCTCAACTATACTGCATGCTCCGTACATGTGACATACAAACTAGATGCATTCCATCTCACTGTATTTTTAATTTGGTAAGGTTTTATGTGGAAGTCTATCCAGGCAAACTGGTTTTCGAACCTGCGCGGTGATGTACTATCAGGTCTTGTTGTTGCTTTAGCATTGATTCCTGAGGCTATTGCTTTCTCAATTATTGCGGGCGTTGACCCGAAAATCGGGCTCTACGCGTCGTTTGCTATCGCCGTCATTATCTCTTTTACCGGCGGTCGACCTGGCATGATATCCGCTGCAACAGGGGCTATGGCGCTATTGATGGTTACGCTCGTTAAGGAGCATGGCTTACAATACCTTCTTGCAGCCACACTGCTGACGGGGGTTTTACAAATCGTCGCAGGATACTTGAAACTGGGCGAACTCATGCGCTTCGTTTCGCGTTCCGTCGTTACTGGCTTCGTTAACGCGTTAGCAATTCTCATATTCATGGCTCAACTACCTGAATTGACAAACGTCACTTGGCACGTTTACGTAATGACCCTAGCCGGTTTGGGTATTATTTACGGCTTTCCCTATATCCCTGTCATCGGACGCTTGTTGCCATCTCCTTTGATCTGCATTTTATCGCTGACCGTGATTGCCATCTACTTTGGGATAGATGTACGCACAGTGGGTGATATGGGCGAACTTCCGGATACGTTACCCGTATTCCTATGGCCCGATGTACCTCTCAATTTCGAAACGCTTGCTATTATCTTTCCGTACTCATTGGGCTTAGCAATTGTCGGTATGCTTGAGTCGCTGATGACCGCTACCATTGTTGATGACCTCACCGATACATCCAGTGATCGCAACCGTGAGTGTAAAGGCCAAGGTATCGCCAATATCGGCTCAGGACTCCTTGGTGGCATGGCCGGGTGCGCAATGATAGGGCAATCGATTATCAACGTAAAATCGGGGGGCCGCACGCGTCTTTCTACGTTTATCGCCGGTACCTTTTTGTTGATATTGATCTTGTTTTTAGATGAATGGTTAAAACAAATTCCCATGGCTGCGCTAGTGGCGGTTATGATTATGGTGTCAATTGGCACCTTTAGTTGGGATTCGATTCGAAACCTCAAACAACATCCATTGTCTACCAACATTGTGATGCTAGCGACGGTCGCAGTAGTCGTCGCGACTCACAATTTGGCACTCGGCGTATTTGTTGGCGTGTTATTAGCTTCAGTATTCTTTGCTAATAAAGTCGGCCATTATATGGCCGTCACATCGAGCTTAGATGAAGCTTCGTTCTGCCGCACGTACAAAGTTGCAGGACAAGTATTCTTTAGTTCATCAGAGAAGTTTATTGCAGCCTTTGACTTTAAAGAAGGCGTAGATAAGATTGTCATTGACCTAAGCGAAGCTCACTTCTGGGACATTACTGCTGTCAACGCACTGGATCGTGTCGTGATAAAATTTAGACGTGAAGGTGCAAAAGTCGATGTTATTGGGCTGAATAAAGCAAGTGCGACCATTGTCGACCGCTTTGGTGAACATAACCAAAGTGATACCAAAGACTTGATCGGACATTAATTAAGGTAAGTCGTATGAAACACGTTATCGCTTGTATTGATGAGTCGCGTATGGCCAATGCTGTCACGCAATACGCGACATGGTCCGCAAAGCAACTTCAAACACCACTGACGCTTTTCCATGTACTTGACGAAATGCGTTACCCAGTGAATTCGGACATGACCGGAAATATTGGTCTAGGAAGCCGAGAGTCGCTGCTCGAAGAGCTAGCCGAACTCGATGAGCGTCGTAATAAGATAGCCTTAGAGCATGGCCATCATCTGCTTGAAGCAGCAAAAAATCGAGCCGAAGAAATGGGTGCAGAAGACGTGCATGTGCGTCAGCGTCATGGTGATTTGGCTGAGTCACTGACAGCTCTTGAGGATAACCTGCGACTCCTCGTCATTGGCTTACATGGAGCACAAACATGTGACAGCGATCGGCTTGGTCATCAGATTGAAACTATTGTGCGAAATATACATCGTCCAATTTTAGCCGTTCCCCCCAAGTACCATACGCCGACGAACGTCATGTTGGCGTTTGATGGGAGTGATGTGTCACGTAAAGGCGTAAAAATGCTTGCGGAGTCACCTCTTTTTGTCGGCATGCCTATCCATGTGGTGATGGTAGGTGCCGCGACAGCCGATGCAACGGCATCGGTCGAGGCTGCCGTCAGTCATCTGCAAGAATTTCGTCATAAAGTCAGCTATGAGATCCGAGCGGGCGACGTTGAATCAACTTTGCACGATATTCAACAAGAACGTAATATCGATATGCTTGTTATGGGGGCATATAGCCACTCTAAGTTACGTCAGCTATTTATGGGAAGCACCACGTCGAGAGTACTCTCTCGTTCGCAAATACCCGTGCTTTTACTTCGTTAATTTTATTTTTAGGAATTCAGTGAATGACGCCAGATTGGCAAGAATTAGAGCTTGATGATGCGCTCATATCAGTACTTAAAGCAGCCGGTCTCAATAAACCGGCTAAAGTCCAGCAGGCAGCATTGCCAGCCGCAATGGATGGCCATGATCTACTGATCAGCTCGCCCACAGGTACAGGCAAAACCTTAGCGTTTTTGCTTCCTGTGCTACAGCACATGATGGACTTTCCTCGCAAGCAACCGGGGGCTGCGCGCGCACTTATTTTGGCGCCAACTCGTGAGTTGGCGGAACAAATCTATCAACAAGCAGAGATGTTTCGTGCGCTCACAGAGCTCTCTTCTGTCGTTGTTACTGGCGGCGTCAATTACGGTAGTCAGTTGAGCCGACTGGAGCAGAGCCATGATATAGTCATCGCAACCCCAGGCAGGCTATTAGACTTATTAGAAGCCGAGCAATACGAGCTTGAAGCCGTTGAATGGTTAGTTATTGACGAAGCCGATCGTATGCTGGATATGGGCTTTAAAGATGTTGTTAAAGACATTGCGCTGCACGCGCGCAATCGCCAACATGCAATTCTTTGTTCGGCGACGATTGAAAGTGACGGTGTGAAAGCATTCTCGCGTGCGCTGTTAAATGAACCCGAACTTATTGAGGTCACGCCTCCTAAGCGAGAACGCGGTAAAATAATTGAACACGCATATCTTGCAGATACCGATGATCACAAGCGTCAGTTGTTGATGGCGTTATTAAAGCAGCATAGTGGTCGCTCGATTGTTTTTGCGCGCACCCGCGAACGAGTGCAGGCGCTAGCCAGCTTTCTCCAATCACAAGACGTGCCTGTCATGTTTTTACGTGGTGACTTACCACATGCTGAACGACAACAGAAAATCATCGAATTTAAGCGTCGTGATAACGCCGTGTTAGTCGCAACTGATGTAGCTTCTCGCGGACTCGATATTGACGATATTAAATTGGTTATTAACTATGATTTGCCTAAACAGGCAGACGTTTATGTGCATAGAATAGGCCGTACTGCCCGCGCCGGCCAAAAAGGGTTAGCTATTTCACTCGTAGAGGCGCACGATGCACTTCTGTTAGGAAAAATCGAACGCTACATGGAGCATCGTCTTGATAGACGTGTGATTGATGGGCTCAAGCCGCAGTATAAATTTCCATCGACAGACAAAAAGCGTGTTAAGAAGAAGAAGCAAAATAAGAAAACAAAGAAGCGCCGTTAATCGCGGCGCTTTCGATAGAGCCACAGCAAGGTAAAGTAAGCCGTCACGCCCGCAGCATCAGCAAGCCAATCCATTACGTCAGAGCCTCGCCCTGGAATATAATACTGAATCACTTCTATCGCACAGCCATATATGAGTAGCAGTGAGCTTGCGAGTTTACCCGATAGGTCAAAGGCCTTGTGAAGGGTCACGCTCAACAGGAAAAAAGCACTAAAATGAACCCATTTGTCTGCATGAGGGATCATACGGCTCGCTTCATGACTTGGAAACTGCCATAAGAACGCGATGGTGATCACAATTAATAAGCTTAAAAAAATCGCACGCGCAAACATGCGAGAACTCGTTAGGTTACTCAACGTCCTGTCCTTCATACACCGAAACGTTACTGTATCCTGCTTCCTGCAGAAGTAACGTTTGCATTTTACTCATCACACCCTGCGAACAATATAATAGATAGTGATTTGCGTCATCCAGTTTTACAAATTCTGACTGAACCTTGAAGAATGGCATTTCAATCACCTCAAAGGAGGTCGATAGCGGTTGCTCTTCAATTTCGTCGGCTGTTCGAATATCGATGATGACCTTAGGCTTATCTGTCGCTGTATGCTTTATTTGTACTTGGTCCTGTGCTGCCTTAGCAATGTCTTGCATACTAAGTACTTGGGCATTGCGAACGACTTGCTCAATAAGCGACATATCGAGCTTTGCTTCTTCTGCTAAGATAGCTCGCTCATCGGCCTTTACGGTGGGTTTATTGGAAATAACACCACAATACTCTGGGATTGTTTTCGCTAAAGCTTCGGTTCCAATGCGCTTCGCTTGATCAACGATGGTTTGTTTATCCGCTGTAATAAGTGGACGCAATACCAGTGTATCTGTCGCTTTATCGATGACTTGTAAGTTAGCCAACGTCTGGCTCGATACTTGTCCAATCGCTTCACCTGTGACCAACGCTTGCGCTTTTAAAAAGCCCGCAACACGCGTTGCTGCTCGTAGCATTTGACGTTTTAGAACAACTCCCATGGCACCGTTGTCGACGTGGGTCAGAATATCTTCTACGATAGGCGCGAAGTCCACACTGATAAACTTAATGGGATGCGACTTACTGTAACGGTCCCAAAGATAATGACATATTTGCTTAACGGCGACTTCGTGCGCGTCGCCACCGAGATTAAAAAAACAAAAGTGTGTGCGCGCGCCACGACGAATGAAGTCAAAGCTCGCAACACTCGAGTCGAAGCCGCCGCTCATGAGACTCACCACGGTCTCCTGAGTAGGAATAGGAAAACCGCCCAGGCCCTGCCTCCGGGTACCCACTAACTGAATATTTTGCTCAATAATTTGCAAAGTAATTTCATGCTCAGGCGCCTTTAATTGCACTTTTGCAGTCGGTTGATGCTCAAGAAGGTAGCCACCGATGTAGCGCTCCAGCTGTTGTGAAGAGAAATCATGATGCCCTTTACGCTTTACTCTGACCGCAAAGGTTTGTTGAGCGATTTTTTCTAGCCAGAACTGTGCGACCCACTCGGCAAGGATCTCGAACTCATCCAGGGGGCGCTCAACCACCTCAGCGAACCATGAAATCCCTGGCGTACAAGCCAATTTATCAATCACCGCTTGACGCACATCTTCCTCTTCTGAGGGAGTACTCACTTCGATACGGTCCCACAACCATTTTACGTAGAGACCGGCATCTATATCGGCCAACACTTTACGTAGATTATTGGTGAGTACTTTTCCGTAACGCTTACGAACTGAGCGGCTTTTGATGGTGATTTCGGCATGCAACCGTACAACGAACTTCATGGAGGCCCCAGTTTTAGCTAGTCTAAAAACCGATCATTATACGATTTTTTAACGCTGTGAGCCACCCGAGCTAGTCAATTACATCCACCGGATCGGACTCTTTCGCCTTGCCTTGCATAATAGCGATATCAACACGTCGGTTGAGCGCACGATTAGAGGCCGAGTTGTTCGGTACAATCGGTTTTGTATCGGCATAGCCCATCGTAACAAGGCGTGATTGGTCGAACCCGTCTACTGTAGTCATCTCTTCAGCAACAGCGACAGCTCGTTTAGCGGATAAATCCCACTTTGAGGTGTACATCTCAGAAACTAACGGTTGATTATCGGTATGCCCCGAGATCGTGATCTCGCCAGGAATATCTTTGAGCGCTTGTGCCACTTCCCGAATGACTGGCTTAAATTGCGGCTGTAAGAACGCAGATCCCTCTGGAAACGAACCATTTTCTTTAATTCGGATAATAATTTGTTGCCCCAATTGCTCTAATTCTAATGAGCCGGCCTTGATGTTATCACTTAATTGCTCTCGGATACGCTCCATTAGCTCCTTAACTTGCTGCTCTACCGCTGGATCGGACTCGCTTCCGTCAGCGGCCTTCTTGTCCTCCTCGCTGTCAGCTTGCTGTCCACCCCGTTCGACCTGCTTACCTCCTGCAAAGTCTGATTCCCCATCTTGAAACTCCAAGGTTTGTTGGGTCATTTCGACTGTTTGTTGCTGAATGGTCTCGATGGGCGTAGGTTCAGGACGCCCAGGCCGAAATTCCTGCGCAATAATACTTGTTCCCTTGGGTATGTCTTTTACTTCAATTTTATTCTGAACACCCAGCGCATACTTCATAGAGCCGGCAATTTGCTTAAATTTAAGAACATCCATTTCAGAGAAAGCAAGAAGCAGCACGAAGAAGCACATTAGTAGTGTCATTAAATCAGCAAAAGTCGCCATCCACATAGGAAGCCCAGGGGGCGGGCAACGGCATTCTTCTTGATCGTCTGCGGCAGCCATAGGCGCTATTCGTCCTCATTCCCTTCATTGACACGTTTGGATTCGGCGAGGTAATTACGTAGCAAGCCCTCAATAACCCGTGGGTTTTGTCCATCCTGAATTCCTAAAATAGCATCCAAAATGAGCTGCCGGTTCAGCTTTTCCTGTTCCGCTCGCAGCACCAATTTATTCGCAATGGGAATCGCAATCACGTTGGCCAAAAATGCACCATACAGTGTTGTTAGCAATGCAACCGACATCGCCGGACCAATAGCCTTGGGGTCATCCATATTAGCGAGCATCGCAACCAATCCAATGAGCGTACCAATCATCCCCATTGCCGGTGCTACGTCAGCCAAAATTTTAAAAAACCGAGCCCCCTCTTCATGTCGGGTAAAGCTCATGCTGATGTCTTTGCTTAAAGTGTGCTTGACTACTTCCGCGTCATGACCGTCCACCAGCATATCCACGCCTTTACGAAAAAAAGGATTAGGAATCTCTGCCTCTTCCAGCGCTAGGAAGCCACCTTTACGCGCCGAGTCAGCCATTTCGACGGCACTATCGATAAGCTCTTGAGGGTGTTCTATTTTAAAAAAGAAAGCTTTTACTACGACTTTGCCGGTGGCAAAAAACTGTTGTAGTGGAAAGTTGGCCATAACGATAAACAGCGAGCCACCCAAAACAATCAATAAAGACTGAGTGTCAATGAAAAGACCGGGGTCACCACCCAATATCATCGCGGCAACAACAAAGCCTATGGCTCCAATGATCCCAACCAGCGTTGCTATATCCACTCAGCTTCCTCCACTTCACGCGATAAATTTGGCACGTGATCAATTTTAAACATCCCACTCACTGTGGCAACCTATATTGTAAATTTAAGTAAACCACGCATTGATCATCGGCTGACAATCGAGTTTCTTTATATGATAATGAGCCTATATTGAAACTAAAGGTGACGCATTATGGCAAAGAAGGAAGACAACCTATCGTTTGAACAAGCATTGCAACAACTTGAACAGTTAGTGAATGAGCTTGAGCAAGGCGACCTTCCATTGGAGACGTCATTAGAAAAGTTTGAACAAGCCGTAAAGCTATCACGTTTAAGCCAAGCGCAGTTGCAGTCAGCAGAACAAAAGGTTTCAACGTTACTAGAAAAAAACGGCGAACAGGTGCTGAGTGAACAGCACAGTGAGGCGCGCGAGTGAATATTAAGCAGTTTACAGCCGAGGTCCGTAGTGCCGTTGATAACCGATTAAACCAACTGATCGAATCACACATTGCTTCTAGTTCACTTAAAGAAGCCATGGCATACGGCGTCTTACTGGGCGGCAAGCGTATCCGTCCCTACTTAACGATGGCTGTGGCCGAATTATGTGGGGCTGAAACTAACGATGCTTTGGACGCGGCTTGTGCCGTAGAATTGATCCACGCGTACTCATTAATTCATGATGACTTACCGGCGATGGACGACGATGAACTACGCCGAGGTCATCCCACGTGTCACATTAAGTTCGGTGAAGCGACAGCCGTATTAGCCGGTGATGCGCTGCAAACACTCGCTTTTGAGGTATTAAGCACCAACTTAGACGCTAAACTTCCCTCTCAACGACGCATCGCGATGATCCAGCATTTGGCCAGTGCCAGTGGTGCTAAAGGTATGTGTTTTGGACAGGCGCTGGATTTAGATGCCACCGGACGCGCCATTGACGAGCTTGAACTTGAAAAGATACATCGTCACAAAACCGGTGCTTTAATACGTGCCTCTGCGGCACTTGGAGTGCTTGCAGGTAACGACGAAAGCCAACAATACTTAAATCACTTTTGTGATTTTGCCAGTTGGATTGGACTTGCTTATCAAGTTTACGACGATATTCTTGACGTCGTCGGAAACACTGAAGTTATGGGTAAGCCACAAGGTTCAGATGAAGCCCACCACAAGGCGACTTACGTTGCGCTACTGGGGCTTGACGGAGCCAATGAAAAACTGCTGTCATTGCATCAACAAGCACTACTGTCACTCAACAAGATCCCGTACAATACCCAAAAACTAGAAACATTTTCAGAGATCTTGCTGAAGCGCGATCACTAAGTAATACGAGACCTATGACCAAATTATTAGACGGTATTGAATACCCAACAGATCTACGCAAGCTGCCTACACATCAATTAAACGCGCTCTGTGAGGAAGTACGCGCCTACTTACTGGACTCTGTCAGTCGCAGTAGTGGCCACTTAGCATCAGGGCTGGGTACAGTTGAACTGACCGTCGCTCTGCACTACGTCTACAACACACCAAAAGATAAGTTAGTTTGGGACGTTGGTCATCAAGCCTATCCCCATAAGATTTTAACAGGACGAAAAAAGGCGCTGCATACAATCAGACAGAAAGATGGTTTGCACCCATTCCCATGGCGGGAAGAAAGTGAGTATGACGTTTTGTCTGTTGGTCACTCCAGTACCTCAATCTCAGCAGCATTAGGTATGGCGGTTGCCGCCCAGCGCAGTGGTTCTAACGAAAAGGTCGTCTCGATAATTGGTGACGGTGCAATGACAGCCGGCATGGTGTTTGAAGCGATGAACCATGCAGGCGATATTAAGCCTGACATGTTAGTGGTACTAAATGATAACGACATGTCGATTTCTGAGAACGTAGGTGCCTTGAATCAGCATTTCGCGCGTCTTTTGTCGGGGCGTTTCTATACCAAAATACGTGAGCAAGGCAAAAAACTGCTCAAGCCGTTACCGCCCATCCATCACTTAGCTAGCCGTGCTGAAGAGCATATGAAAGGTATGATGGCACCCGGTACTATCTTTGAAGAGCTCGGATTTAATTATATTGGTCCCATTGATGGGCACGATGTGGACACCTTAGTTGAAACGCTGCGTAATATGAAGCACTTACGCGGTCCACAGTTGCTTCACGTAGTCACGCAAAAGGGAAAAGGCTATCGTCCTGCAGAAGCCGATCCTATCGGTTATCATGGCGTGCCTAAATTTGATCCCTCGCTGTCCAAGCTACCGGCGAAAAAGCCCGGAATCCCAAGTTACTCAGAGGTGTTCGGTGATTGGTTGTGTGATCACGCACAAGACGATGCCAAGTTAATGGCCATTACACCTGCAATGCGAGAGGGATCGGGAATGGTCAAATTCTCAAAACTTTATCCCGAGCAATATTTTGATGTCGCTATCGCCGAGCAGCACAGCGTGACTTATGCGGCTGGGCTCGCCATTGCTGGTCTTAAACCCGTTGTCGCTATTTATTCAACCTTTTTGCAGCGCGCCTATGATCAAGTCATTCATGATGTTGCGTTACAAAATCTTGATGTATTGTTCGCTATTGATCGCGCAGGTATTGTTGGTGCAGACGGACCTACTCACCAAGGTGCATTTGACTTAAGTTACCTCCGTTGCATTCCAAATATGGTCGTTATGACACCCAGCGACGAACAAGAGTGTCGAGATATGCTTTACACCGGCTATTGCCATCAGGGGCCTGCTGCAGTCCGCTACCCCCGTGGTAGCGGTACCGGTGTTACATTACGAGAGCACGATAAGTTACTTACGTTAGGTGAAGCAAACATCATACGTCAGGGTAACGACGTTGCGATCCTAAACTTTGGCACGTTGCTACCCGAGGCTATCGCGGTCGCGGAAGATATCAATGCAACAGTAGTCGATATGCGCTTTGTGAAGCCACTTGATAAGCAAATCGCGATTGATTGCGCTCGTCGCCACAAACTTGTTGTAACGCTTGAAGAGAATGCCGTCGCGGGTGGTGCAGGTAGTGCCGTAAACGAAGCATTGGCGAATTCAGGAATCAATACTCAAGTTCTAAATATTGGTTTACCTGATGAGTTTATAAAGCACGGTAGTCAAGATGAGGTTAAACAAGAAATTGGACTGAGCGCTACGGCGATTAAGTCGCGTATACAAGACTATTTAAACAGCTAACAGGCGCCACGCGCCTACAAAAACCAGTCACGACCGATTGTTGTCGCAAGTATCAGTTGTAAAACGAAGTTGCTCGCGATCCCCGCGAGCACGTCATCTAACATAATGCCTGTTCCGCCATGCAGGCGTTTGTCCAACCAGCTAATTGGCCATGGTTTGAGAATGTCGAAGACGCGAAAAACCAAAAAGCCGACCATAAGTAAAGCCCAGTTAGCTGGCATGGCCCACATGGTAAACATCAAGCCGACGAACTCATCCCAAACAATTGCTGGATGATCGTGTACACCCATTTTATCGGCCGCACTGCGACAAATATAGATTCCTAGCAGGGTGCTAAGCGCGACAAACAGGCTATAGCTAGTGATGTCTAACCAAAGCATACCGTAGACCAATGGAACAGCAGCCAACGTGCCGAACGTACCTGGTGCCTTTGGTGCTAGTCCAGAGCCAAATCCAAGAGCAAGTAAATCAACTGGATTCGCAAGTGAAAGCCCAGGAAATCGGCGCATATTAGGACGCTCCAAAATGGTTGTAACCCAATTCAATTTTAGGGAGTTCCCACGGCTCGCCTTGGTAAGTCATTCTCACCTGACGTGTCTCATCCTTTACCATTCGACCGATACAGATAGGTTTGTCTTTTAGATGTGACGTGATGGTTTCAAGTCGTCCGCGATTCTGCTCTGGTACAGTAAACAAAAGTTCATAGTCATCACCCGCAGTTAACGCCAATGAAAACGCCTCATCCAAGTCAAGAGTTTCAGTTAAAGCCATCGATAAAGGCAATTTATCAAGCTCTAACTGAACGCCCATTTGAGCGTTTGTAGGCAACAAATGAGACAAGTCTGCCAATAGGCCGTCTGAAACATCGATGCAACTATTAGCAACACCACGTAATAGCTGCCCTAAAGCGACTCTCGGAGTGGGATAGTGCAATCGATTAATTAATGACTGTAAATGGCGATGAGTTGCCGACAATTCGCCTTGTAATAACCGCAATGCTAAACCCGCATCACCTAACGAGCCACTCACGTACAGCCAATCTCCAGCCCGCGCTTGATCGCGTCTAATCGCCGTACCGCTGGGTACAACGCCTTGAGCAGTATAAGTCAACGTTAAAGGACCACGCGTTGTATCACCACCTATCAGATCACACTCATAGTAGTTTGAGATCTCTTTTAAGCCTTCGCTAAAATCGTGCAGCCAATCAGTATCAACTCGCGGTAAAGTCAGTGCCAGACTTCCCCAACTCGGCACTGCCCCCATCGCCGCTAAATCACTTAAGTTCACTGCGACTAATTTGTGTCCAATTGCACGTGGGGGGGTATTTTTATCAAAATGAACGCCCTCGACCATGGTATCCGTCACAGTAACGAGTTGATGATCTTCAGGCACTTCTGTCACAGCGCCGTCATCTCCTACGCCAACGATGACATCGCCACGATAAGATTCAGCTTTAAAGTAGTGTTCAATCAGATTGAATTCGTCGAGTTTTGGAGTCTGTCTCATAAGGGAGAAGAGCGGCGCACCGCTCTTTTATTATTGGCGGGCAGGTCTTAATGCATCGACAGCTTTGTCGAGTACACCATTCACAAAGCGGTGGCTATCATCAGCACCGAACGACTTGGCTAATTCGATAGCTTCATTAATTGCTACTTTATAGGGTACATCGTAACGTTCACGTAGCTCATACGCAGCGATACGTAGGACCGCAAGCTCTACCGGATCCAATTCGCTGATCGGTCGATCAAGATAGGGTGCTATCGCTTCATCTAGGCTTTTATAGAACGCACCCACTCCTCGAAGCAACTCCAGAAAGTAATCCACATCAACTTTACTGGTGTCATTGTCGGTTAGAAACTGTGCTTCTATCTCATTAAATGTATTTTGCGATAACTGCCACGAGTAGACCGCTTGTACTGCAAGCTTTCTCGCTTTTCTGCGTGCTGCTGGTTTCATTCTTAATGCGTTCCTGTTAAATCTTATCCAAGACGTTAACCATCTCTAACGCACTTAATGCTGCTTCAGAGCCTTTATTACCGGCTTTTGAACCGCTGCGCTCGATGGCTTGTTCCAGCGTGTCAGTGGTAATAATACCGAACGCCACTGGTAGACCAAATTCCATAGCAACTCGGCCTAAGCCGCTATTACTTTCTCCAGCGACAAAATCAAAGTGCGGTGTTCCACCTCGAATAACTGCGCCGACCGCAATAATCGCATCAAACTTATCCGATTCTGCGAGTCGCTTCGCGGTTACTGGGATTTCGTAAGCACCCGGCACTCTAACCACGGTAATATCGTCATCTGCGACCTGACCATATTGCTTTAGTGTCTGCACAGCGCCCTGAAGGAGGCTTTCAACGACAAAGTGATTAAAACGAGAGACGATAATAGCAAACTTTTTGCCTGGTGCGTTTATGCCACCCTCAATGATATGCATGCTTGGAATTCCTTGTGATCTCAATAATGCGCAAATAATACCATATTTTAACGTTATTTTCGGGCTAACGTATAAGAATAAAATACTTCATGTGTATCCCTATTCATCGCCACCTTTCGTGCTGCGCTATTATCCAATACAGCGAGCGCCGATTGGTTTGACTCAGAAACAGGGAATAGCACTTGACCCCAGGGCCAGCTAGCTCTTAACCAGTCGGTCGTCACCGCAAACAAATCATTATGTAGGTTATCGGCGACTGCCTTTTTCCCTAACCACCACGTCACTTCCGCTTGAATATTACTGGTATCAAGCGCAGCACCATTACCACGCTCTGCTGAAACTGGAGCAAAGTACACCATGCCAACCACTTTGTTCCGTTTTTTATCAGTGACGACAAAGCTAAAGCCATTTTTTTGCTTCATCTGCTTTAGCAGATGTTGCACCATCGATGCGTTCTGTTCTTCCGACGTTTTACTACTGGGCCAGCTCCATCCAAGCTGATGATACAACCAAGCTTGAGAGTCCATGTAAGCGCGATAGATAGCACTGGCATCATCAGCTTTAAGTGCTGTTATTTCGAGTCGAGAGGACTCAATACGCTGCCCCATTGACCAATCGTCTTGCCAAAACTCGGCTGCGCCGAGGTTTTCACTCAGCGCAAGAGCGAACACAGTCCAAAAAATGATACAAAGACGCCGAACGACCATTACGCACGCTTACCCTGTGCATGAGCGAAAAACGACTTTACACGTTCCAACTCACGTTCGATTTCGCCATTAATCATCATCGCAGGGCCTATATCAATTGCTTTACGAGCAAAGTCCATCGCAACGGGCACAACCGGTACATTTGCCTGCTTTGCAATATGCAAAAAACCTGACTTCCATTGCTTCACTTTTTTGCGAGTGCCCTCGGGCGTGATCACTAAAACTAATTCGTGCTTGGTCTTAAACTCTTCAACCATTTTACCAACGACACCATTCGCGGCAGAACGATCAATCGGGATGCCTCCTAATTTGAGCATTAAACGCTTAATAGGGAACCGGAACAAACTCGCTTTCCCCAAATAGTTCAGCTTTAAGCCCATTGCGAGCATCACAAACACGCCAACAGGGAAATCCCAATTTGAAGTATGCGGCGCAATGGGGATAATTGCCTGACGGCTATTTGGCATGGAACCATTAATTTTCCATCCCCCCATTAATCGCATCCCCACTCGCCCTATCCAACGCGAAAAGCGATTCCCCTGTGACGGGAAATCGCCCTCTAAATTATTAGGTATTGAATCTTGATTTTCTGTCATTAATTCTCTCGAAACGCTGCTTTTACTTCTCTTAACTTAGCCTTGATTCGTTCAATATTGTTCGGTCCCATGCGCAATAGCTGCTTCTGTGCTGGCGGTAAGGCCTCAAGCGACGAATCGTGATACGTGTACATGACACTGTCATCGTCGACTTGCACCAAAGACTCTGGCACGGGTGTTTCTAACAAGACATTAATCGCTTCTATAATCGCATTTTTGAACTCACTGTCAGGGTAACCGATTTCACCGTATGCCTCTTGAAGCAACGGTTTAAACAACTCGTAGTTATCCACTAATGCATTGGCATCCAGGCTGGTAAACCAGTCGACGATAGGATCGTAACGTTGATAGCTTTGCTCATCAATATACAAGTCGCCCTCGACTTCAATCACTGAGAACCGGCCATCTGGGCGCTGCACTACGGTTCTGTCAGTCACCAACATGCCATTTCTTAGGTTATCGATAATAACCACAGCGTCTTTAATCAGTTGCGAGCTCTTCAGTGGCTGTATCTCTATGCCACTATTATCCAATTCTTGCAGCACTGTCGGGGTGCTCTCGTTGAGATCAGGTAGCGTGATAGCCGGTTCTGGCTCTTCCACCACCTCGGTGGTCGGCTCTGGCGTCGCTGCTGGTTCAGGATCTGGTTCTGGCTGCGGCTGTGGCTCAGGCTCTTTCGGTTCGACCGCAGGCGCCTCTTCAGGCTGCCTTGGCAAATCCATCGACTGTGTCTGTTTTGCCTCGTTGTTATTTGAGCCACTTAACATCCACCAACTAACGCCACCAATAATAATAGCGACAATAATAACCGCAACGACCCAGCGAGCGGTGTTGCTACTGCTTTCTTTACCAGGATAATTATCTTGTTCTGCCATGCCCTGCGGTCCTCATTGTTGCAATAGATTAAGGTCGTTCGCTTTCAGCGCGCTTGAATACAAGTTCTTTTTCGTTAGATTCAGATTCTGAAAAACGATAACCCGCATAGTCAAACGCTTTTAAATCAGACACATTTTCAGGCTTTTGGTTCACCATAAAGCGCGCCATTAACCCTCGTGCTTTCTTCGCATAAAAACTAATGACCTTAAACTGGCCGTTTTTTTCATCCTTAAACACTGGCGTAATGAGCTGAGCGTTCAATGCCTTTTTGTTGACTGATGAAAAGTACTCGTTAGAAGCCAAGTTGACCAATACATCGCTGCCCGTTTGCTTCAAATCCGCATTGAGCATTTCAGTAATTTGGTCACCCCAAAACTCATAAAGATTTTTACCGCGCTGATTATCGAGCTTAGTCCCCATCTCGAGACGATAAGGCTGCATCAAATCAAGCGGCCTTAGCAAGCCGTATAATCCCGACAAAATTCTAAGTTGCTGTTGCGCTGATCGCACTTCTTCGTGAGTCATTGATTCAGCATCTAAGCCCGCATAAACATCACCATTAAATGCGTAAATGGCGGGTCGTGCATTATCTTCATTAAATGGACGGGTCCACTCAGTAAATCGAGCCGCATTTAAACCCGCCAATTTGTCACTGATCTTCATCAGCGATCCAAGCTGCTGTGGAGTCAGCTCGCGGCAACGTTGAACCAGTATTTCAGCCTCATCAAGCAACCGAGGTTGCGTTGCTTCTACCGCAAGATGTTCGGATTCATAATCTAAATTCTTGGCCGGCGAAAGTACCGCGAGCATATTAATCTCCTATGAACTATTGCAGCGGATCTTGATCCGCACCTTCTTTTTCGACTTCTGTTGGCATCAGATCGTCACGGCTAACACCTAACGATAACGCTACGCTGCTTGCTACGAAAATTGACGAATAAGTACCGACAAATACACCAAATAATAGCGCAGTGGCAAAGCCATGGATCAACTGTCCACCAACAAAGAACAGCGCCAACAACACTAAAATAGTGGTTAATGACGTAATCAACGTACGGCTCATGGTATCCGTTAACGCTCGGTTAATAACCTGCGTTGGTGTCAACTTAGCGTACTTACGGAACGTCTCACGTACGCGATCCGAGACAACCACAGTATCGTTAATTGAGTAACCTATCACCGCAAGAAGTGCCGCCAACACGGTTAAGTCAAACTCGAGACCCAAAGCCGAGAATAAACCCAGCGTTAAAATAACATCGTGCGCGAGTGCTGAAACAGCACCAACAGCCAAACGCCATTCGAAACGCATTGCGATATATATCAAGATACATATCAACGCGGTCAGCATCGCTAACCCGCCCTGTTCGACAAATTCGTCACCCACGTTAGGTCCCACAAATTCGATCCGACGCATTTCGATGGATTTATCAATTCCTTCACGCAGGGTCGTTAAGATTTGTGTTCCCAGCTCCTCCGCTTTTACACCCTCTCTAGGTGCCAATCGGATCAATAAATCTTGCTGGGTGCCGTAATTCTGCACCACGGCATCATCAAACCCACCGGCTTCAAGCGTACTGCGAACCTGATCAAGCTCAGCCGCTTGTGGGAAACCGACTTCAATAAGCGTTCCGCCAGTAAAGTCTAAGCCAAAGTTAAGTTTGTTTACCGATAACGAAACAATTGACGCGATAAGGAGCAAGCCACTGATGAGCGCAAATACTCCACGGAAGCGCATGAATCCTATGCGTTCATTTGTTTTAATAAACTGTCTCATCATTCACCCTAAATTGATAACTTGCTTAAACGCTTACCACCCCATACGGAGTTCACTATCGCTCGCGTGCCTACTATTGCAGTAAACATCGAAGTGATAATACCGATCGCCAATGTAATCGCGAATCCTTTAACCGGGCCATTACCTACGGCAAAGAGGATAATCGCAGCGATCAACGTGGTAATGTTCGCATCAGCGATGGTCGACAAGGCACTATCATAACCATGATGAATCGCTTGTTGCGGACTTCGCTTAGCGCGTATTTCCTCGCGAATACGTTCGAATATCAGCACGTTAGCATCGACCGCCATACCGACTGTCAGAACGATACCTGCCATACCAGGAAGAGTGAGCGTTGCACCCGGTATCATCGACATAACACCAATGATAAGCACGATATTAGCTGCCAAAGCCATGTCAGCAACAAGACCAAACTTACGGTAATAGATAACCATAAATAGGAGCACTAACACCAAGCCCCAAATAATCGCTTGAGTACCTGCATCGATATTTTGTTGACCTAAACTCGGACCCACTGTCCGTTCTTCAACAATTTGAATCGGCGCAATCAACGCACCCGCACGGAGCAAGAGTGAAAGGTTTTGCGCTTCTTGCGGACCTACACCGGTGATACGGAAGCTGCTACCTAAACGAGATTGAATTGTTGCCACACTGACGACTTCTGCTTTCTTATTAAATTGCAGGTTACCCTCAGCATCGCGTTCGCCGGTTGATTCATACTCCATGAATACCGTAGCCATTGGTTTGCCGACATTGTCTTTGGTCGCCAATGACATCTTGTCACCGCCAACACCATCCAACTCGATATTTACCTGAGGACGGTTATATTCGTCGTAACCAACGCCCGCATTAACAATATGGTCGCCTGTTAGAATCACATCCTCTTTTAACAGCTGTGGACCGCCATTACGCGAAGGGAGTAACTCACTACCAAACGGTACTCGACCATTGACTGCATCTCGTACATCATTTTCGGTATCTACCATGCGAAACTCGAGCGTCGCTGTCGCACCCAAAATTTCTTTAGCACGCGCTGTATCCTGCACGCCAGGCAATTCCACGACAATGCGATTTGCGCCTTGACGCTGGATAACAGGCTCCGCAACACCAAGCTCGTTAACCCGATTACGCATGATAGTAATGTTTTGCGACACCGCATAATCACGCGTTTCCGCGAGTTTTTGCTCGGTCATTCGCATGGTTACAGTATTGGTTTCTGCATCGACAACCATTTGATAGCCTTGATAACGACCATCTAAATACTGCTCTGCCTGTTGAAAGTCTTCATCTGAACGAAGCTCAACGTTAATGGCATTATCTTCAACGCTCACATTAGTGTAACGAATACGCTCCTCGCGCAGAGAGCTACGAATAGTATCTTTCATACCATCTAAGATCTTGCGCATGGCTTCGTTCATATCGATTTCCATCAAGAAATGAACGCCACCACGTAAATCTAGGCCCAATTTCATGGGTTCAGCACCAATACTTTTCAACCAACTCGGCGTTGCTGGTGCCAAGTTAAGGGCTACAATATAGTGATCACCTAAGCGCTTATTGAGGGCTTCACGCGCTTGTAGTTGCTCTTTATCGGAGCTCAGTCGTACGAGTACTTGTTCTTGCTCAAGCGCAATCGATTTAGGTGAAATGTCTTCTGACTTCAGCGTTTCGCGAACTAGATCAAGCGTTGCGGCATCTACTGTTGCTTGACGATCTGCGGAAATTTGTACTGCGGGATCTTCGCCGTAAATGTTAGGCAGCGCATACAGCGCTGCCAACAAAATAACGAAAATAACGAGCAGGTTTTTCCACAACGGGTATTTATTTAACACGTCGTGCCTACCTTACATTTTCTATTAGAGAGACTTCATTGTACCTTTAGGAAGAACAGAGGTTACAGCTGCTTTTTGTACTGTCACTTCCATTTCTTCACTCAGCGCGATGACGATAAAATCTTTGTCATCGCTCACTTTAGTAATTTTGCCAACCATGCCGCCTTGAGTGAGTACTTCGTCACCCTTGCTCAGCGAACCAATGAGCTCTTTATGCTGCTTCATACGCTTCGCTTGTGGACGATAAATCAGAAAGTAAAATACCAAACCGAATAATAGCAGCATGATGATCAATTCCATGCCGCCACCTTGAGCAGCTGCACCATCTTGCGCGTACGCAGGGCTAATAAAAAAACTCATAATGTTTCCTCAATTGATGTTGCTTTATAATATTTTAACGCCACCCATTTCAGATGAGGGCTGATTTCTTAATTGCAAGTGCTGACCGCACAGTTTATCGGATTTTCGCCGTGTTTAATATGCCTAACTTTCAACCTATATTGCTAAACCCATCGCTTTAAGCCGACGCCTCAAACCTACTTGGGATACTTTCAATGCCCACATCATTTTTTCTGTGTCACCATTGTACCGTTCATAGTGCTCTCGAATCGTCACCTCATCTAAATCCTGCGCTGTCTGAATTCCATCGAAGCGCTGAATAAGCTGATAAACAGAGGCTCGGGATATGTTCAGTTCCCGTGCAGTTGCTTGCAACTCAAAGCGGTTATTCTGTAAAGACTCGATGAGTTCATCTTTGCTGACACTGTTAGGCTTACGCGATTTTGTCACTTTTTTGCTGCTGGTTTGCGCTGCTGATTCTTGTTTGTTTGCAAGAATATTAATCAGCTGCGGATCCAAATAAAGGCTCTCTTTATCACGGCTATCAATGACAATCTGTCGCGCAACGTTACGCAGTTGTCGCACATTCCCAGGCCAATTAAACATTAACAACTGTACGACTAAGTCAGTAGGGACCTCGGCTGTCATCGCCTTCTCCGCATGAACGCGCGCCCACTGTTCAGCGACAAAGTGATAAAATAACAAACCGATGTCTTCTCGCCGGTCGACCAGGTTCGGGACAAAGAACTGATAAGCTGACAACAAATTATTTAATCGCCACAAGACCGAGCTTTTATTTTCTGGACAGTTGTCGTAAGTACTTGTCAGCATGAATCGACACTTTAGGGCGACCGAGTTCGCATCATTTACTGCCAATACTTTCTGGGCTTTAAACGCCTTAAATATCAGTTCATGGACTTTTTCTGAGGCGTCCTCTAAGTCTTCTAACAGTATCGTTCCACTGCCTGCTTGCTCCAACCAGCCTCTTTTTCTCTGACCATTGCGAACCACGCCAAATAGCTCTTCTTCGGCAACCGCATCATGTATCGCGGCGACATTCACTGAAATGAACGGTTCATTGGCTTGATCACTGTACTCGTGAATACTGCGTGCAACGTGCTCTTTACCAACACCTGCCGCTCCTCGAATCATGACCGGTAGGCTGAGTCGTGCAATATTTTTTGCTTTATCTCTCACCGCCGCAATATCGGGACTAATACCTAAAATCATGTTGTCATCAGGAACAATCATGTGTTGCAGAGGTAAAAACTTTAAAATGAGTACGACCTTCTGACTCAAGGTCAAAATAACGCCCTCATGCATATCGTCGGCCGTTAACAGGTACTCTTGCTGAAGCGAACGGCCTGGGATCGAAACTTCCGTACTCGTACTGTGAGCGCGAACACGGAACAACTCATCAGAGTCTTTTTGAATGATTAGAGGTGAGCGGCTGATGTGTTGATCAGCCAGCGGTTTACCTGCATATCCGCTTTTTGAGAATTCAGGACGATTACGACTAACATAGCCACGACCCTCACGATCTAAGTCGAGTAATGGCGCGACTTCTCCCACTCGGTTGAGATTTGGGTGAAGCGCAATTACCAACATAGGAACCGCAGCTTGCTGCTTATCCAACGAGTCATCAACATGTTGTGTTTTAATATCGGATATATCCATAGCTTGCTAGTCCTTAAGCATTCTCGTCGTCAACTACAATATAATACTGTGGTGACCTAAAAACTGCTACATTTCTCGTCCCATCTATGGCACTGTTGGCTTTATTTTATCTGCGAAAGCGCCAAGACTAAAATGTCCTCAATTGATCTCTTATTTTACCTTACCGACTTAACAGGTGTCGCGGTATTTGCGGTAGCAGGTACATTACTTGCGTTCCGTAAAAAAATGGACGGCTTTGGCGTTATCATTCTCGCCTCCGCAACCGCCATTGGTGGGGGCACAACGCGCGACCTGATTTTAGGCCTTCCGGTGTTTTGGACACACGACCCAACTTACATTTACGTCATTATCGCGGCCGCCTTGCTTACTATCATTTGGCTAAGATTTAAGTCTTATATTCCTATCAATACATTATTAGTGGCCGATGCTTTTGGTTTAGCATTTTTCGCGACCATGGGCGCACAGAAGACCCTCGCAGCCGGCTTTACGCCCTTTATCGCTGTTATTATGGGAACCGTATCAGCGTGCTTTGGCGGCATGTTACGAGATGTGCTCGCTCGTGATGTTCCCATGGTATTAAAAAGTGAACTCTATGCAACGACATGCATCATAGGCGCTACAATTTATACAGTGCTTGTTCCCTACTTCCCTGTAACCGCATTAGTGGCGAGTATGCTGGTAACCTTAGTCGTCCGACTCGGGGCTATCAAATACCAGTGGTCGCTCCCCGTATTTAAAGAGTATGAGCACCACTAGCCATGTTATCTATCGGTTGGATCATCACCGTTGCCGTCGCTTATTTGTGCTTATTGTTCTTTATCGCCTATCGCGGTGATAACCTCAGTAGAAAGCGCGTAAAACCTTATCGTTATGCGCTAGCTCAAGGCGTTCATTGCACTTCTTGGGCGTTTTTTGGCACCGTCACGCAGTCTGCTATTTATGGTTGGTCGTTTGCCCCGACCTACGTCGGAGCTATTTTAGTTTTCCTGATTTTTCACCGTCTTCAGTTGCGTTTACTCAGCTATTGCAAGCAGCAAAATATTACGTCAATTGCTGACTTAGTCGGAAGTCACTTTGGGCGCTCCTCAATACTCTCGGGGTTTATTGCAATCACTGCGCTTGTCGCCGTTGTACCCTATATCTCACTACAACTGCGGGCTGTAACAGCGAGTGTAACGACCCTGACAGGAGTCGCAACAGGTTCAAATACGTTTTTTGACTTAGCCTTGTTGGTCACACTTGCCATGGTGAGCTTTGCATTTTTATTTGGTACGCGTCGGCTGTCTTTAGCCGAGCAACATAATGGCTTGATGGACGTTGTCGCCTTTGAATCTATCGTAAAGTTGGTTGCTTTTATGATAGTCGGCGTTTTTGCTTGTTGGTCACTATTTGATGGCATGCTCGATCTTGCTCAGCAAAGTTTGGCAATACCTTCCGTCACTTCCATTTTAGAAGGGCGCCCAGATGGCGTCTATATTTTCATTGTGCACGCGTGTCTGGGGGCGTTATCGATGTTTTGCCTCCCACGTCAATTCCACGTCGGCTATATTGAGTGCAACCACCCTGATGAACTAAAAGCGGCCCGGTGGGCCTTTCCCCTTTACTTATTTGCTATCAACTTTTTTATTTTACCCATCGCACTCGCCGGCTTAGTCCTCGCCCCTGAATACGCACATACCGATATGTTTATGCTAGCGCTTCCCATTATCGCCGATCGCCCGGATATCAGTATTGTCGCGTTTATTGGCGGTTTGTCAGCGTCAACAAGCATGGTACTCATTGCGCTATTAGCGCTTAGCATCATGATGTCAAATGATGTCGTCATTCCAAGTTGGCTGCATTTATTTAAGCATCCGCGGCGAAAACTGTCGCCCCGCTTAGTACTCAACATCCGACGCGTTACCATTATTTTGGTCATGTTATTAGCTTATGGCTATTATCAGCTCACTTTGGATTCATTGCCGCTGGTTAACTCGGGGTTGATTGCATTAGCGCTACTTGCCCAATTGGCGCCCGGTATTCTTGCAACGGTACTGTGGCCAAGAGCCAGCGGTTTGGGCGTCGGTGCTGGGATACTCATGGGATGGAGCATTTGGATTTGGCAGTTGTTGCTGCCGGCGTTAAACACCACGCAACCCATGCTCGACACCGAGCTTGCCGATGGCGTGGTCTTGAGTTTAACGTTAAACTTCTCTGTGTTCTGGCTTATTTCTATGCTTCGGCCACAAATGCCTCAAACCGCCGTCCCCGCGATCAGAGATTCCATCGAGTCGAGTCGTCTAACTTGGGCTAAACTTTATACCGTTCTATCTACTTTTTATACAGACGCACAATTACGCATTATCCAACGTCGACTCGATATCGATCTCTTCTCACAGGATAACCACGCAATCGTGCCTGCGGATGTCATGGTGCGTGTCGAACGCGAACTGTCAGCCGTTATCGGTACCTCTGCAAGCCGATTATTACTGGAGTCTGTATCCGAACAGGGTTCGCTATCTGTTGATCGGATGGTCGATTGGGCCGCCGAAGCATCAAAACTCTATCGATTCAATCGGGAGTTATTACAAGCATCCGTGGAAAATATTCCTCAAGGCATCAGTGTCATCGATCAAAAGCTTCGCTTAGTCGCATGGAATCAGCGCTATGCAGAGATTTTTGCTTATCCAGATGGGATATTAGAAACCGGTATTCCCGTCGAGAAACTTCTGCGCTTTAACGCCCAACGCGGTATGCTGAGTTCTCAGGAGAGTGATGTCGAAAGAGAAATTCAAAAACGGCTTGATTACTTACGCTCAGGCAGTGCTTATTCATACCAGCGCCAGCAAGGTGAGCGAATCATTGAACTGCATGGCAACCCAATGCCAGGTGGCGGTTTTGTAACCACCTACAGCGACATTACTGAAAAGGTGGTTGCTCAAGATCAATTACGACAGATTAATGAAGAGCTTGAACAGCGCGTCGCAGAGCGTACTGAGCAGTTATTACTTGCGAAGCAGGCAGAAGAATATGCGCATCGGAGTAAATCGCGATTCTTTGCCGCAGTAAGCCACGACCTGATGCAACCGTTCAATGCCGCCAGTTTGTTTACCGATATACTCGTGACTAAATCGACCGACGCGCAACGTCCAATTACCAACCATCTAAAACAGTCGTTAGAGCAAGCAGAGGAGCTACTTACGATGCTGCTCGACATGACAAAACTCGATAGTGGACACCTTACACCCGAATATCAAACGTTTGAACTCAACTCGGTCTTGAGTCCGTTAGTAGAGCGCTATCGGTTTATGGCGCAAGAGAAGCACTTAGCGTTTCACTATCTCGACAGTCGGGTAAGAATTCGCAGCGATCGCCGATTACTGACACGAGTGTTTCAGAACTTGTTATCCAACGCGCTTCGTTACACACACAGTGGGCGGGTTAGCGTGGGCTGCAAGCGTAGAGGTGAACAAATCACCGTTTGGATTATTGATACCGGTCCTGGTATACCAGAACATAAACAACGAGAAATTTTTCAAGAGTTTCATCAACTACAAAGTGAGACAGACAACCCCGGGCTAGGACTTGGCTTATCGATCGTTGAACGTATTTGTCGCCTCATGAACTTACCTCTCACATTACGCTCTGTGGTTGGCAAAGGTACAGGCTTTGGAGTTACTTTTACCGCACTCCCAGTTGCAAACGCGCCCTCAACTCTTAACCTCGGAGATGAGGTTGATACCCAGGAGCTATTACTGAACGAATTCCGCGTTTTAGTCATCGATAATGACCCGCAAGTGCTCTTTGCAACCAGCGCTCTTTTAAAAGGATGGGGTGCTCAGGTGGTTACTGCCGAGGATATCAGCGATATTCATTCACTCGCACCCTGTGATTTAATTTTCGCTGATTACCATTTAAACCATGGTCAAACAGGGGTCAATGCCATACAACAGTTGCGGACACACTGGCGAAGCGATACGCCTGCTATCATCAACTCAGCTGATCCAACCGAATCGGTGCGTCAGGCCGCGATGGCCGTTGAAGCATACTTTATTCCAAAGCCACTTAAAGTCGGCGCACTAAAACGCTTACTCAAGCGTATCCGAGGCGGATAACATCTGCCGGAAAAGAATCCCTGCTTGAGTACGGTTTACGCAATGGAGTTTTCTTAGAATCGCTGAAACATGTTGCTTGATAGTGGTTTCCTGTACACCTAAATCAAACGCAATTTGCTTGTTCAAGCGACCATCTGCAATCGCTTTAAGCACTTTTAGCTGTTGCGGCGTTAAGCTTTCGAGACTGCGTGCAAAGTTCACCACCTCTTGGTCCGTCTCGGTCAAGTCAACGAGTCCTTCGGGTAGCCAGTTATCTCCTGCTAATACCGTTTCCACCGCGGCCGCCCACTCGGGTAAGGGCACCGATTTAGGAATATAAGCACTCGCCCCCAATGCCATTGCCTGTCTTATAATATGGGCGTTTTCATTCGCAGAGACAATAACAACTAAGACATCGGGAAATTGGCTTCGTAATAACGTTAAACTTGTCAGCCCTTCATTGCCAGGCATCGACAAATCCAAGAACACCAATTCTAATTGCGGGTTTTGTTTGAGTAATGACTCTAACTGAGTGAAGCTAGAAGCCTCGAGAACTTCGGATTCAAGCGTTTCGCCAAGCGCTTGTTTAATTGCGGCGCGAAAGATCGGGTGATCATCTGCAATGATGGCGCGTGCCATGGACCTAAATACCGTGTTAAGCATTTGTTGATGCCACCATGCTAACCAGTTTTAAGGAAATATGCCAGCGCGAGCATTGCCCGCGCTGGCACGGTTGCTTTATCAAATATTAAAAACGGTAACCAACCGAGAGTGACACGGTACGCGGATCGCCGTAGTAACCCGTAACAATGTTCTCACCAAACGTGGAACCGAAATTATAGCCTGCTAGACGATACTCTTTATCGAACACATTTTTAGCATGTAAGCCGACATTCCATTGTCCACTGGTTGAATACCAGACTAGACTTGTGTTTGCCAAGCTATAGGCTTCTTCATCCAACGGTGATGGCACTTCAAAAATCTGTGTATCGTCGCGATATGACACCGACGTCGACCAAATTAATGAGCCACTATCGAGAATAAACTCTTTGGTGAACCCAAGGTTCGCAGTTAACTTAGGTGTATTGGCAAACGACCACGTGTTTGATACGTCCTCGACTTGCTGAGTCTGTGGATTAAAAAATGCCACTTCATCGAACTCTGCATCAATATAGCCAAGTGAACCGGTAAAGTTTAAGGTCTCAGTGGCCGCAAATGTACCTTCTAGCTCAAATCCTTGAACAGTTGAGTCAGCCGCGTTCAGCACTTGTGACGCCACGCCCCCTGTTTCAACAGCGCGTTGAACGGTTACTTGCATGTCCTGATAGTCTGAATAGAACACCGCACCGTTTAAGCGTAACCGGCTGTCCAACCATTCACTCTTAACACCTACTTCAAAAGTGTCCACAATTTCAGGATCGTAAGGGTTCGCCGCATCTGGGTTGAGACTCACGTCGGCACGCATATCAACACCACCCGACTTAAAGCCATTACTGTAGCTCGCATACCACATTAACTCAGGCGTCATTTGGTAGCTCACGCTGGCGTGCGGAGAGAACTTACTCCAGTCTTCTTTAGTATTGAAGTCAGAGTTAACCACAATAGGATCAGCCGAGTAGTCGCCTCTATCTAAGAACTTAACGCCGGCATAAGTGTAGCGATATACGTCAGCATCCTTTTCGTCTCGCGTATAGCGACCGCCCACGGTAACAGACCATTGCTCATCCAGCTGATAGCTCGCTTGTCCAAACACCGCTTCGCTGGTGGTATCGACACAGCCACCGTTATCGATTGTCAAATCCAGTAGACCCAGCACGGTACCAAACACACCACAGGCCGTGCCGTCATATAGATATAGCCCACCAATGAAATCTAGGCGACCATCAGAATAAGTTAACTGAAACTCTTGAGTAGTTTGGTCATCATCGTAATAAGCTGGGACCAATAATACGGGGTTAACCGTTGAGTCAAAGTCGATATTGGTGTCAGTGCTTCCTTCACGATAAGCAGTGATTGATTTAAATCCCCACTGCGCGTTGACATCCCAATCGACAGTCAGCGAGTACCCTTCGGTTTCAACCGAATTATCAATGGGCATTGCAGTATATGAATCAAAGACATCATCAAGATAGGGTTCATCGCTCAGTAAAGAAGGCATCAAACGATGACCCCCGCGCGCGTTTGAGTCATCTTGAGTCCAATCAGCGGCAAACTTTACGTCAACGTTTTTCGCGGCAAGCCAACGCGCATTAAAACGTCCAGTCATTAGCTCTTTGTTGTAGTTATCAGCGCCAAGATTTACAAATTCGCCATAACCATCGCGATTGAGCGTAGCAAACGCGCCGCCCACGTAAAAGTTATTGCTAAGCGCTGTCTGGCCAGATACTTTCAAATCCGTCTGATTATAGGTGCCTATCGTCCCTTTTATCTCAAACTCATCGTAACCGGTTAAGTCACGCGTCACGTATTTCATTGCCCCGCCAATGGTGTTTTTACCATACAAGGTTCCCTGAGGACCGCGTAATACCTCAACACGTTGCACATCAAGCACTTCGAGTACAGCACCTTGCGGACGAGCAACATAGACGTCATCAATGTAGATACCAACGCCTGGTTCAAAGCCCCACAATGGGTCTTGTTGTCCAATCCCACGGATATAAGCTGTCAGCGTTGAGTTGGTTCCGCGACTGACCTGAAAGGTCGTATTGGGCATCTTGTACTGTAATTCAGTGATATCTTCGATGCCGTCTCGCTCGAGTTCTTGCTCACCAAATGCGCTGACAGCGACGGGCACTTCTTGCAAACTTTCGTTAGTCCGACGAGCAGTGACTTCAATACGCTCAAGTTTATCGGATGCTTGTTGTTCGTCTTGTTCGGCGTTGTCCTGCGCCCAAACCGATGCGCTGCTCAGCGCACCTGTCATCGCTAGTGTTAACAGCGAAAGTTTAAATCCTTTGTTGTTCATGGTGTTTCCCCTGACATTTATTGTCATTGTTATTGCAATTATTGGCTGTGCATCACGCACCAGAATCATGGCTGTTAAATAACCTAGCGCAAAATGTTAAAAAAGTGATCTGTACCATAGTACTATGGGTTAACTCCACGCGTTCACGCACAATAGAGCCATGCAACGACCAGAACATGGCCCGTTATTAACTCGTTGCGAGGTATTTCATGTTAAGTATGATTGGATTAGTGGGCGGTTTACTGCTGCTCATTGTACTCACGTTAAGAGGAATGAACCTCTTTATCAGTGCACCGCTGTGTGCGGTTGTCGTCGCTTTGTGTAGCGGTATCCCGTTATTCACTGGCGATGTCAACTTTGTCGCCGCCTATATGGATGGATTCGCCGGCTTTGTCGCAGCCTGGTTCTTTATGTTCCTACTCGGCTCCATGTTCGGTAAATTCATGGAAGATACCGGCGCGGCAGACAGTGTGGCTAAATGGATTATCGACCGACTAGGTAAAAAACAAGCCGTATTAGCCGTCGTATTAGCTTGCGCTATTTTGACTTACGGTGGTGTGAGCGTATTCGTGGTCGCTTTCTCAGTCTACCCTATGGCACTCAGTCTATTTAAAGACGCTAACTTGCCACGTCGCTTTATTCCTGCTGCACTTTCGTTTGGTTCAGTTACCTTCACCATGACCTCGGCGGGTTCACCCGAAATTCAAAACTGGATTCCAATTAAATATTTAGGTACCTCACCTTACGCCGCTTGGGAAGTCAGTTTAATCGTCGCTGTTTTTATGGCGGTATTCGGTTATTGGTGGCTAACCAAGATTATCAATCGCGCCGTCGCGCGTGGCGAACATTTTGAAGCACAAGAGCACGATCCGGTATTACTTAAGCGCGATTTACCCAATCCTTTGTCAAGTTTAATCCCGCTACTGGTCGTATTGGGACTCTCGTTTTCATTTCACGAGCAACTCGCTCAAAACGCGCTTATTGTCGCGCTACTCGGTGGCGTAATTGCTATTGCGATTATCAACTACAACTACTTCCACAAGCCTCAGTTGGCGATTTCAGACGCGACAACGGGGGCGCTTGTCGCTATCGGCAATACAGCAGCTGTAGTTGGGTTTGGTAGTATCGCCAAAATCACGCCCGCATTTGATACCGCCGTTAATGCCATGACTAATTTACCGGGTAACGAACTGGTCGGTGCTGCCGTTGCTGTCAGTGTGATCGCAGGCTTAACAGGTTCTGCCTCGGGTGGACAAGCCATTGCCCTACCCGAAGTCGGTCCCCACTACATGGATGCAGGCGTTAACCCAGAACAGCTACACCGTATTGTTTCAATATCATCAGGCGCACTCGACTCATTGCCACACAACGGTTATGTGGTCACAACTATTCGCGCTATCTGTAAGCAGAGTCACAAAGATGCATACCCGGCAGTGGCGGCTGTCACCGTCGCCGTACCGCTGATCGGACTCAGCTTAGCTATCGCACTCTTCATGCTGTTTTAATTAAGAGGCTAAAACGATGTTAACTACAGAACTTTCTGGCAATATGATGCAGCGACCGCTACAAATTATTGATATTTTGCGCTACGCAGCAACCCGTTACCCACATCAAGAAATCGTCACACGTCGTCTCGAAGGCGACCGTCATCGCTATGATTATCAAGCGTGTTATCAACGCACGTGCCAATTGGCACATGGACTCAACCAACTAGGTATTCAGCCAGGGGAACGCGTCGCTAGCCTCGCATGGAATACCTATCGTCATATGGAGTTATACTACGCGGTCAGTGGTATCGGCGCGGTAATGCACACGGTCAACCCGCGCTTATTCGAGGAACAAATCGCTTGGATCTTAAACCATGCCGAGAGCACCTGGGTCTTTGTTGATATATCCTTCTTAGCGATACTTGAGCAAATAGCGCCAGAACTCAAGCATGTAAAAGGATTTATTGTGATGGTCGATGAAGACCAAATGCCCGACCCTAAGCTCGATAACCTTTATAATTATGAAACGCTGATTGCCTCTAATGCGCCAGCGTATGATTGGCCAGATATAGATGAGCAGAGTGCAGCTCTGTTGTGTTATACATCAGGTACCACGGGGCATCCGAAAGGCGTACTCGCTTCCCATCGCGCCATGGTGCTACATGCGCAAGCAACAATGGGGAAGGATATGCTTGCACTTGATGAAGACACTGTCCTAATGCCGATGGTGACCATGTATCACGTCGCTGCATGGGGTGCGCCTTACGCGGCCCCCCTTGCGGGAAGTAAATTAGTGTTCAGTGGCGACGGCACATCAGGCGAGGTAATGAGCGAACTTATTAGGCAAGAACAAGTCAGCGTTGGCTTGGGCGTGCCGACTATTTGGCTCACTCTGCACAATCATTTATCAGAATCAAAGCAGTCGATACCCACTTTAAAGCGTGTTTGTGTCGGCGGCGCGGCCTCTCCGCTGGGGCTCGTTAAAACCTACGATAAAGTTTATAACGTTTACTGGCAGCCGATTTGGGGCATGACAGAGACAGGACCATTGGTGTACTCAGCCCCGCCTACTCGCGACATATTGACGCGTACCAAGGAAGAACAATATCGGATTCAGACCACTGCGGGTCGTCCGGTATTTGGTTCTGAAGCGCGTATCGTCGATTTAGATAACAACCCTCTCCCCCATGATGGTGAAACACGCGGTGAGTTGCAGGTACGAGGCCATTGGATTGCCAGTCAGTACTTTCGCAACGATGATCTGACAAGCTTCCCAGACGGTTGGTTAGCGACAGGCGATATTGCCGTAATTGATCCAGAGGGCTTTATGAAAGTCGTTGACCGCAAGAAGGATGTCATTAAAAGCGGCGGTGAATGGATAAGCTCGCTTGATATCGAAAATATTGCCAGCCAACACCCCGCAGTGAATGAAGCCTGTGTTATTGGTGTTAAACACCCTAAGTGGGATGAACGCCCATTGCTACTTATCGTGCCTAATGCGGGTAAAACAATTGATGAAACAGAAATCAAAGACTTCTTGACCGGGAAAATTGCACGTTGGTGGATGCCTGACGCTATTTTGCTCGTCGAACAGTTACCGCACACCGGTACGGGTAAACTCCTCAAAACTGACCTTAGAACACAGTATCAAAATTTCTTACTGGAGAATGCATCATGAGTACACTAAAAACTGCCAAGCTGAGCCTCGTTGCGCTCTGTGGTTTGTTTATTTCAATCACGCAGGCGCAAGAACCGCTGCTCGTAGAGAAACAAAGCTTTCAAATGGACAACTACACCACGGTGGGAGGAGAAACCATCAAGGATGTCTCTGTCGGGTGGGAGGCTTACGGTGAGCTTAATGAGGCTAAAGATAACGTAATTCTTATTACTCACTTCTTTTCTGGCAACAGTCATGCGGCGGGAAAATATACGCCTAATGATCCGCAAGCGGGCTACTGGGATGCCATTATTGGTCCTGGGAAGGCAATCGATACCAATAAATTCTACGTCGTAAGTGTCGATTCTTTAGTTAACGCTTACCCGAATCTACCGAGTGTCATTACCACCGGACCGGCCAGTATCAACCCAGATACAGGCAAGCCCTACGGTCTTGATTTTCCTGTGGTCACTATTCGCGACTTCGTCAACGTGCAAAAAGCATTGCTTGAGTCAAAAGGAATTAACAAACTCCACGCCGTAGTAGGTGCATCCATGGGCTCACTGCAGGCTATCGAATGGGCATCCGCCTATCCAAACTGGGTCGACCGGATGGTTTCGGTCATCGGCACCGCAAAAATGGATGCGTGGACCATTGCCGGGCTCGAAATGTGGTCACAAGCTATAAAGCTAGACCCGAACTGGCGTGGCGGTGATTATTACGATCATGACGCTCCACTTGATGGCGTCACTATGGCGCAGGCGATGATTACCCATGGCGCTATGCACCCCGAGATCTTCAATCAAAGTGCCCCTCAGCAACCGACGTTGCCTGCCGATGGACTTAAAACCGTGAACAATCAACTACCAGCGGCAAAGTGGTTATTCGACAGCAGCCGGGCACGTGCCCCCTTAGCTGATGCCAACCATATTCTCTATTTGGTAAGGGCTAACCAGCTTTTTATTGCAGGCCATAAAAAAACCTTAGAACAGGGGTTAGCTAATGTAACAGCGAAGTCGCTATTCTTGCCGTCGAGTAATGACTTATTGCTCATGCCGTACATGGCTGAGCATGCCAATGCGATGTTAAACGATCTGGGTAAACAGTCAGAGCTAGAATACATCGAGGGGCCATGGGGCCACCTCAATGGTCTTTTCTCGATTCAATCAAAAGCCGCTAAGTTAGCGCAGTTTTTGAACCAATAATATTTAGGAGCCGCCGAACAGGCGGCCCTTCAACTTATCTTTCAAGGAATCCTCAATTTTAGACTTAAGCAGCTCCTCGAGTTGCTTATCTAAACTGTCGGACTGCCCTTGCCAGTCACCGAGCTGATTCAAGAATGCTTCTTCACCGCCCATTTGCTCGTTAACTTTTGCCATCAAGTCTTGCTTAATCGACTGCAGTTTTTCTGAAGCCTCGCCGAGTGCCGCTTGCGAGAGCATTTGTCCAAGCTGATCGTCTAAATCGGAATTCAGCGAGAGATTCGGGCTCACGATACTACCGCCCACCTCAGTATTCACATCGAGCCGATTAAGTTGACCCAAGGCGTTAGCAATCGCCTTAGTAATTTTGCTCGTTCCTGACGCATCGACTTTTAAATCAAGCAATTTAACCAGTGCTGAACCGTCGAGTTCATTGCCTTTCACCCGCACTGAGCCGTCGCTATCTAGCACCGAAGAAATGAGTGATGCCGCTATCTCACTGTTATTAACTAGGCCGATATTACTCAACTGTGCACCTTTTAACTGCCACTGCTGTTTTGCGTCAATCCCACTGGGCAACAGCGCTAGCTCACCATTCAAGTTAAATGAGCGCCACAGTGATGCATTATCTGCACGGGCTTGGTAAGTCGTAGACTGACCCAATAAGTCATGCTGATAAGTAATATTTTCCCAGTTGACATCCACTTTTGTGCCTGCAATCAGAATCTCCGTGCGTGCCTTTTTGATTAATAATTCGGGCGCTGCATCCTGCTCGGCAAAACTGATGTTCTCGCCCATACCACGCGCTTTTTCAATGGTTTGACTATCATCTGCCCGTGCAAGCATCGGTGCAATCTGCTCATAGGCGAGTAACACATAATGACTCCATTTCTTGGCTTCCTCACCGAGCAATAAGCCTGTCACATTTTGAATACCCGTCTCATTGAGCTGGAAGAACGATCGAATACGGTCGATATCGTTACCCGGCGCCGCTTTCACTTCGCTGAGCTGAGTCTTCACCGTATCAATGCTTTGCTCGAGTTCTTCTTTAAATTGCGCAACTGCTTCTTTATCTTGTCGAATTTGTTGTTTCAACTCATCGAGTTGCTTTTTACGCTCGGCAATATCACCGAGTCCTTCAACCTTGCCCGATGTCAGTTGTTCTATTTGCTGTTTATATTGTTCAATTTTTTCCTTTTTAGGCAACTGATCGCGAGCTTGCTTAAATTCAGTCTCTTGTTGCTTAACCTTTTGCTTAGCCGTCGCGATCACGTCCTCAGTCTGCAAACCGACTTGCGCGACAATCTCATCGGTCGAAGGCAGTTTAGCCTTAACTGACGACCAACCATCCGAAGCCCAACTTTTGACCTGATCTTTATTAATAGATACATAGACCTCACCGGGTGACTCACGTTTTTGTGCCAAACGTACGCCGGTTACGTCGAGCTGTTCCATTAATACACGACCAAGAATTAGCTCGCTCAGACTCACATCACCACTGATACGTTCAGCCTGCACACGGTTTAATTCTGGCTGATTAGGGTCAGTAATTTGCACCCCTGTCAACGTCAACCGGACAGGTGACCACTGGTGAGACACCTCCGCTACATTCACTTCAGCACCGTTCAAGCGTCCGAGAGTCTGTTCAAACGTAAATTTCAAAATGGTGTCTAAAAATAGCCAAGACAATAAAACCAGAGTGCCTAACACAACAAAAAACGCGCCGAGCCCAGGCCATCTAATGATACTCTTACTCATATCAACCTCTTAAATCCGAATATACTTGCCACAGTCGGCTCCCCTTGAGAACGCGCACGATTTTTAGCTTATTAAACGTTGCCTGAATCCGTTTGCGGTAATTAATCACGATGTAGTAAGTCGTCCCCCAAACGATGGGACTAACGATGAGACTGAAAATAAAGCTTCCCATAGTAATCGTGTGATAAAACATTGAAACACGTCCAATGGCTGTCGCGTAAACAGCTTCATAAATTGCTTGCCAACTGTCGGCTCTGAGTATAGATTCGCCAAAACTGTGAAACATCGGATCGAGTAAATAGGCGAGCCCCGAAAACACAGCGAACGAGACCAAAAACAGTGATAAATTGACTCGGAAAATCAAGGCTGCAAGTAAGATAATTAAGTTATGAACACGCCATAGTGGCGTTAATCCTAGAAACATGCCCAGCACCACCGCAATGGCCAATGAGCGGGCGCTAGTTTCTGAGTTTAGCGCTTTCAATATTCGCGCTAATAACGTAAGCATGGCGACATCCTTTTGAATTATTTTTAACTAATATAGTGTTTGATTCGTGCCTAAAGCAAATAAGCTGTTATGTTTTTATAAAAGCTTTTCATTAAAGAGATATACCCACTCATGCAACAACAAGTTCAATTAATTATCAATGATATAAGCGATTGGCAACCGTATTATCCGAGTCAATCATTGCTAACAGCCAATGAGTACCTGCAAACACCGGCTGCGGGCAAAAGTCACATTCTTAACTTATGTGACGACCTAAGTTATCTATCAACAGGCTACTATGTCAGCTTGCTAGCAGAAGCGCGTGGACAGCGCGTGTTGCCATCGGTTAACACCATCAATGATCTAAACAACTTTAATCATTATCAGCTGTTAGCAAACCCGGTCGATAAGGCAGCAAGCAAGTACCTTGCTAAGCAGGCTGGCAGTAGTATGCAGCTCGTCGTCTGTTTCGGACAAACATCGGTCGAGCCGTTAAAGCACTTGGCGCGACAACTATTTGATCGGTATCCGTGCCCAATTATTAATATTAACTTCATCAAGGAAAATGATCGCTGGCTGATTCAGTCCTTAAGCGCTGGGCGGCTTGCTGACCTGAATGATGACGAGCAAACTTTATTTGGCGAGTCATTGGACTTATTTAATAAACGCGTTTGGCGTAAAGCTCGCGCCAAAAAAGAATATCGCTATGATTTAGCAATTCTTTATAACCCTGATGAAGCTATCCCGACGAGCGATAAAAAAGCACTCAACTTATTTATCAAAGCCGCCAAAGAATGTGACATTGAAGCGGAACTTATCACCGTGGATGACTACAACCGGTTGCTTGAATTTGATGCGCTGTTTATTCGCGAGACAACTAAGATCAGCCATTACACGTATCACTTTGCAAAAAAAGCTGAAGCAAACGGTATGGTCGTCATCGACCACCCCGATTCGATCGTGAAATGCGCCAATAAAGTATTTCTAAAGGAACTGCTTGATAAGCATCATGTCGCGACACCTAAGACCGAGTTGCTATTGTTGCAGTCTGATATCGACTATAAAGAACTGGGCGAACAACTCGGTTATCCGGTGGTATTAAAAATTCCGGATGGCTCGTTTTCTATCGGCGTAGAAAAGGTCGAAGATGAGGCTGAGTTTAAGGCGGCGGCGGAACGCTTATTTGAGCAGTCTACTATTCTATTAGCTCAAGAATTTTTAAAAACCGAGTACGACTGGCGCATTGGTGTACTCAATAACCGCCCGATATACGCATGCCAGTACTTTATGGCACGCAATCACTGGCAAATCTATAACCATAGTGAATCAAGCCGAGCTAAAAGTGGCTCTTTTGAAACCTATGGCGTTCATCAAGCACCCAAAGAGGTGGTTAAGCTCGCATTGCAAGCAACCAAGCTGATTGGTGATGGGCTTTACGGCGTTGATGTGAAGATGACGCAAAAAGGCCCCGTGATCATTGAAATCAACGACAACCCATCTATCGAGTCCGGTGTTGAAGACAAGTTGCTTGGGTATGAATTGTACCGATTAATTATGGCTGATTTTGGGCGTCGGTTAGATGAGCACTAACTGCAGTATTACGATTCATCCTTGCCAGCGCAGTGATATCACTGCGCTTGTCGAGCTCGAGAATCAAGTTTTTGATTACTCTCGTATCAGCCGACGCAACTTTATACGTCTGCTGCAAAGTCCTGCTGCCTCCATCTTGCTTGCCAAAGACAGTGAAGAACAGCTGGCAGGTTATGCGGTCATTTTAACTCGACGTAATAGTCGCTATGCACGTATTTATTCCATTGCTGTCGCGCCCGCGTTTCGCGGCCGAGGCGTAGCTAAGCGGTTAGTTAACGAAGTGATTGAAGCACAACGTCAACAATGTCGGCATGGATTATCATTAGAGGTGAAGTTGGATAACAAGCAAGCCATCCAACTTTACCAGTCGTTGGGGTTCGAGACCGTTGATATACTGGTCGACTACTATGATGACGGTACGGATGGTTTAAAAATGCGGCTTACTTTTGATCCGGAAAGTCACTAAATACGCCTTGTACACCGGCTTCTTTTAACCAACCTCTTAATTGCTTAAGTGATTCCACCCCTTGAGGTAATTGATCAGCGCGCAATGTATAAACGTGCACTTTAAGCCCTACTTTTTCGGCATTCGTGAGCACATCAGTCCAAACAGGTTGGCCGTCTTTAACTTCCTTGAGCACGTGGCCTATCCACAGACCAACATGATCGACATAAGAAGTTAAGGACTCTAAGCCCGCGTAAGTTCTCAGTGCATCGTAATCAATAGGCGTCTCGCCCCAAGCATTGTCGGCGATCAACTGTACCAACGGAAAATCACAATGAAATTCTCGTTTCACTCGCCTAAGGGTTTCGGGGTCAAACGACTGGAGGTAGATAGGTGTCGCTTGTTGCTGATCGGAGTAACCGTTTTTGCTCAGTACACTCATTACCTCCGCCAACGGATCATAATCCTGATCACGATACCAACGAGAGGCTTTTACCTCAATATAAACACCCGTGTTCTTATTTCTGACTTGGTTAAGTTCCTGAATCAGATTCAGTGACTCAGCCAAAGTTTGAATTTTGAAGTCGACCTGGCTATTTTGAAACCGACCGGGGAAACGCGCCGCTCCTTCGCTGTTGCGCCGCGGAGTCAGTCTTAGCTGCTTTAAGTGATTAAGTGTGAAGTCGACCACATAATAACTGCCATCGGGGCGATGCCGCTCGGGAAAAACTTCGGCGACATTCGTTACCGCATCAAGTTGGGCATCATGCAAGACGACAGCCTTACCGTCGCGGCTCAACTGCACATCTTGCTCTATATAGTCCGCGCCTAAGGCGTGAGCCATAACGGTTGCTGCCTGAGAATGCTCAGGTAGATAGCCTGACGCACCACGATGGGCAATATCGATGAACTCGGGGACAATGACGGGTTCGACAGACAACTGTTCAGTCGAGTTATCCGCTTGTGCTGAGACCGATAAAGACCACGATAACGCCAGTCCAGCGACCATTGGCATCCACTTCATGAGTCATCTCCTGACCAATTGACCTCGATAAGACGATCACCTAAATGCTGATAACGCTCGGTTAACTGTTCAATCGGCTCAGGTTCAATAGTTAAACCCTTTTGCTTGAGATAATCATCGTTGTAGAGTTTACTGGCTGAGCGCTCGCCCAGATCGCAAGCGAACGTCACAATGTTACGTCCTCGTTGACCATTCAACGCCGCTGCATAAGCAGCAGCCAGGTTAAGTGCTGAGCTACTTCCTAAGACGATTCCATCTTGCTCACGCACATACCGTGAGATACTAATGAGATCTTGATCGGGTAAGTTAACAGCATGGTCGATACGCGCTTCTTTAAAGTTATCCACCAAGCGCATGATGCCAATGCCTTCAGTCATTGAACTACCGTTCGAAACATACTCGCCGGTTCGCAAAAACTCAAAAATCCCAGAGCCGTCCGGATCAGCAAGCCAGACATCAATATTCGGGTTTTTCTCCTTGAAATAACGACTGTTACCACCGATGGTGCCGCCCGTACCCGCAACGGAAACAAAGGTATCAATGTTACCATTCAGTTGTTGCCAGATTTCTGGTCCTGTATGCAAATAGTGAGCGCGCGCATTACTCGTATTCTCGAACTGATTAGCCCACCAACAGTCATCACGCTCTTCCGCGATACGACGTGCCGTATGATAAAAATGATTAGGGTTTTTAAAGGGGACTGGATCAACCGTTTTAAGTTGCCCGCCATGTAGCGCGATCATGCGCTCTTTTTCTGGCGATTGATCATTGGGCATAACCGCAAGCATTTTAAGACCAAATGATTTGGCAACTAATGCCAGCCCAATACCGGTATTGCCTGCAGTCCCCTCGACCACTGTCATACCCGGCTTCAATTCACCACGTTCCATAGCGTCTTCTATCAGCTGCTTTGCAGCACGATCCTTAATTGAGCCGCCAGGGTTTTGAAACTCACACTTTAAATAAATATTACTGCCACTGCGCTCTGAAAGTGAGTGCACTCGTAACAAATCCGTCTGCCCTACTAAATCACTGGTGCGATTACCTACCAACATTTGTACAGTCCTCTACTTCGCTGTTGCATGATACAAGTATCCCTGTTGCGTAACTTCGGTTCAACTCAATTTGCTTTTGTTTAACTGCACCCTCGAAGTGCATCTGCACCATAACCATGCTTTCTTAGCGAGCACTCTTCCCAAAGATATTCATAACCCTCTGTTTTAACTTGATTTAATTACTGGCACGAATTCTGTATTAACAATTTATCTACATTAACGGAGAGCTGTTATGAAAATGATTACCGCTTTAATAAAGCCATTCAAATTAGACGATGTGCGACAAGCACTCGCGGATATCGGCTGTACCGGCATGACGATCGCGGAAGTACGAGGGTTTGGTCGTCAAAAAGGTCATACCGAACTCTATCGTGGTGCTGAATACCGTGTCGATTTTCTACCCAAAATTCGTCTAGAGCTTGCTGTCAGTGATGACCAACTCGAGCGGGCTGTTGAGGTCATCTCTGAAGCCGCCCACACCGGCAACATCGGCGATGGCAAGATTTTCGTGACGCATCTCGAACACTGTGTACGCATTCGTACCGGTGAAGTCGACCAAGAAGCCCTGTAGCTAGGAGGAATACGTGATGAATGCAACTTCACTCGCAAGTACAGAGTACGCATTAAATACACTATATATTTTGTTGTCAGGCGCATTAGTCATGTGGATGGCAGCCGGCTTCGCAATGCTAGAAGCAGGCTTAGTACGCAGTAAAAACACCACCGAAATACTCACTAAAAATATTGTCCTTTTTGCGCTCGCCTGTATCGCCTACCTGATAATGGGCTACACTCTCATGTATGGCGCTGGTGGTACCGACAACTTCGCCGACAATGCTGACTTTTTCTTTCAAAGTGTGTTTGTCGCTACAGCTATGTCGATTGTTTCTGGTGCAGTCGCTGAACGTATGAAATTACTGGCGTTCTTTATTTTTGCCGTCGTTCTGTCAGCCTTTATTTATCCTTTTCAAGGTAGCTGGAGCTGGGGAGGCGGATTTCTGGCTGAAGCCGGCTTTGTCGACTTTGCGGGCTCGGGTATTGTTCACATGGCAGGTGCATCAGCAGCGCTTGCGGGTGTTCTATTATTAGGCGCTCGACGAGGTAAATATAAGGACGGCAAGCCGACCGCTATTCCCGGCGCTAACATGCCGTTAGCGGCGTTAGGTACATTAATTCTCTGGTTTGGGTGGTTCGGTTTTAACGGTGGCTCACAGTTGGCCATCCATGACATAGAAAATGCAAATGCAGTGGCAAAAGTATTCGTGAACACCAATACGGCAGCAGCAGCTGGGGCAATAGGTGCACTGCTCATCACTGTTTTTATTTGGCGCAAAGCGGATCTGACAATGATTGTAAACGGGGTATTGGCCGGCTTAGTCGCGATTACTGCTCAACCCTTAACACCGGAGCCCTACACCGCCGCGATTATCGGCGCAAGCGCGGGTGTACTCGTCGTCATATCAATTATCTCACTCGACCGTCTTCGTATTGATGATCCAGTCGGCGCATTGTCCGTACATGGTGTGGTAGGTTTTTATGGCTTAATGCTTGTCCCTTTGACTGATGCGAGCGCAACTTGGTCGGTTCAACTGCTCGGCGCGGCGGCGATTTTTGGTTGGACATTTGTCGCTAGTCTGGTTATCTGGTATCTGTTAAAAGTCACAGTGGGTATTCGTGTGAGCGAGGAGCAGGAGTATCTGGGCGGTGATATCAGTGAATGCGGTGTCGAAGCCTATCCAGAGTTTACGGGCTCAACAAAGCGTTAGTGAATCAACATTTGCCTGTGACCTACTCCATTGTTAAGTTAAGAAATACTTAATACGTAAGGGTTAAGTCTCATGGCATCATCAAAAGAATACTGTAGCGAACTACTCAACCGAGCCGGCATTCAAATTAACGGTTCACACCCGTGGGATATGCAGGTACACGATGACAACATCTTTGATCAGGTGTTGTCACGTGGCAATTTAGGGCTTGGAGAGACCTATATGGCGGGGCTATGGGATGCTGAGCGTTTAGACCAGTTTTTCCATAGGTTATTACGTTCCGGCGTGCAAGATGAAGTCAATCCGGCGCGCCTAATTTTCCATTCACTGAAAAGTCGTTTATTTAATCTACAAGACGATAAGCGCGCTTGGGAAGTCGGACAAAAACATTACGATATCGGCAATAAATTATATCAAGCCATGTTGGACGAACGCATGGTGTATACCTGTGGTTACTGGCGCGACGCTGATAACCTCAACGAGGCGCAACGCGATAAATTAGAGCTCAGTTGCCAAAAGCTGCAGCTCAAACCGGGTATGAGGATACTCGATATCGGTTGTGGCTGGGGCAGCTTTATGCAGTATGCAGCGGAAAACTACGGCGTTGAGTGTGTCGGTGTCACGATATCAAAAGAGCAAGTGCGCTTAGGCGAGGAGCGCTGCAAAGACCTACCTGTCGAGTTTCGTTTGCAAGACTACCGCGATCTCGACGAGTCTTTTGACCGCATCATCAGCTTGGGCATGTTTGAACATGTCGGTCAGAAGAACTATGAAGATTACATGGATGTTGCCCGGCGGTGCCTGAAAGATGATGGCTTGTTTTTACTGCACACTATTGGTAAGAACGTCTCGGATACAGCGGCTGATCCGTGGATAAGTCGTTATATTTTTCCTAACGGAGAAATCCCCTCCATCGCTCAAATCGGCGCAGCACTAGAACAACGGTTTGTTTGTGAAGATCTGCACAACTTTGGTGCCGACTACGATAAAACTCTTATGGGTTGGTTCGAAAACTTCGATACGGCTTGGCCTCAACTCGAGGGTGACTACGAAAAAACATTTTATCGCATGTGGAAATATTATTTGCTGTCATGCGCAGGCGCATTCCGCGCCCGCGACATTCAACTTTGGCAGTGGGTTCTCAGTAAACAAGGTATCGAAGGTGGTTACCACCGACCTTTCGTTTAAGAACCAATATTAAACTCATGCGTGAACATATCCCAAAATGCCAAAAATAGAGCCGCTATCAGCGGACCTATGACAAAACCTGTGATACCAAATAAGCTCAGCCCACCTAATGTCGAAAACAATACAACATAGTCAGGCAGTTTGGTATCACGGCCGACTAAAAGCGGTCGCAAGGCGTTATCCGCTAGGCCAATAATAATGAGTCCGTAAAGTACCAATACGATGCCCTCGAACGTAGCCCCTGTTGCTAGCAAATAGACCGATACAGGGAGCCAGACAATACCCGCACCGACGGCTGGAATGAGTGATAAAAATGCCATGACTACACCCCATAACACGGGCGCCGGAATGCCTAGCAATGCAAAAATAACACCGCCGAGCGCACCTTGAACCATCGCAACGACGATATTGCCTTTAACGGTGGCTCGAGTAACCTCCGCAAACTTCTTAAATAGCTGATGTTCTCGCTCATCGCCTAGCGGCAGTGCACGTACCATCAAGCGGATTAACTTATTACCATCACGCAATAAAAAGAAGGTCAAATAAAGCATCAACCCCAAGTTCATCACAAAGCCAAATGTATTCTGACCGACCACTAGCGCTTCTTGCGCAAAAAACTGACTCGCACTCATTGCCCATTGCGATATGCGCTCAGGGAGTGATTCTATATCAATACCCAAGCGAGCGAGTAAGTCAGGCAAAAACGGCAACCCCTTCTCAATTTTATCGACGATTTGCGCAATACTCACATCGCCGGATGACAGCTTTTGGTAAAGTTGCACGCCCTCTTGAATAAACGAGTAAGCCACCAAAAGAACAGGAATAACCACAATGACCGTAGCGATTAGCAGCGTGAGTAAGGCGGCGCGATTACTGCGTCTTCCTAGCATACGCTTCAGCCGGATCTGTAACGGATAGAAGATAACAGCAACCGCGCATGCCCAGAAAATTGACGCCCAAAATGGCTTAAGAATCAGTGCAAAAGCGATGCTCACCGCGAGCAACATAAGTAAGAATGAGCGAGTTTCCAATTTGTCTTGCATAATCGTCCCAATTGATAGAAGCTTGTGAGGTTAGCCGGTCCCATATTAGTAAATGATTTACGCTTAAGATAGTGCGATGAGCGCACACATATGGATACTCATGCACAATACATCAAACCCATACAGTTTTGCGACTTGGTGCCGAGAAACACTCGTTGAATTCACCGAACTAAATGCTGAGAAGCAGGTATTCAGCGGTTTCTTGATCGCTGTCTTAGTAACCGCATGTATCCAGTTAATTGAGTATACTGGGGGACTGCCCAGAGTTTTTGAACATTTAATTTATTTTCCACTTATATTTGCAGGCTTATTGCTTGGACCTCGTATTGGTGCTTTAGGTGGTTTCGTTACGGGGTTAATGCTCACCCCGATGTTTTTCCCCACGGAACTTAACAATCACTCCGAAGCGATAATCGATTGGCCTTTGCGGTTATTGATGCTCACGCTGCTTCCGCTTATAACTGGCCTTATTAGCCGCTCAGTTCAACAGCTCCATCATCTCGAGAATAAGGCCAAAAAGACGTTTCATGGAACAGCACTCCCCAATCACGATGCGCTACTGGAACAGATTAATGAGTGGTCAAAAGAGACCGCAGCCCCTGCAGATGCGTTAATGGATATCATAAACTTACGGTTGAAAAACATTGATAAACTTCGCAATCAAGTAGGACATCAAAAGGCCGATAAAATCGTCGCTGAACTCGCTCGACAGTTAAAAGAGGCGCTCGGTAGCTCAGCGGAAATTGGCCAGACAGCTACTAATGAGTTAGTTGGACTCCATGCCAATACAGAACATTCACGAGAAGAGTTGCAAGAGAAACTGCAAGCATTACTCAGACAGCCCATTGTTATTGACGGTAACGAATTCAGGCTAGATACATCAGCAGGTGTTCTTCGTGTTAAGCGAGAGAACGTAAAGGACAACGCCAATGTTGTCATTCATGACGCACATCAGCATGGTTATAGTGCCGCAGAGAATAACCAAGTGTTTTCATTTTTAGATCAAGATAATGACCTCGTTAATGACCAAGATGAGCCACTATCAAAACAGCTTTTATCGGCTATCGAAAACGAAAACATCAAGCTTTATTATCAGCCACGCCTCAATACCAATTCTGGCTATTTCTCTGTTCTAGAAGCCATTGTTCGATGGCGTGACAACCAACGCGGTTATTTATCACCAGAGGACTTCAAACCGCTCATCGAAGAGGCATCACTCGCCAAGCAATTTACCGGCTGGATGATTAAAACAGCTTTTAATGACGTATCTCAATGGATAAAAAAAGATTTTATTGTTCGCCTATCGCTGCATATCACTTTAAACGATATTCTTGAGCCGGCAATCTTAAACGCGGTTGCAAAATCACTTAATCAGACTAAGTTCCCAGCCTCTAGCCTCAGCTTAGAGGTGAGTGAGAGATCGCTCGTACGTATCAATGAGCAGGCTAAAGTGTATTTAAAAAAATTGCGTTCAATGGGCGTTACTGTCATTGCCGATCAGTTTGGTGAAGGTCAGCTCACACTTCAGAGTATTTTCGTCCTACCGGTTGATGCAATAAAGCTTTCTGAAAATTTAGTGCTACAGGCGACATCAAATAGTGACAAAAAGCGAACATTAATTTCAATGATCAAAATGGCACGCTCTCGTGGTCTAAAAACAATCGCAACGGGCGTCGATAATCGCGCCAAACTTTTATTACTTAAACATATTGGATGTGATGAGTTGCAAGGCTCAATCTTAAGTAAACCTACAGCTAAAGATGATATCCCATGGGCAAGAATCCGATAGAAAGAACCAGTAAAGAAAAGATCGATAGTGCACACTCTCGCTGGTTGGCTGCGTATGCGATAACAACCGCGGTGATTACCATTGTCGCGATAAGCCTATTTTACCTATTCCCATTTGATATGCAGATGTTACACATGGGCATTTTGTGCCTCGGTTTAGCCATTATCGCTGAGTCTGCATTTTTTATATGGCAAGCATTACGCGCCTCTAAGGCGACTTTCTCCGCGTTGCACCCGTCGCTAAGTCAGCTCGATGAGGGTGCCACCATCATTTATGAATTACATAAACAAAACGGCAATTTTCGACCTGCCTATGTCAGCGCCAATATATCTCATATCCTTGGTTATACGGTACAAGAAGCGTTAAGCCCCAATTGGTGGTTCGACAATGTTCATCCTGAAGATAGAGCGCTCACGCTAAGCGCTATTAGTAAAGTTGAAGCCAACAAGACGTTCGTTCATCGCTATCGTTTTCGTTCTAAGCATGGCAATTATATATGGCTACGCGACGAACTTCGCACCTTCAACGACGATGACACCAAAATTGCTGGTCAGTGGACCGACATGAGCCAAGACTTAACTTGGATGCGCGACAGCAAAGCAGTTACTCAACGTGAACTTATGGGCTTTGCCGAACTCAACGAGCACGACTGTATCGTTCGTGCCGACAATAATTTTCGTAATTTAGTGGGCCTGACCGATAGTCTGCCTAATGCTCATCATATTTTAGATTTTATTTCTCCGTTAAACAGTGATAACGAGAGCCCGCTATTAGCGACAGGCGTTGAGTATTTAGTCGAGTTTAATCGACCTAGTCAACAGTCACTACAAGGTCTGCTGAAAATCAGCGAAGATAAGCAAGGGAGCGTTCGCTTCGTCACGCTAATTGATCTGTCTGCATTCATTTTGGAGCGTCGACGACTCAAACAGATCGCCTACTTACAGCCTTTGACCGGGTTACCCAATATCGAGCAACTGAAGCTTGATCTTCAAAATGCACTTGAAACAGCAGCAGATAATGAGCTCGTTGCGGTACTTAATATCAATATTCGCGAGTTCCACAAAGTCAATGAGTCTTACGGCGTGGATGACGGCGATCGCGTATTACAACGAGTCGCGCAGCGCTTTAAACAGGCGCTTCCCGAAAACGCATTTTTGTACTGCGCATGGGGTGATGACTTTTGGGTTTTATTGTCAGGTATTAAGGAATATATGGCTTTACAAGACCTGATGGATAACTTGATGAACTCACTTAACAAGCCAATTTTAATTGAACAGCACAAACAAATAAAAGCGTCCGCTAATATTGGTGCATGTACTTATCCCTTAGATGGTTTAACAGCAGCCGAGTTGCTCTCGTATGCCAGTTCCGCATTGCAACGCGCACGTCGACAAACGAGCGCGTGCCAAGTTATTTTTAACCAGGAAATGGCAAGTGACTCACTGTCACAACTATTGGTGAAGCAACAGTTGCATGATGCCATAGAAGCGTCACAATTCGAGATTTACTATCAACCGATGTGTGATTCAAATCTGCAAGCTCAGGGGTACGAGGCTCTGTTAAGATGGAATCACGAAGAGGAAGGTGTGATTGCAGCCGCCAATTTTCTTCCACTTTGCGACACAGTGACCAAACAAAAACTTGGCACCTGGGCTATTCAACGTATTATCGACGACCTTCCATCGATTCCAGTGAATGCTGAGGGTAAACGTAATATCGCTGTCAACGTATTCGCAGAGCAGTTAGATGATGCGTTCGTTTCAGATATGGTTCAATTCTCGCATCAGTTGTCTGAAACAAACACACATTTTTGTTTCGAACTGAAAGAAGCATCGTTGATAGATCCATCTGATGAGCTTCGGCAAACATTGAGCCGGCTGACTGAAGCAGGTTTCTCGCTGATTATTGATGACTTTGGCGCAGGCTTTGCAGGACTGACTTATTTGCGAGAGTTTCCGATTTCTGCGATTAAAGTCGAACATGACTTTATTAAAAAGCTCGATAACGAACGTGGTTATGCCATCGTGGACGGAATTGTTGAGCTCTCTCATCGCGCCGGAATAAAAGTACACGCTCTGGGCGTCGAGTCCGAGCAACAATTGAAACAAGCAAGAGCCCTAAAATTTGACTTATACCAAGGTCGATACATTCATCCCGCTAAACCTTTAAATGAACTCGTTGATAATATAAATAACTAGCGCAAGCATTCGTGTTTGCTATTATTGAGCGCGTTCATCCTGATGGTATTAAAGTTATGAATCCGGAAACATTAAAGACTTCCTCTCAAGAGGCTGCGAAAGTGATGCAGTTGCTATCTCACCCCGATCGCTTGCTCATTCTATGTTTACTCAGCGAAAAAGAGTACTCAGTGGGCGAAATTGAAAAGCAACTAGATATTCATCAACCCATGTTATCGCAACATTTAAATCGTTTGCGTCAACAATCATTAGTCGCTACGCGTCGAGAAGGTAAGTACATTTATTACCAACTTTGCGATGGTAATACAAAGACCATTATGGAACTCCTCTACCGCCTTTATTGTCCAACGGACAGTTAACAAACGTAGGTAAGAGCATAATGGCCAATCGAGATCGCGTTTATCAAGTATCAGCCAATCGAGAATCTGCAAGTCACAAGCTTCGTTATATCGAAAGGTCGGCGCCAGAACAAGGTGATTGCCGTTTGTGCGCCAGCATTCCGAGTGCTAAGTCGCCTGTAGCATCTCGAGATGATAGCGAATGCCTTCAACGTGAGGATCTTTAACTCCCAGCTGACGAAGTCCATCTGAAAGCTTAAGTAGGTACTCACTATTGTCCCCGCTTGGGCCTCGACTTTTAGCAATATGTGTCGCGATTTCATCAAGTGGCGCTTCGCCTAAGAAGGCCGCATTGTCGCTACTAGCGATATATACAAGACCATCCTCTTGACTACCGTCTTGAAATTGCATGGGCGTAAAAAAGCGGAGATAGCCATTTTTCTCTCGATGATCTAAGTGTTCGAAAACGGCAGGCGATACTCGATAAGCCATGCCTGTACAGGTTTCTCCCGGCGTTTCAATTAACGTGAGTACACGACCGGGTGATTCGGGCGTACCACGGTGATCGTGTGAACCTTGCCAAAACCGGCGACTCCAGCCCGAAATGGTAGCAGGCTTACGTTCGATATATGGGAAATCAACCTTATAGATTAAGGAGCCATAACCGAACAACCAAACCGATTCGAATGTTGATAAATCTTGGCGTTGCTTATTAATTAAACTCGTATCGTGAGACATCTACTACTCCTTTCAGATACATCCTGATAAGGCAAAGTCTAACAAGCTTTTGTAATTGACAGTAGCTTGGCTTCGTTGCACTCTTATTCGAATTCAATACGATTAAAAAGGTCACTCTATGAGCCGTTCACTTGTCGATCACTTAGCACAGTACGCAAAGTATCATCGTGATCCGCGCAATATACTGACTCACCTCATTGGTATTCCACTAATTGTGGTCGCTATATTAACCTTACTGAGCCGCCCAGAGTTTAGTGTTGGCTATCTTCTACTGACACCCGCCAACTTAGTCGTATTCATTGCGGTGGTATTTTATATACGTCTCGACATTCCCCTTGGACTGCTCATGACAGTCCTTTTGTGGTTAGCGTTGTCAGTAAGTCGCGAACTTGCCGCCTTACCCACCACAGCGTGGTTAATATTTGGTATTGCATTATTCATCATCGGTTGGATTTTCCAATTTATTGGCCATTACTTTGAAGGTAAAAAACCTGCTTTTGTCGATGACATAATGGGCCTTGCCATTGGTCCACTGTTCGTTGTGACTGAAATTATTTTCTTTTTAGGTTTACGTAAACAACTGAAAAATGAGGTTGAAAAACGTCAGTGAATTACCCGGATTGGTTTATTGAATGGGCCGACGGACGCCCTTATGCCTATACTCTGAGTGCCTGCATTCTGCTTGCTCTTGCTGTTTGGCTTGCACAGTTTTTTACTAAACACATTCTTTTACGCGGTGTCGCTCGTCTATTATCACGCACCGAGTTAGGACGCGATCCAAGCGTGGGTCTTAAAAAGATTATCAGCCGACTTTCTCAAGTGGTTCCTGCGTTACTACTAACAGCCGGTATTCATTGGATTCCAGAGTTATCCGATACCGTCATTACCATCGTCCAAAATGTCGCTGTCGCTTATATCGTGCTCACCATTGCTCGTGCCTTTAGTGCAGCAATGAGTAGTGTAAATGAGATTTATAGCCGCCGTCCCGATGCGCATTTAAAACCCATTAAGGGTTATTTACAAATCGCCACTATCGCGGTTTATTTAATTGCGGCCATTCTTATCATCGCAGCATTAATTGATAAGTCACCGGTTATTCTATTATCCGGTATCGGTGCGATGGGTGCAGTAACCATGTTGGTTTTTCAGGACACTATCCTTTCATTTGTTGCGAGTATTCAGCTATCGTCAAATGACATGATCCGCGTCGGTGACTGGATTGAAATGCCGCAGTTAAATGCTGATGGTGACGTCATCGACATGGCACTACACACGGTAAGAGTGCAGAACTGGGATAAAACAATTACCACCATTCCTACCAAGCGCCTCATTTCTGAATCATTTAAGAACTGGCGCGGCATGCAAGAGGCCGGTGGTCGTCGTATCAAGCGCAGTCTATTTATCGATCAAACCAGTATTGGCTTTTTGAGCGATGAAGATAAGACCCGCCTTCGCAAATTCAAAATACTGAGTCAATATCTCAACGAAAAAGAACAAGATATTAAACAGTGGAATGAACAATTAGTGAGTGAGGGACATGACCCTATTAATAGCCGTAATGTCACTAATATCGGTACGTTTCGAGCTTATGTGCAAAAATATCTGCAAAGCCATCCGCAAATCCACCAGGATATGACGTTAATGGTTAGACAACTTAGTCCCACCGCACAAGGCTTGCCCTTAGAGATTTATTGTTTCACCAATACAATTGCCTGGGTTGAATATGAGGGCATCCAAGCGGATATTTTTGACCATCTATTAGCTATCTTACCGGCATTTGGTCTGAATGTTTTCCAAGAGACCTCTGGTCAGGATCTGCGTTCCAGTATTCGTGAGTTTGGGCGTCAGTCGTTGCAGTCTTAACAGCAAAGTTGTATGGTTTTTGCAACACAATTCGATATAAAAGCAAAAGCCATACATGAAAGCATATTTCACTCGGTATCCCGTTCTCTTATTGACCGCTTGTATACTCTCGCTGTCTGTTGCAGCAAAAGAAAAAGTCGTAATGCCTGTCTCGTATGCGACAATTACTGAACTTCCGTACGCTGAAGCAGACTCCGTATTGAAGTATGGCGACCACGATAGTCAGTTTATAGAAGTATGGAGACCATCTGAACCCAGCCAAGGTAACCTCGTGTTTATTCATGGCGGATGTTGGTTAAGCGATTACGATATCAAACACGCACGCCCGTTTATGTCAGCCCTCAGTAAGCTGGGCTATCAAGTATTTGGCGTTGAATATCGGCGCGTGGGTAATGGCGGCGGCTGGCCAACCAGTTACCAAGATATCAGTTCAGCCATTCAACATATCCTTGAGAAACCCAACGTTACCGCGCCAAATACCGCTATTTTGGGTCATTCTGCGGGCGGCCACCTCGCCTTACTTGCCGCAACGGATAATCAGCTACCTCACCCGTTCTCAGCGATTATCGGATTGGCCGCTATCAGTAATATCGAACAATATAGTCAGGGTAGCAATAGTTGTGAAACGGTGACCGAACACTTTATGGGAGGCTCGTTGCAAGAACGTACTACCGAATACCGTGCGGCTAATCCAATCGAGCACGCTTTTTTGAATCCCGTTTATTTACTTCATGGCGCCGACGACCCGATTGTCGATCCAAACCAGTCAAAAGCGCTGACCGACCGAGCGCAGTCAATATACATACAAAAAAGGGCTGGGCACTTTGATTGGCTACACCCGGATACTGTCGCATTTACCCGCGTAGAGAAATTACTTAAGGATGTATTTAATGAATCAGATTGATTATGCGCGACTTGATCGTGACGATCCCTTAGCCCATAAACGTGAAATCTTTGAGCTACCTAATGACACGATATATTTCGATGGTAACTCACTAGGCGCGTTACCCAAAATAGTCGCACAGACAGTCAATGAAACTACACGCGAGCAATGGGGAAATGACCTAATTAAGAGCTGGAATCAGCACGATTGGGTCAACTTACCCACCATCGTTGGTGCCAAGATTGCCCATTTGATTGGCGCACAAAGTAACGAGGTCATTTGTTGCGACTCTATCTCAGTCAATCTATTTAAGGTTATCTGTGCTGCGATTAATGCCGTTGGAAGTGAGAAGCGACGCGTTATTTTATCGACTCGCGATAACTTCCCGACCGATTTATACATGGTCCAAGGTGTTGAATCGTTTTTGGGTCAGCAACGCTGTGAACTCAAGCTGGTTGACGAAGCTGAGCTCGTCGACGCTGTTGATGAACGTACCGTTGCGGTTCTAGCAACCGAGGTCAACTTTAGAACAGGCCGTCGACTTGATTTGCAACAGCTCAGTCAAGCGGCTCATGCCCAGGGTGCTTTAATGATAGCCGATTTAGCCCATAGCGCCGGCGTCATGCCGATCCAGCTGAGTCAATGGCAAGTCGACTATGCCATTGGTTGTACATACAAATATTTAAACGCGGGTCCTGGTGCTCCTGCGTTCGTTTATGTCAGTCAGCGTCACCATGCAATACTCAAACAACCGCTACAAGGCTGGTTTGGGCACCTTAACCCATTTGCTTTTGAGCCCAAGTATCAAAGCGCTAAAGGCATTCGACAAATGTTAGTGGGTACGCCCCCCGTCATCTCAATGCAAGCAGTAAACGCTGCACTCGAATGCTTTAATGATGTTTCTCTAGCGCAGGTGCGTGCAAAATCAATGCAGCTGACTCACACTTTTCAACAGAGCTTAGCCGCTCAGGATTGGTCATCCGACTTTGAACTCATTTCACCGTCGCATGCCGAACAGCGTGGCAGCCAACTGAGTTATGCTCATCCAAATGCCTATGAGATTTGCCAAGCACTGATTGAACGCGGTGTCATTGCTGACTTCAGAGCACCTAATTATATCCGTTTCGGCTTTGCGCCATTGTATAATCAATTCCAAGAAGTTGAACGCGCAATAGCAATACTGGCAGATATTATGTCAACTGAAGCCTATCGCGATCCGCGTTGGCAAACGCGCTCAACAGTGACCTAACTCAATAACCGTGTGTCTATCATGAGCTCGTACCGATGCGGGCACATGATGACTTGCTACCAAAACGATAGATAGGGGCAACTCATTCATCAGCCGCTCGGTAATTCGAGCGGCTAAGTCCACTTCTAAGCCAGAGAAGGGTTCATCCAAAATCACCAGAGGCGCGTCTTTAAGCAATGCACGAGCAAGCGCCAAACGTCGATATTGGCCACCCGATAAGCGAATCCCAAGCTCACCGATACGACTATTTAACTGCTCCGGCATTTGGCGAATACGTTCGGCTAACTCAACCCACTCCAACACTTTCCAAATTCGCTGCTCATCCAGTTGGCGTCCCAGGGTGAGGTTGTTAAATACGGTATCATCGAGTATGTCAGTGTGCTGAGTCAGGTAATTAAATTCCGATAATTTCGGTACTGCGATCTTACCTGAAAAGTTCGCGTACATACCTGCCGTTGCATTTAGAAGTGTTGACTTCCCCTCGCCCGATGGGGCGGATAACCATACCCATTCGCCCGCAACAGCTTGGAGGCTTATAGGTGCAAACAGTTGGCGTGACTGTCGATACACGGAGACATTATCCCACCGCAGCGAGGCATCCGCGGACTCAACGACTTTCGCCTTTGCTGAACTATTGGTTTGTTCTACCAATAAGCGACGACTGGCTAGAGCAGTACGTCCATAATTTTGCCATTGTTGAGGTAATTCAAGTAACAACTCCTGCCAAGCTAGCGCGGCAAGCAATAACATGACCACCTCCGCACTACTGACCTGAGCGTTTGGGTCAATGAACAACTGAATAGCCACCCAATAGATACCTATAACCGCTCCATGTGTCAGCCACTCAAGTAATAGCTTAATCTTGCGAGCGCGGCGTTGTTCAAACTGAAAGGCACGTTCAGTTTCTCGAGAATAATATGTAATACGTTCGCTTTGCTTATCAAACTGTTTCCACGCCATGACTTCTTCTAGTGACTCAGTAAGTGCCATTCCACGGGCGCGTATACGGTGTTGATACTTCTCAACCTTTACCGCTTGTAATAGCGAGTAGTGTGCTAATCGAGATATCAACCAGTAAGCGCCCAGCCCTGTAACCACAACAATTCCAGCAAGCGCCCAGTGATAAAAACTAAACCAAACGATAAAACATAAGCTAACGGCGGTTACCGCAAAGGCTGGCATAGCCAGTCTAAGCCAAAGGTTATCCATTGCTTCTATGTGGCGAGTCAGACCTTGAATCGCCTGCGCGACTCGAAAACGTGCTAAGCCTTCATAGGCGTGCCGTTGAAAACGTTTGAACCAAGCGATACGCCAACGCGCTTGTACTTTCAACACCAAGTCATGATTAACTAAACGTTCAACATAACGCGCGACTGTTCTCGTCACGGCGAAAAAGCGAATACCAGAACCCGGTGCATAAATGTTCACCGTAACAAATATCGCGGAAGCCGTAATAAACCAGCCTGATAAAGCCAAAAGTCCAATGCCACAAACGACGGTAAGTAACGCCAACTTGAACCCGAGCCACCACTGCCAGCGATGTGCGTTAAAAGCCCGAAACCAAGGCTTAAATACCGCAGGCTTAGACATACGAACCTCCCCCATCGAGCTCGATACGATGATCGGCCAACGCGATGAGTGCTTCATCATGACTGGCAACAATCACCGTCCGCCCAGATTTACATAAGTCACCCAGTTCGCGTCTAATCACATCCGCCGATTCGGCATCCAAGTTTTCTGTCGGCTCGTCTAAAATGATCAAGGGGTATGAACTCAGTAAACAACGAGCCAAAGCTAACCGTCGTTGCTCACCACCGGACAAGCCTGCCCCACGCTCACCTAGCATCGTATCTAAACCAGAAGCGGCAACAGCAATGGCTTTATCAAGACCGACTCGCCGCAATACGGGTTGCGGGTCAACGGATGGGTCATCACTGTACAAAAACAAGTTAGTGCGAATGCTCGCGGGTAGTAGAAAGGGTTGTTGCGAAAAGTAGGCAATCGGTTGGTCACCATCGTTCGCGCGTAACACGGTACCTTGATAACTTTGAAGTCCAAGAAGAGCTCGTAAGAGTGTGCTCTTTCCCGAGCCAGAAGGGCCAGAGATGACCGTCAGAGCCCCTTTCGGGAACGTAAAGTCGGGGTAAGGTAATCGGGCGTTGGGCGTAATAGTCACCTGCAGGTTTTGGGTTGCCAAGCAGTGCCCCGGAGCAGTCATTGCTACATCCGCCTGCACGTCTTGCGGGTTGTTTTCAGTTAATAAGGTCGCGGCGCCCATGGCTGCCGCACGATCGTGATAAGTTTGCGCGAACTGTCGAAGCGGAGCAAAATATTCAGGGGCCAGCATAAGCACGAGTAGCCCACTAAACAACGTGAGTTCGTCAGCACCTAGCCAGTTAATGTAGCCAAGCAAACCAAAACCAACGTATAGCGCCACCGCCGCGATGGCCACACTCGAGAAAAACTCCAACACAGCAGAAGATAAAAACGCTAGCTTGAGCGTTTTCATGTTCGCGCGCCGATAATCCTCCCCGGCTTGCGCAATCGTATTATTGGCAAACTGTAAGCCATTAAATAGTTTGATACTTGTCGCGTTCTTAAGCATGCTGGTGAATACTCGACTTAGCGCGACACTGCTTTGTGCATGCTTTTGACTGACTCGCTCTGCCCCTATACCAACAAGCGCCATAAATAAAGGAATGATAGGCCCGGAAATAAGCAGCAACACACCCACAACGGGATTCAGCCAAAAGCAGACAACCAAAATCATCAGTGGGCTTAACACAGTCAGATACTGTTGCACAAAGTAACGCTCATAATAGCCACGTAACTGCTCAACGGTATCGATAAGCATCGACCCATCACCGCGATCAATACTTTGTCCTTGTCGACACTGACTCTGCCATCGCCGCAGTAGTCTTTGTCGTGCATTGTGCAGCGCCAGACCCGCTGCTTCACTTTGCCAAAGTTCACGCCGCCAACCCATGATGGCGCGCGCACAAGTAGCGAAAGCCAACAACAACCAATACAGTGTCAGATCGCTGAGCGGCTCTTTCAGCACCAGCAGCCGATGGGCTAACTGAGCGCCCAAATACAATTGCAGGATCACACTGGATGTTTGTAAAACACCGAAAAGCAGCGCTCGACGAGTCGAGCGCTGCGCAACAGTTTGGATTTGCTTAAGATAGTTCGCTGCAGAGCGAAAGTTATCACTCATTGGTTCTTAGTGATAACCCTGATCGGCTTTTACCTTGCCGCGGAAAACCCAGTAAGTCCATGCAGTGTAAACAAGGACAATCGGGATTACGAACAATAAGCCTAACAATAAGAAGAGCTGCGACTCATGAGCCGACGCTGCTTGGCTTAATGTATAGTTAGGCGGTACCACATAAGGCCACTTGCTCGCCAATAGGCCTAAGTAAGTGAAAATAAACATTCCCATGGTGGCAATAAAAGGGGTTCCCTCACGCTTGGCTTGAATCGAGCGATATAACCAAAATGCACAAGCCAACGCTAAAATCGGCAGTAGCCAAATCGGCGTGATGTGTGAGAACCAACGCTCTGAAACGAACGGGTCAACAAAGGGAGTCCAGATACTGATGATGGCAAAAATCAGCAGTACCGCCGCCAGCAGCGGCTTCACTAAACGATAGGCCCATTGTTGAGTCGAGCCCTCAGATTTCATCACTAACCAAGTTGCCCCCAGTAGCGCATACCCCGCGACCAGTCCAAGCCCCGTCAACACGGTAAACGGTGACAGCCAGTCTAATGCTCCACCGACATAGCGCATATTTTCAGTTTCGAAGCCTTGGATATAAGCGCCTACAACAGCGCCCTGTGCAAACGCCGCAACTGTTGAGCCGATCGCAAAGGCCCAGTTCCAAAGATAACGCGATGTATGTGCTTTAAAGCGGAACTCAAAGGCAACGCCGCGAAAAATAAGCCCGGCGAGCAATAGGAAAACGCCGATGTAGAGCGCCGGCAAGAAAATACTGTAAACCAGCGGAAAGGCAGCCAATAAACCCGCGCCGCCTAACACCAACCAGGTCTCATTGCCATCCCATACAGGTGCCACGGAGTTCATCATAATGTCGCGGTCATGTTCACTGGGTGCGAACATAAACAGTATGCCTTGGCCTAAATCGAAGCCATCCATCAACACATACATGATGACACCGAAGGCAATTATCGCAGCCCAGACGTAAGTCAAATCAAAAATGGGTTCACTCATGATAGGTGCTCCTTAATCAAAGTCGGCTTCTGCAGCAGAAAGTGGACGTTTAGCACGATGCCTCTCGTCGTCGTGCTGCTCGGCAGCTTCAGTACCTGCGCGGATAACACGTGTCAGATAATAAGCACCCGCCGCGAATACACAGGCGTACACTGCGATATAGCCAATCAAGGTGAACAATGCCATCCCCCCCGTTAACGACGGTGTTAGTGCTTCGGCTTGGGTCATCTGACCGTACACAAGATAAGGCGCTCGTCCCACCTCGGTTACAAACCAACCCGACAGCACTGCGACGAAAGGCGCCAGCGACATTAATCGCAATCCTTGCAAGAACCAACGATTACGTGCGTAAGCCTTATTTTTACGCAAAATGAGACCGGTAATGGCGAATAACACCATGAGTACGCCCATCGCAACCATTATTCGGAAAGACCAGAAAACAACCGGCACGTTAGGTTGTTGATCTCTTGGCATTTCTTTAATGCCAGGCACTTCACCGTCCCACTCGTGAGTCAAGATCAAGCTCGCCATGCTGGGAATACCCACTTCAAAGTGGTTTTTCTGAGCCTCTTGATCAGGAATCGCAAATAAAAGCAGGGGCACATTCTTTTGTGTTTCCCAGTTCGCCTCCATCGCGGCCACCTTGGTCGGCTGATGTTTTAGCGTATTGAGACCATGCATGTCACCGACAAAGATTTGCAACGGCGCAATTATCAGTAACAGCCATAACGTCATTGAGAGGGCTTTACGGTGCAGCTCGGTATCACGTTTTTCAATAATAAACCAAGCACTCACGCCAGCAACAACGAAACCACCGGTTAGAAAGGAAGCTAACGCCATGTGGCTGAAACGATACCAAAACGAGTCATTAAAAATGGCGGCTGACCAATCAATGACATGATAAAAGCCATCACGCATTTCAACGCCCGCAGGTGTTTGCATCCAGCTATTGGCCGACAAGATCCAAAAACTAGAAATAAAGGTGCCGATAGACACCATCAGCGCAGCAAAAAAGTGAACACCGTTCGGTACCTTACCGCGACCGAACAAAAGCACCCCTAGAAACGCCGCTTCTAAGAAGAACGCTGTCACCACCTCGTAGCTCAATATCGGGCCTAAAAAGTTGGATGTCGCGAGCGCGAAGTTACTCCAGTTCGTACCGAACTGAAAAGACATAACAATACCGGATACCACACCCATACCAAAAACCACAGCGAACACTTGGGTCCAGAAGGCACCTAAGCGCTCCCACTTCGGGTTGTTAGTTTTGAATGCAAGACCATAGATGAGTGCAATATATGATGCCAAACCGATAGTGAACACGGGGAATATGGCATGAAATGACACGACAAACGCGAATTGAATTCGCGAAAGCACGAGGGGGTCAAGATCCATAATACGATCTCCTTAGCCAATGACGTTATAAGTCAAGTTACTAACCTTAATTGAAAGGTTACTACATATTTTTTAACACGCTTCTTGTTGCTCTGTCGTGCGGTCAATTTGATGCATATCAATATGCTTATAAATATAATATATTAATCGCGAGCTAGCGCAATTCGCCCCGCTTTTACTGCGTTTCGGCGGACACTCGGCTGTAATCCAATTCTAAATAAATCACCGTTCATACCCGTAAGCGTCATCCTCACGCCCGCTTTTTTGGCGACTTCAGCATGCGCTTTCATATGGTCGGGTTCGCCATGCGTGGGTATCACCATACGCGGCTTCACCCACTGGTACAGTTGTTTAAGCTCTTCTTGATTAGGATGGCCCGAAGCGTGCAGTATGCGGTCACTTTGTTCGGCATGCACGACCTCTATTCGACGCGCTTTAAACTTATTCGTGAGGCGTTGAATATCAAGCTCATTACCTGGAATAATAATAGCGCTCATGATGACTTTGTCACCTTTATCCAGCACTAAGTGAGGATGGCTATCGTCGGCTAAACGATTGAGTGCTGCTCTAGATTCACCCTGGCAGCCTGTCGCCACAACTAACACTTCTCGTGCTGGTAAATAACCAACATGCGTATGGTCAATGAGCTCAATATGCTCGGGCCATAATCCAAATTGGCGTGCCAGACCTACATTTCTCTCTAAGGAACGTCCAAGCACTGCCAAATAGCGACCCGAAGCTTCAGCCACCCGAGCTAACGTGATTAGACGTGCGATGTTACTGCTGAAGCAGCCGACAACAACGCGCCCTTGTGCTTCGTTCACCTCGGCTAAAAGCCCGTCATGACAATCCGCTTCAGAAGTCGACCACCCTGGTTTTAAGGCGTTGGTAGAATCACCTACAACGGCATCAATGCCTGTTAATCCAAGTCGTTGAAACACGCCGCTGTCAAAGCCGGCTGAGGTAATTGGTTGTGCATCGATCTTCCAGTCTCCGGTGTGTAATACGCGAGCAGCAGGTGTTTCGATAACCACACCAAATGGTTCAGGGAGCGAATGGGTAAACCGTATCCAAGTCACACTAAATGGACCGATTTGAACGGTTTCCCCGTCATTGACCTCGATAATGGAGACCAGTTCAGCAAATGCGGTGTAGGCTAATTTTTTGCGCAGAACAGCAGCTGTATAAGGTGTGGTGTAGATTGGTTTTTGCCAGCGCAGCCATAAATCTTCTATAGCGCCAATGTGGTCTTCGTGAGCGTGGGTAATAATGATCGCTTCGAGTTCGTCTTTATTATCTGTAATGAAGCGAGGGTCGGCACAGACGACTTCGTGCTTTAGGCTATTGGGCTTTGCAGGGTTAAGCGGTTCATCAAAGGAGACACCACAGTCGATCATCAACCAGCGACCGGCATGACCGTAAAGGTTCATGTTCATGCCGATCTCACCTGTCCCGCCAAGGGGTAGGAACCACATGTCGACTTCGCTTGGATACAACGTGAGTCTCCTCTAACTTACTGTGTAAGCGTTAGATATGCGAAACTAGTAACGTTGATGCTACTCCTTTTGGATTACTTTTACATCTTCATTCAGAGATTAAATCGTGCTGTGATGTCAATCAAATACAACACTACACTTGCTTAAACCAATCCTCTATCACATTCATTACTAAACGTGTCTTTGCCGGGATACTCTCTTTCACCGGTAGGACTGCATAAACACCGTATTCCACACCTTCCCAATCGGGTAGTAAGCGGACGAGTTCACCGTTTTGTAACTGAGGCTTCACTTCGGGTTCTGGCAACAGTGCAAATCCAACGCCGTCGCACGTCAATTGAACCGTTGTTTGCATATTGTCGACTTGGATACGCGGTGCTGGCAGCGGCAAGTCATAGGTATTTGAAAAATGTGCAATAAAGGTCTCCGCTTGTAAATCCTCAAGACTGCTAACCCTGCGTTTGGCGAGCTCATGAGTGCTTGCGACACAAGGCACTAAATGCCAATTAATTAAATGATGGGAGTACAAGGAGGAGTCGGGTAATGGCCCAATACGAATTGCGAGATCCACGCCTGCAGTCACTAAATCAATCGGTTCATCCGTCATTGATAACTTAAACTGCATGTCTGGAAACTGCTCAGTTAGCTGTCGTAGAGGCTCGCTCAGTAAGCCGCCCCCGAACCCCACAGGTGCCATGATTTTCATCACCCCCGCCGGCGTTTGCGTCAGCTGCTCCATACGCTCTTGATTTTTCGCAGCAATACTCAAAATGTCCAGACATGACTGATAAAACACTTCACCGGCTTCGGTGAGCGTCATAACCCGCGTGTTACGGTGAAATAACGCCAGGCCATTATCCTTTTCAAGCTTCCTAAGTTGTTGACTGACAGCAGAAACGGTCATATGCAGCTCACTCGCGGCTGCACTCATACTCTTTAACTCGACGGTACGAGTAAACGCCTTCATCGACCGAATCATCTTCGGATTCATAGCTTAAGCACCTCTTAAATATGCTTACAAATAAACGAGATTGCAGAAACGTTTATTATACGTATATTTGCAAATAAAAACTATTCTCATTTTTATATATGGAGAACATTGTGTATCTATCAAACACGCGTGGCTTAAAACTGTCAATCATTGCCTCTGCCATTTGCACCTTCACTTTATCAGCAAATGCTAACCCGCAACAGTCAGATTACCGCGCAAACCATTCTCATAAACGTGAAAAGCCCATGGAGGTTTTAGTTGTCACTGCGTCCGGTGCCGACAAGACTTTACGAGATGCACCTGCATCAGTCAGTGTCATTTCTGGTAAAGAATTATCACAACGTTTTTACAAAGATCTGACCGATGCACTGACCGATGCGCCTGGGGTTATTGTCACCAATGGTGGTGACCGACAAGACATCAGCGTTCGCGGAATGAGCAGTCAGTACACCTTGATTTTGGTCGATGGACAGCGCCAAACATCGCGAGAAACACGACCTAATAGTGACGGTCCGGGCGTTGAAGGCGCGTGGACACCGCCCTTAGCAGCTATTGAACGTATCGAGATAATTCGCGGCCCAATGTCTTCGCTATATGGTTCGGATGCTATTGGCGGTGTCATCAATATTATAACCAAGAAAACACCGCAAGAATGGCGCAGCGAAGTTCGTGTAGACTCCGTTGTACAAGAACGCAGTGACTCCGGTAATAGCTACCAAGTTAACCTTTTTACCTCTGGTTCGCTGATTGAAGACACCCTCGGACTGCAAGTGTATGGCGGATATACACGTCGACTTGAGGACGATATTGTGGATGGATATCGCGGTAAAAAAACCGACCATGCGACCGTGAAACTCGCTTACACACCAACGGTCGACCACGAATGGCTTTTTGAGGCAGGCACTAACTCACAAACCATAGACGCCACACTGGGTAAAACCGTTGCGCCCCTAGCGGCGGGTGAAAGTTGTGGCCGCCGCGGTTGTCCTGAGTCATCCACTACCGAGTATGACAATCAAAGTTACTCCATTGCTCACAACGGTCAATGGGGGCTTGTCGGCGCTCGAAGCTATCTAAAACGAGACGAATACGACAACAATGCGCGTCAGATGTACATAACCAATACCGATTTCCAAACCGTATGGAATGTGCCACTCACCGTTGAGCAGCCAATTACACTCGGCGCCGCATATCTAAAGGAAGAGTTAGAAGATCGCACCAGTAACCAAATTAGCGACCGCACACAAATCGATAGCTCTCAATGGTCAGTATTTGCTGAGTCAACATGGCCTATCGCAAAACACTTCGAGCTCACAACCGGCTTGCGTTACGACGATGATGAGTATTTTGGTGACCAATGGAGTCCCCGGGTCTACGGCGTCTACCACTTATCACGAGCCACCACACTAAAAGGTGGCGTATCCACCGGCTTTCGAGCACCTAACTTACGTCAAACCACAGAGGATTGGGGGCAAGTCAGTCGAGGGGGAGATATTTATGGTAACCCCGACTTGCAAGCCGAAACATCGGTTAACTACGAACTCGGTTTATATACCCACTTTAGTCGAGGAATAAAGAGCTCAGTTACCGTTTTCTATAACGAGTTCGACGATAAAATATCGCGTATTGCATGCCCCGTCACTCAGTGTACCGGCGGTCCCAATCAGTTCGGTTCTATGCCCACAACGTACGTCAACGTGGATGAAGCAGTGACACAAGGTGTTGAAGCCACTTTTGATGCACGATTTAACAAAGCTTGGAAACTGAGCGCGAACTACACCTTTACGGATTCGGAGCAAAAAACCGGTGAATATAAGGGCGAGCCACTCACACAGCTACCCAAGCATTTGGTACAAACGTCGCTCAATTGGAAGCCTTCCGCGGCAATGAATACCTGGTTACGCGTTCATTATCGTGGCGAAGAAAGCCAGCCGACGACGGGACCTTCGAGCGGCTCACTGATTGCCCCTTCATATACGCTGACCGATTTAGGCATCAATTACTTCCTCACACCCGATATAAAGATCGGAGCCGGTATTTATAATCTATTTGATAAGCAAATTGGTGTCGAAGAGTACGGCTATATCGAGGACGGACGCCGTCTGTGGGTTTCTCTTGGCTGGACTTTTTAATCGATGCGAGCACGTCAATTTTGGAATATTAAAAACTGGCATTGGGTCAGTTCCGCGATTTGTTTGGTCGGCATGCTGCTTTTTTCTGTGACAGGTATCACCCTCAACCATCCCACCGTGTTTGAGGGTGATGCTGAGATCACTCAAATCGAGGCTGAAGTTCCACCCACCATTATGGCGGGTTTAAATGCCGAGCGGCCTATTAGTCAGGCGTTTCGCCAGTGGTACCAAAGTACAACAGGTAACCCATTACCTGACACCGTTAACGCACAATGGAGTGAATTTGAAATGTACGTAGCTTTACCACGCGCGGGCTCAGACTGTTGGTTTTCAGTCGATCGCGAGTTACATACCTTTTATCAAGAAACCACAGACCGTGGCTGGATTGCCTATCTCAACGATCTGCACAAAGGCCGCAACACTCACTTTATGTGGTCGCTGTTTATCGATGTTTTCGCACTGGCCGCTATTCTGTTTTCAGTAACCGGCTTGTTACTTTTGAAAAAGTACGCCAAGGGTCGTAAAACTACGTGGCCATTGGTTGCCGCAGGTCTGCTCATACCTGTATTACTTTTGATTCCAAACCATAGCTCCGCCAATGAACTCAAGGTTGAGCTGCCACGCCTCGCAGTCTCTGAATATCATCCACCTTATCTCGCGGTGTGGCTGATGGACAGTGAGCGCAAGAAAGTCGCTGATGTCGCTATCTGGTATGACACTCAACTTGCTGACAAAGAAGGTGAAAAGTGGCTTAAAGATATGCGCTTATGGTGGCGCCGCAGCGGCCGCTTTTTGAGTATGCCCGTCGATGGGGTCTCTGGCGCAACTCGACAACCGGGTTCACATCGAATAGACCTCAAGCCACTGACTCAGGTTATCAGCCAACGGCCTCCCCAATCTTACACCTTGTATATCGAGGCAGCGCGTGAACTCGGTGGACGCGAGGTACTGCAATTTAATTTCCAATGGCCATTAAACAAACCACTGCAACACACCGAGCAAGGCGACAACGAGCTCGGTACTGTAATACTTACTCTGGAGCCTTTAAATGATTAAACGTAAAACCTCACAACTATTACTCATGGGCGTGTTACTAACATCGAGTCTCTCGGTCAACGCCCACCGCTTATGGATAAAACCGAACACCACCACAGTATCCGGTCAGGATGAATGGGTCACCTTTGATGCCGCTATCGCTAACGGTATTTTTAACCCAGATCACTTTGCCATGCCTTTAGACCGCCTCACAGCGTACAACCCAGACGGTCAGCCTATTGCGCTGCAAAATCAGGCGAAGCTGAAATACCGAAGTGTATTTGATCTTCAGCTCACCCAGCCGGGCACCTATGAAGTCAGTATGAATAGCCGCAGTCTGCAAGCCAGCTGGCAAGATGATCAAGGAAAGCGGCAGCGTTGGCCCAGCCGTGGGGAAGCGGGTACGCTCGAAGGGTTTCGCCAGCACGTACCCCAAGATGCAAAAGATTTAAAAGTCTTCGACAGTGCCCGTCGGGTGGAAGTATTTGTTACCGCAGGCGCGCCCAGTCAAGAGGTCATAACACCGACTGGTAACGGACTTGAGCTTAATGGCAAAACCCACCCCAACGATCTCTATACCGGGGAATCGGTATCACTGGGTTTCTTATTCGATGGCGAACCGGCTCAAGATGCGCAGGTGACCCTTGTACGACAAGGCGAAAAATATCGTGACAATAGTGAGCCGATGCGCTTTACCACAAACGCGGAAGGAGTTTTTGAAGTGAGCTTCGATGCTCCCGGCATGTACTTTATCGAAGTTGAATATAAAGACGATCGCGCAAAAGCGCCAGCGATGGTGAGATTAGGTAACTATTCAGCCGTCATTGAAGTACTGCCTCTATAACGTGTTCAGGGCGCGCCAGCGCCCTGATTATTTTACACCCTACGCTAAAAAATTCCTCGCCGAGGCAAATCCAAGCTGAGCTAACTTTGGTATCTTTTAGACGCGTTGTACCCAACCAATAGAGGAACTTTTATGTCGAATAATGCTTACGTCCCACCCAAAGTATGGGAGTGGGAACCCGGTAACGGTGGTAAATTCGCCAACATTAACCGCCCAGTTTCTGGTGCGACTCACGAGCAGCCACTGCCCAAAGGGGAACACGATCTTCAACTCTATTCCCTGGCAACACCCAATGGACAAAAAGTAACTATCCTACTTGAAGAACTCCTTGAGGCCGGCGTTAAAGAAGCCGATTACGATGCCTATCTTATTAACATATTAGAGGGAGAGCAGTTCTCGAGCGGATTTGTTGAAGTTAACCCAAACTCAAAAATACCCGCTCTGCTGGATAAAAGTACCGAACCGGGCACACGCGTGTTCGAGTCAGGCTCTATTCTTCTGTATCTTGCTGAAAAATTTGGTCACTTTCTGCCAACCACGCCCGCTGCACGTACTGAATGTCTAAACTGGTTATTCTGGCAAATGGGCAGCGCCCCTTTGCTAGGCGGTGGCTTTGGTCATTTCTATGCTTATGCTGACGAAAAGTTAGAGTACCCAATCAACCGCTTTACGATGGAGATCAAACGCCAATTAGATGTACTCGATAAGCAACTTGCCAATCATGAGTTTATTGCAGGGGACGAGTACAGCATCGCAGATATGGCCATTTTTCCGTGGTACGGTGCGTTGGTTCGCAACGAAGTCTATGAGGCTGCTGAGTTTATTCAAGCGCACACCTATAAAAACGTGCAGCGCTGGGCCGAACAGCTATCACAACGCCCTGCAGTTAAACGCGGCCGTATGGTCAATAAAACCTGGGGTGAGCCAGAAGAACAGCTACATGAGCGCCACAGCGCTGAAGACTTTAAGACTAAAACACAAGATAAAATCGGCTAGAAAAGAAAAAGCCCCGAGTAAAGGCTCGGGGCGAAATATATCCAGGGAGTATAAATCTGTTGTCTGGTGTTCTCCAGAAAACGACTGCAATTATCAATACTTACGGTGACAACTTCGTTTCGGATTCATGACAGTTTGATGAATCTCTCAGTTAGTTTTAATTGTCGCCTTAAACTGATATCGAGCCTTCGTCTTCCTCTTGCTGAACTTCCTTAGGATTTGGGCCATACTTATTCGTACCCGGCTTACCCGCTACACAGGCGATACCCAAAATAATAAAGGGTCCCGCGATAGGAACGAATACCAGTAAATAAAGCCACCCGGTCAGGCCAACGTCGTGCAAGCGCCGAACAGCTACGGACACGTTAGGTAATAAAATAAATACACCATAAAGACCCGTAAATAGACCCACGCCGAACTCTTGGTCCCATAATCCTAACGTGATGTCTAGAATAGCCGCAGCAATATAGAACAACAAATTAAAGAGCGTGAACATCCAAAATTCCGTCCGAGTAGAACGGGACTTGAAATCTAAATAGCGTCGCAACGCTTCTAAATACCACTTCATAAAAAACCTATTATTGTTGAAGTGCTTGCATTATCGGCAGTTCGTTTCCGTTAAGTACAAACTTACCATCTTGCAACGTAAATTTGCTCACATAAGCATCATCTTGCTCAGTGATAAAGCCCTGTTGAATCAAAGCTGAAATAATAAGCGGCGCCTGCTGCTCAGCTAGTTGTTGCATTTTCTCAGGATCTTGTCTTGTCGACGGCAGCTGGTTTTTAAGCTGCATCAATATTTGTTTTTCTGCAAGCCATGTAGCAAGCGGCTTGTCGATCGAAAGATTAGCATCAGAGTTCACATGAGATAGCCAAAATACCTGATTATCGATGGGCTGAGGTAGTTTATCGATGGCGGCCAATTGCATCATCATATCCGCATTCATATCGCCTTGCTCGAACGAAGCTTTGAGCGCATCGATTTTAAGCGAAGGCTCAGCCTCAGAGAATTGCATCAAACGCTTAACGAAGAACTCCTTTTGTTCCTCGAGAAGAACCTCAGGATGGGCAGTCGCATCTTGGTTTGCCGCCAACTTTTGAAACGCCTCAAGCACCTCAATATTTAAATTATCCATGGATATGTCTAGCGCTATATCATTAACACTAATAACCGACGAAGTGAGCGATTCAAGTGTCTGAGCAACAGACATACTTGCATTGACTTCATCTTCCCCGATATCAGATCGAGTGTTCATTTGATAGTTACTTAGTACTAAAGGTTGCTCCATTGTCTTATCTTCAAAATAAAACTGCGCAATGGAAAGCGATGAATCGCCCTCATAAACACTACCTTTTAATAATTTTTCAAGCGGTGTTTCAGCGTTAATATCGAACTTCATGTCTTTAAGATCGACTCGCGCCCCACCCTCGGTAGCGAGTTTAAACTGCTCAAAACCACCGCCATATTCGATATTGTCGCTATCAATAGCGCCACGCCCCTGATAACCGGAAAAATTCACCGCTACACCGTCGCCATTCTCGACAGCTTTAAACTTGGCAATTCGGTCACGGTATTCCCCACCTCCGAACAAACCTAAAGAGCCTGTCATGTGATAAAAGGCATCACCATCGCTCCACTCAAGGTACTCGCGTAACTTGTCGTCCACAAGTTCAAGTTTCCATGAAGCTAAGCCGATTCCTGCATCATATTTTGTCAACAATAAACCATGTTGTGCGGATAGTTGGAATTCGGCGTTTACTTCTTCAGGGAGTTCCATTCCGTCATCAGTCATATTACCGAGTTTTACCGTAACTAAAATCGTCCCTTCCGAACTAAGATAGCCACTCTGAAAGTCGACCAGTTTAGCATCGTACGCTGGCTGAGAATCTAATGCAGCCACTTGCGCCTTAACCTGATTCTCAACAACCGAGCCTGTAAAGTATGGACTCACAGCAAATGCTGCCACAACAGCAGCTGCGCCGCCTAGAAACACTTTTTTGCTCATTTATACACCTTATTTAGATCAGTTTATTTTGTAATTATTTTGTTGCCATTTTGTCACAAGTTGGGCTGCGGCGCATTAAGAAATATCTTAATTTTCGTGATTTTACCCATGACGCAGGCATCAAAAGACGAGATAATGCGCGCTTTGTTTTAGCAATCAGGTCGAAGCGCTATGGAAATCAAAGTTAATTTTTTAGACAATCTCAAACTCGAAGCTAAGTTTGACGATTTCACCGTTATTGCCGATCAGCCTATTCGTTATAAAGGTGACGGCTCTGCGCCTAGCCCATTCGACTATTTTCTCGCATCATCAGCCTTGTGCGCGGCATACTTCATTCGCTTGTACTGCAATGCGCGCGATATTCCGACGGAGAATATTCGTTTATCGCAAAACAATATCGTCGATCCCGAAGACCGCTATAACCAGATCTTTAAAATTCAGGTCGAACTCCCAGAGGATATTTCGGACAAAGACCGCCAAGGTATTCTCAGAGCCGTCGAGCGTTGTACTGTCAAACGTGTGGTGCAAACTGAACCTGATTTTCAGATTGAGGCCGTCGACAACCTCGACGATAGCGCTCAAGCTCTCTTGATGGGGGCGCCAGACGGCGATCATACGACCTTTATTAAAGGCAAAGATTTGCCTCTAGAGCAAACCATCGCCAACATGACTCAAATACTGGCTGACTTGGGCATGAAAATCGAGATCGCTTCTTGGCGCAATATCGTGCCAAACGTGTGGTCTCTGCATGTGCGTGATGCCGCATCGCCGATGTGCTTTACCAACGGCAAAGGCGCGACAAAAGAAGCCGCCTTATGCTCTGCATTAGGTGAGTTCATTGAACGCCTCAACTGTAATTTCTTTTATAACGACCAGTACTTTGGTCAAGAGATTGCGCAAAGCGAGTTTGTCCACTATCCCAACGAACGTTGGTTTGAGCTCACCGGAGACGACAGCCTACCTAGCGGCATTTTAGACGACTATACACGTGCTATTTATGACCCTGAAAACGAGTTAGCTGGCTCCAATTTAATCGACACCAACTCCGGTAATATCGAGCGCGGTATCTGTGCGCTCCCGTTTAAGCGCCATTCGGATGGTGAGACGGTGTACTTCCCTTCTAACTTAATCGAAAACCTGTACTTAAGTAACGGCATGAGCGCCGGTAATACGCTCGACGAAGCGGTTGTTCAATGCCTATCGGAAATATTCGAACGTGCCGTCAAACGCGAAATTATCGAAAATGAAATTGCATTGCCTGACGTACCGGACACCGTTCTTGAGCGCTTTCCCAAACTTGTTGAAGGCATCAAGGGGCTAGAAGAGCAAGGCTATCCCGTATTAATAAAAGACGCCTCGTTAGGCGGTCAATTTCCTGTAGCCTGTGTCACTCTGATGAACCCTCGCACCGGTGGTGTGTTTGCCTCATTTGGCGCGCACCCCAGCTTAGAAATTGCCCTTGAGCGCAGTCTCACCGAGCTTTTACAAGGTCGTAGCTTTGAAGGATTAAACGACTTACCTGCGCCGACTTTTAATCAAATGGCTGTCACCGAACCTAACAACTTCGTTGAACACTTTATCGACTCATCAGGTGTGGTGTCGTGGCGTTTCTTCAGCGCACGTTCGGAATATGAATTCGTCGATTGGGACTTTTCCGGTTCAAATCATGAGGAAGTGAACACCTTGTTTGGGATCCTTTCTGATTTAGGCAAAGAAGCCTATGTCGCCGTTTATGACGAACTGGGCGCACCGGCATGTCGTATTCTCGTGCCAGGTTATTCAGAAGTGTATCCCGTAGAAGATTTGATCTGGGATAACACCAACGTGGCACTGCAATTCCGCGAAGATATTCTAAACCTTCACCGTCTCGGTAACGATGCCCTCGCGGATTTAGTCGAGCGTTTAGAAGAAAGCCAGCTTGATAATTACATGGACATCATCACGCTGATCGGTATTGAGTTTGATGAAAATACTGTGTGGGGTCAGCTCACGATCCTAGAGCTTAAATTGCTTATCTACCTTGCGTTAGGCGAACATGCGCTCGCGCTAGAGCATGTGGAAATGTTCCTACAATACAACGACAACACCGTTGAACGCGTCTTATTCTATCGCGCCGTGGAAGCCCTTCTTGAGGTCGAACTCGACGAAGAACTCAAGCGTAGCGACTTTATTTATAACTTCCGCCGAATGTTCGGCGATAAAACCATGGATGCAGTCGAAGGTTCCGTCGATAGAAACGTGCGTTTTCACGGTCTGACGCCCACCGACATGAATTTAACAGGGCTCGATCGTCACTTGCGTTTGATTGAAAGTTATAAAAAATTGCATGCCGCTCGAGCGCGTGTTGCTGCAATACGTTAACCTCACTCAGTTTGTAGCTTTTGATAGCTGCCCCTGCCTCTCGTTGAAGTGTTGAATTCTGGTGAACCTTTAAAACTAAATGTTTTCGGGCTTAGTCTAACTAAGCCCTGCTCGCTCTTACTTCCAAACGCCTAATACAGTCATCTCTGACACTTACGTCATTCATTATCGTTTGCGCCTTTCGTCACCATGTACAAAATTAACCTGTCAATTTTCACAACAGTCGCGAAGTCATGAAGAATCCATTAAATCAATTTTTTATTACATGTTTTTGTACCGTCTCCTTAAGCGCTTGTGTCAGTACCAGCCCCAGTCTAGGCGGTAGTTCTGGAAACACCATCACGGGAGCTGCCGGTGGAGCGCAAAGTCAGGGCGAAAACAAAGCGTTAGAACGCTGTGAAGCGCCTTTGGGAACACTCTCCATCTACGAGGATACTAACGAAAACTGGTGGTATGACTATCGCCGCATGTACCCCCAATTGGGCACAACCGTGCCGCTCATACGTGTCATGATTCAGCAGTCAAACTGCTTCGTCATTGTTGAGCGAGGTAAAGCAATGCAGGCACTAGAAACCGAACGAACACTCATGGAAAGCGGTGAGTTGCGAGAGCAAAGTAACTTTGGCAAAGGTCAACTGGTAGCAGCCGACTACACAGTCAGCCCTTCGATTCAGTTTTCTGAAAGTGGTACACAAAACGTAGGAGGCTTACTCGGAGGTTGGGCAGGTATTGTTGCAGGCGGGCTATCAAGTAATGAAGCAGCAACCACCCTGTTGTTAGTCGATAACCGTTCTGGTGTACAAGTCTCCGCAGCGACAGGTAATGCGAAGAATTGGGACATCAGTGCCTTTGGTGGACTATTCAGTGGACTCTTTGCCGGTGTTGGTGGCTACACTGACACACCCGAAGGCAAAGTCATTTCAGCCGCATTTATGGACTCATATAACAATATGGTCAAATCACTAAAAAACTATAAAAGTCAGCGTGTAACTGGCGGGCTAGGTCGAGGAGGTGCGCTGGGCGTCAATTAGACGCCCAGCCATTAGCTCACAACAGGCACGCCAAATATGGCTTCTATTCTTCCCTGAAGAGACATCCCATCGACGCGATGTTTAGAAGCCTTATCGAGCAACTTGTTCCAGCGCATGTAATTATCCTTATAGAGCTTTATTGATTGATCCGATGAAGCACCCGAACCATTCCAAGCCCTACTGTTTTCTAAAGCCACACCTACCGAAGCCATACTGACGGCAACGGTTCCTTCTAATACATTTTCAGGAATTACAATACCGAGACCAGCAGAGCCAATCGAAAGCATTGCCGGTAAGCAAGAGCGCCCCATATCAAGTAAGTTATCACGCCATGAACCTTGCCGAGCGTTGATTGCTGAAAACGTATCTCCAAACAAGCTACTGTGAATATCTTCGAACTCCTCAGCACTCCATTCATGTACAAATCGCTTACCGCTATTGTGGTCGCGTGCCTGCGCTCGAATCACCGTTTCATCTCTTACTTTAAAGAGTAAATCCAATAGCTGAGTAGGTGTAGTGACCTTCTTCTGCATTAGCAAGGCGTAAGCATAAGGAAAACTTTGTAACGCCTCTGACTCTGTTTGAGAGATGGTCTGTAGTTGATTAATCGTAGAATTCTGTTGTAACTGACGCCCCAAATAGCGCCACAAAAGAGCGCTCTGTTGCGACTTAAGATCTTCGATTGCAGGGGCTGCCACGTAAACCGCGCGATGCTGCGCCGCCAATTCATTAACAAAATTAACGCGAAAGCGATCGATCAAACCAGAGACCAACTTTCCCTCACCCTCTACTTGGGATGCGGCTTGAGAAAATGCCTTATTAAAGTCATCAACGCTCGGTTGGTCAATGGCGGCGACATCAGCGATACTAACCAACAAGCCGGCTACACACTTCGACCCTCGAAAGGCGTTTCGTTCTAACGTTTCCTTTGCCAGACGCTTACGTTCAGTAAAGTTAAGAGCTAACCCCTCAAGCAAACATTGCTTAAAGAGCTCCGCATCATTTTTATCAACTGCCTTTTGTTGCACCCATTTGGACGGACTTTCAAGCCACTCCTTAATCAATAACGAGGATTGAGCAACAGCTTCCTGACAGCAATTGAGCCATTGGTCAGTAACAACTAACGAAGTTTCACGCAGAAGCGAGTGATACAAATTGTTGTGATTTTTTAAAATGGCCTTGTCTTCATCTTGAATTGAGCCATCAAACCACACCTCCGACGACATCGCCAAAGATTCAATCACATTGAGCAGTTGCATGACTTGCTGTCGATTTAACTGCTTTGGACGTGAGTCTGCCCCTAACATCAAACTCATCGATAGATTCAGTTGGCGCGCATTCAACAACGAGCCACCCGTATAGTTCTGAATAGATAACGTCTTCATAATTAACGTTTTTGCTCTTTAAACCCTGTCCAACTAACACTTTATCAATAACTAGTTTGATAGCAAGTTATACCGATTATAAGTCCTGCATTGGCGGTTTTGACGATTTTGATCTCAACTTCCGTTGTAACTACCGCTTGAGATTAGTTTGCTTCAAAAAGGTTTAATACGATTACTGTCTTTTGTCATTAACGTCATCAACCGCGGATGCACAAATAATTTTTCCTTTCCTGAATCAACCTCTTGTAGCACGCCAATATCTGCTAACTGCTTTAAATAGGTTGAAGCCGTCTGGCGTTTTGCAATATCACGCTCAACCAGATTGCTAATACGGCAATAAGGCTGTTCAAAAATAAGCTGAACAAGCTCGTAGCTATATATTTTTGGTAGCTGAGCCTTTACATAATCGGTTGTACTTTCCATGAGCGTTCTAATCGCTGTGATTTTTTCACAGGTCCATGTTGCGGTTTGCTCGACACCTTTTAGCATAAATAACAACCACTCTTCCCAGTTCTGATCTTTAGTGACTTGATTCAAGAGGCGATAATAGTCTTGCTTATTATGAACGATGAAGCGACTCAAATACAAAATAGGCAGTGTTAGAAGACCCGATTCAATAAGGTATAAAACGTTTAAAATACGACCTGTTCTGCCATTCCCGTCATAGAAAGGGTGTATAGCTTCAAATTGATAATGGCTAATCGCCATCTTTATAAGTGGATCCAGATCGTCGTCATTATGAAGGAATCGCTCCCAGTTGGTTAACAAGTCGCGAATCACATCTTCACCGTTTGGCGGCGTATAGATAGTTTCGCCTGTCGTTTGGTTTCCTATAAAAGTCCCCGGTACTTTGCGAATATCCATTTCGGAGTGCTTTAAAGTACTGCATACCTCAATAGCCGTCGCCGTGCATAGCGGCTTTTTCTCAAGTTGTATAAAGCCTTGGTATAGCGCAGTTCGGTAACGTAATGCTTCCTTGGTTGCATGATCAGCACCTTTACCCCCTTGCGCATACTGAAAAAGCTTATCGGTCGTGGTAACAATATTTTCAATTTCTGAACTATCCTTTGCTTCCAGCAAAGGCAGCAAGTTGATTAACATGCTTTGATTGGGAATGAGCTCTCCCGCCTTTTTTAACTCCGCTACAGCAGCACGTGCAGAAATACAGGCCTTCAGCACAGCCCTAGTTTCTATGACATCTAGGTTGGGTGGTAATGTCGGTAATTGGTTATACGGCTGCTCTGCTTGCCAAGTCATGTTTAAATTTCCAGTCTAAATCGACATAAATGAATTATGGTTTCAGTTTATGTCGTTCCAATCGACATATCAATCTAACGTGTCGATATTTTCTTGTTTTTTCGACATAAATTATTTTTAGGTCGAGATCATCGACACACCAAGCCTTATCAACCCAAACAAATGGATAGCTGTCACAGCACAATATTGCTAACGTTGTAAAAAGCAGAGTTGCATGAGCTATTCTAAAAAGTAGCACAGAGGTAGCACCAACCAATTTTGGTTAGTGGTAGTTAACACTGAAAGCCTTTAAATATGGTGGCCCCTCGCAGATTTGAACTGCGGACCAACCGATTATGAGTCGAACTCAATGCTGTTTTAGCCTGCTGCAAATTACTTCAGAAATATTATAACTGTCTGATTTTTAATGTCATTTAAAAATCACTACCTTCAACGTGTTTCATCTCACTTCATCGAGAGTTAATCGTAAAGTAACCCCTAGTGTCACCCCTAAGGTGTGTGTCCCAAAACGCAGTTTTCAAATTAGCTCACCTACATTTAGAGCACAGGTTTTTACCGCTTCTATTTTTTGGCGATTCTAAGTTGGGCAGTGAAAATGACCGGGTTGCAGTAGTCAATATGTGCAGGAGTGATTGCAAAAGTGTTTACCGTCAAACAAATTCAGTCTCTAAAACCAAAGAAGATAAAATATTTTAAATGGGAAGGCACGGGGCGCCGAAAGGTCGGCTCGCTTGGCGTTTGCGTTTACCCGAATGGAACCAAAACATTCTACTATCAATACGCCATTAATGGGTCTCGGCGGCGCATAAAGCTTGGCCCATCTGACGTGATTTCGCTGGCTGATGCACGCGCAAAAGCACAAGCATACTCACAAAAGGTTTCTATTGGTGAAGATCCGATTCCCTCTAATGCTTCAGCTGAGGCGAGTAAAGTAAGCGGGTCAGTTGAGGATATGGTCAACTATTACGTTGAAAAGATGAAACGTGACGGTAAGCGCACGTACCGTGAAGTCTTGGCGACAATAGAGCGAGATGTTTACACCCACATTGACAAGTCAATGCCGGCTAATGAAGTGACCTCTCTTCAAGTGACCGAAATTATTGCTAAAATGATTCAGCGCGGCGCCGCCACGGGTTCTAACCGGTTGCGCTCTTATCTGCACGCTGCCTACTCGCTAGCCATTAAGCATGACAACGACCCTGCGAATCTTCATAAGCCGATGCGTTTTAAACTAACGCAGAATCCAGTGACGACTGTCCCACGTCAGAACGTCGAGAAAGCTGGTAACCGAGTGCTGAGTGAGAGCGAACTGGCAACATTATTAACCGATGTCCAGTCAAAAGGCTTCAGCCCGCTCACCAAATTCGCAATCCTACTTTCCTTGTATAGTGGAGGACAACGCCCATTCGAAGTCATCAACACACGATTTGAATGGATCGATGTAGAGTCACAGTCATGGACAATGTCAGAGAAAATCACCAAAAACAAAAAAGAGCATGTCATACCAATGAGTCCGCAACTTATCGCGCTAGTTGAGGAGTCACGACTGTTTACGTCGCAAAGTCCATTCCTTGTTTGCAACCGCTTAGACCCCAGCAAGCCAATGCCAACAAGCAGTCTAGCTCAGGTTCTTCATCGCTACTGTCAACGAAAAGACATGGAACCCTTTGTGCCCCGTGATCTGCGCCGCACCTGCAAGACGCTAATGACGAAGCACCGCATCGGCACCATGGAGACACGCAACCGGCTGCATAACCATGCTCTGAATGACGTTTCCAACAAGCACTACAATAAATACGACTACTGGAACGAGAAGCTTGAGATTTTGTGTGATTGGGGTGACTTTTTGGACGCTTTAGTAAAAAAAGACCAATACCTGCCTGGCTAGCTAGCTAGCTCGAAAATACTTTTTAATGTTGTAAGCCTCAAAGGTATTGGCGGATTATTTCCAGCCATTTACTTCAGTTTGCCGCTGGGAATGGTTGCGAGCGATGACCAGACTGAACGTAGGCTTGCCGGCAGTTCAAGCGCGGACAAGACACCATAGGCACGATATTCAACACGACCATGATGTTGCTCAATATGTCCAGGTTCGTTGCTGTTACTGAGTTCAAAAGCATCCTGTAGCGCTTGATATGGCGACTTTTGGCTCTTTTTCACTGCAATGCAGTAGTCGGCTTTCTTCTTGACTATCGTCTTCACGATTTGCTTTTGGCAGCTCATGGCGCTGGTACGAGCGGCGCAGCGTTTTACCATCAACGGCAACGACTTCTTTATCGGTGAGTTCTTCAGTCGCCTGCATCCACCGAATAAACCGCTGATGGAATGCTTGCGGGTCGATACGACAAACAAGTCCGGCAATAGTGCATGTACCGGTATGCCGTGACTGAAATCACTGTACTTTTTCAGCCATTCGAGCCGAAGACGGCCAAAATCCTCAATTTCTTCCCAACCCTCTGCGCCTGAGATAACCGCTGTCAGAGTTAAAAACAGTTTTAACAAGTTTGTCTGCCACATAAGTTTGTCAAAGCCCGGCAGTGAATCTCCCCATCCTATTATCTCCCCCTGTTGGACACGCATGGCTGTTTTCACTTATCGGCCGCAGCGCCTCACAAGGATGTGAGCTTTTTTACACAGAGGGGATTTTATGTTTCGTTACGTCTGGCACCTTACTCACATTAAAAATCTACCGTCAATATTGGCACATGGCCTTCGGTCTCATCATGAGATGGTTACTCTCAGTAACGGTTATCAGGATGTTTCTGACCAAAATGTGCAAAATATTCGTGCACGCCTTTCAATCGATGGCGCGCCGTTGCATCACTTTGTGCCTACCTTCTGGCGTCAACGTAACCCAATGATGTATTGCCGTCGTCATTTAACTGATCAACTGGTATGGATTAAAATCGATACCACTAAGCTTGATCCCTCTGTTTGTAACACCACAGACGGCAATGCGGCCTGTAGCGGGACAAAGTATTTGCCCGGTATAGAGGCTGACTTGCTCGATACTAATGCTATGTCTAGCTATTATTGGAACAATATACCGGACGGAAGCCGCAAAGTGGCGGCTGAACTATTGGTTAAAAAGCACATTCCAACCTACGCTTTTGTCGGTTTAGAGGTAGCCACCAATGCCATGCTTGCGCAGTGCCAGCAATTAACTGCGTTACCCGCGATGATCAATCCGCATGCTTTTTTCCGCGATTTTGCTAAGGTAGGTTAAATGACTATTAAAGTACTAAAAGGCAACATTTTTACCAGTCAATGCCAAACTCTGGTTAACCCGGTTAATTGCCAGGGCGTGATGGGGGCTGGCATCGCGTTGGAGTATAAACTGCGGTTCCCCGAAATGTATGCTCGCTATGTTGAATTGTGTGAGCGTAAGTTGCTGGATATTGGCCTGTTATGGTTATACCGCCAGTCATCGTGCTGGGTGCTCAACTTTCCGACCAAGCGTAATTGGAAGCACCCTTCTAATTACAACTATTTAAAGCAGGGGCTACAAAAGTTTGTTGATACCTATCAAGCAAAAGGTATTACCAGCATTGCATTCCCATTACTTGGTGCTGATAAAGGGGGTCTCGATGTTCTTAAAGTGGAACAGTTAATGTGCGACATGCTGATGCCAATCAGCCAAGTTGTTGATATCGAAATTTATCATTATGACTCGAAAGCGCAAGATGACCTCTTTGATCATCTTTGCACCCTATTTAACCGCCATTCTATTGTTGAGCTGGCAGCGTTAACCGGTGTCACTCAGTCACGTTTGAATACACTTGATGCTACGATTGCAAGTGGTCGGATTTATCAGGTTAATCAGTTGGCTAAAACACCGGGTATCGGTATTAAAACGTTAGAAAAAGTATTTACAGCGCTTATGCAGGGTGCCGATAATGATGCACCAATGCCGTTGGCTCAAGCCAGCATGGATTTATAAAAGCTACAAGGAGCTGTTCTGTGTCGTATAAGGACATTACTTTACTTGCCATAACCGGCCTTTCACCTCAAGTGGTCACCGAAACCTTATTTGCGATACACGAAGGAGGTTTAGAGTGGCCAACCCAAATTAAGGTTATCACCACCAAAAAAGGCAAAGAACAAGCGCGATTAGGCTTATTGGTCGACCAGCAACTGCAGAAGCTTTGTCATGATTACAACTTACCAGTGCCTGCCTTTAGTAGCGACGATATTTTGGTGGTTCCTGCTGCTGACGGCACGCCAGTTGACGATGCCCGCACCTTAGAAGATCAAGAAGCTTTGGCTGATTTTATTACCGCTACCGTGGCTAAACTCACTAGCGATTCTAATCGTATGATCCACGCCTCGATTGCCGGTGGCCGTAAAACCATGACCTTTTTCTTAGGTTATGCCATGTCGTTATTTGCACGCCCTCAGGATCGGCTGAGCCATGTCTTGGTGTCGGCAGATTACGAGTCGGTGAGTGATTTTTATTACCCTACTCCCGAGCAGAAAAAGATTATCGGTCGTGATGGCTCGTTACTTGATGCAAGTGCCGCACAGGTCATGTTGGCCGAAATTCCATTTATCAGTCAGCGCGCTTTGCTTAATGACGCATTATTACAAGACTTTTCAACGCTTAGTTACAACGAGGTTATTCGTGCCATTAAACTGGCACAGGAGCCACAAAGCATTCAACTAGAACTTTGCTACGATCGCTATGCGCCGCGTATTCGGGTTAACGATACCGTGATTGATTTTAGCCGGCGTAAACTCGAATTTGCTTTCTTTGCAATGTGTTATCGCCCCCGCGAGAGTGATTATGACGATGCTATTGAACGGCCCACCTCAGAATTAAGTAAAGCGTTGGTGTCTAAGTATTTTTATATAGAGCTGGCCAACCTTGCGGGTATCACTTATCACCCACAAGACGAGAAGCAATTTTTGGATCAACTGCAAGATAACGAGATGATCAACGAGCGCACTCGCAAATCGCTTGAACGCGAAGGCGGATTATCGGCAAGCTCGTTTGATACTCGCAAAGCAAACTTATATACCCACCTGCAAAAGGCGTTACCCAAGTCATTAGTGGATATTGTCATGCCAGCTATTGTTCGTGACAAAGAGGGGGAGCCGCTGGTGCGCGGCGAGAAGTCGTCACAAGGTGGTCAGTACGGTTCGTGGCTTAAAGCCAAACAAATACACTTTGTATAATTTATTGAAGGAAATCAGCGTAAGGCGCCATTGCCTGCTTTAAACGGCGGGAGTTTAAATTTAGCTCGTCCAGTTTTACCTTAAGCTGGTTACGCTGTTCGACCAGTTCGTCTTTATCGGCAAACAGCGCTTTACGGGCTTGCCTCACCCGATTCAGTTGGTCAATACAGTTTAGCTGTTGCAGACGGTCGCGTTCTTCGCGTAATGCAACTAAGGCTCTGCCGATAGCCGCAAGGTTATCTCGTGCTTGTTGTAATAAATCATAGGTTTGATCTGCTAGCTTTACCGAAGTGGTATGTTCGGATTTTAACTGCCAAGCATGGCCGATGTTGCGGGCTTTACCTATAGCGGCATTGATGGTTTGATTATGACGAGTGATATCGTCTTTAGCGGCCTGACTTTTACGCTGCCATTCCACTTTTTTGTCGTCACTGTAGCTGCACAGGGCATACAGTCCCAGTAAGCCTGCGCCAATAACAATGGCTGCGCTTAATTCACGCATGGTCGATGAAGTCACTCTGTAAAAATGAACGGGAATCCGTCTTGGGGCGCTGTAACCGCGGCAGGGTTAATAGCTTTTGTAAGCTTAAGCTATTTTGTTTTGTCAGCTCGATGATTACTGTACTGTAAATTTCCAGCTGCTGCACAGCTAGCTGTTTTTCGGCGCTGGATAGCTGCGCATCATTCAACATATCGGTAAGCTGTTGCATTAAACCGATTATTTGCTCGCGCTCAAGGTGCGACTGGTCAAAATTAGACGCAGCAAGCGCCAGTTTTTCCCGCACGATGGTAAGCGCATGATCAATTTCAGCCAGCTCAGCGGCAAGCGATGACTCCACCATCTTATGACGCAATGCGGCTTCCTCCGCTATGCGCTTGCGCTCCAGGTCAAGCTCATCCAACCGCGTTTGATACGCAAAAGCTTGCGCCACCGTATTACCAATAAATTCAATTAACCCCAGCCCCATCAGGTAGCCGGAATCATTATCTGACTTTGTATTAACGTTAGTTGCTGACATACCAAACCTCATTACTAACTATTACGTCAGAATAACAAGACTCGCACCAATTGCCGTCACCCACAAACTTGTGTCGTGACGCAAGTTCTCCCTGCGCCAAGGCTAGGGATTTGTTCAGACCTAGCTCTCAGACCTTACAAAATAAATTACGAGTCTTAATCCCCTCATCATTCGGGGCTTTGTTCAGACATCATAGCACTGCATGAGGAAAATGAGCGGTTGCGTCTTAATCCCCTCATCTTTCGGGGCTTTGTTCAGACGGCTATTGAGAACTCAGCTAAGGTATTGTTTGCTGTCTTAATCCCCTCATCTTTCGGGGCTTTGTTCAGACAATACAATCAAGGCATACATAACTTCCCATATGTTTTAATCCCCTCATCTTTCGGGGCTTTATTCAGACGATTTCACGCCTAAGGGTGCGCTTAAAAATACAGTCTTAATCCCCTCATCTTTCGGGGCTTTGTTCAGACAGAAAGCTGAGGAAGGGTACAACACTGTGATGTGTCTTAATCCCCTCATCTTTCGGGGCTTTGTTCAGACAAATACAAAAAGGAAAAACACTATGTCTAACGTAAGTCTTAATCCCCTCATCTTTCGGGGCTTTGTTCAGACTAATGCTATCAATTACTCAACGGAGAAATACTAGTCTTAATCCCCTCATCTTTCGGGGCTTTGTTCAGACAGTTGTTATTGATGCGCAAGGTAACGAGCATCGGTCTTAATCCCCTCATCTTTCGGGGCTTTGTTCAGACAATTCACTAAGGAGCCCGTACGTGATAAATAAAAGTCTTAATCCCCTCATCTTTCGGGGCTTTGTTCAGACCACCTCAGTCCAAAGGACACCCTCACGCTGAGTTAGTCTTAATCCCCTCATCTTTCGGGGCTTTGTTCAGACAAAGCTAACTCTCACTACGAGACTGATTCTAAATGTCTTAATCCCCTCATCTTTCGGGGCTTTGTTCAGACCTTAACTCAATACGTGGCTGAGTCTGAATGTGTAGTCTTAATCCCCTCATCTTTCGGGGCTTTGTTCAGACGCAGCTCACGTTGCATCAATGGCTGTTGGTAATGTCTTAATCCCCTCATCTTTCGGGGCTTTGTTCAGACTCTAGCGCAAAAATTTTATCTTACCTTTCAGTGAGTTAAAAGCCTCAATTGCCAGGGTCATTTTCACCCCAAAAGTTGACTGAAATTTAACCAGAATTTTAAAGAGCCTATAACACACATCATATCATTTTGTGGTTACCAAAGCACTTCATTTTCTGCATTCAGTAGACAGAGGTAACAACTTAGAAATATTACCCGCCAATCACCCTAATTTGACCCAGGCCAAAGGTGGTTTTGCCGCCCGTCTGAAGTTGTTCCCCCACTAATAAATAAGGTAACAACGGTGCCAGATCGCCCTCATAAGCTATTTGCCCTTTAATTCCCCCAAAGGGCAATAAGCGACGGGATTTATGCGAAAACCTGAGCCAATCTTCGTAGTAACTGTTATCGACCACGCGATTAACAAAACCCCGTGGTATCTGTTTTGTTATTAGCGCCAATAACTTAGGTTCGTCCATCGCCCAATAGGTTGCCAGGTCAACCAAACGGCGAGCGCCTTGTTGGGCAATAAATTGAATATCAGGGATGGTGCGGCATATGTTTCCCCTGAGTTTATATCGCGCTGGGGTTAAAAAACTAAGCGTGATAGCCTCTGCCGGCATCGCTAAACTATCCCTTAATCCCTCCGCCAGTGAATATGGGTGAGTGCCATGCAGCATTCGGCCATTAGGCAATAGCGAACTTACCGAGCACAAGGCAAAGTCTGCTTCGCCGTTTACTGCCTTAGAAGGATACTGATTCAACGCATCAATAACTGAATCAGCCACTTGCACGGCTTCACCAAATAACGTAAGACCAAACTCGTACAACTCGCCTGTCTGCCATTGCGTCTTTTGTTCCGCACCCACCGTTATACTGTAAGGTTTTGGGTGTGAGCCATCATGCTGCTCAAAGAGTAGGTAATATAAGTCGCCGCTATACTGTTGTATGGCTTGGCCTAACCAACCATGCAAAAGCGAGCCTTTGAACGGCGGCAACCTTGTTGAGCGTGTAAACTTAACCGTAACTTGCAGTTTGAGTAACTCAAGTTGATCCGCCGCCGTTAGTAGCGCATCCGATGGCATCATAACGGCTGTAATTGATAAGCTTGCGCTAATTGCTCAAGCAGGTCTTTATGCTCGTCTTTCCGCTTTTTCGGCTTTTTATGAAACTCATAAGCGCGCAAAAGCTTACGTAACGCTTCAGCCGATTCCTTCTGATACTCGGTACTGTGTTCAATAAATTGTTGCACGGCGTTGCGCATTGGCTCGGCACGGTTTTCCGGAGCCATGGGTTCGAGTTCTTCAGTAAGCTTTTGCAGAATTTGCTGGCACTCTGGCAAACGGGCCAGCGCTGCTTGCTCTTGCAGTTGCTGGGCTACTTGCTGCTGCGACTGCACCCAGCGATCGTCCTTTGCGGCATCCACCAGTTTGGCTAAACGGCCTCGACCAAAAGCCACTGACGGCTCGGTTTTTAACAAGGGCTCTTTGCGCGCCTGACCATGCAATGGCGGTAAGCTTTGATCTTTTGATTGTGCCTGCTGAAACTCCTTGCCGTCGAGCGACATATAAGCGGTATCAACATCCGCATTGGCTTGATAATCGGTTAGCAACATCAGGTATTTTATTTGAGGGCTATCAATCCAAGCGTTTTCGGGGTTGTCCGGATACGCTTGGTTCATATAGTCAACAAAGGCGTTGGTCAGCTCATTAATTGAGTGCTCACCATCGCGCAGATTTAATACCGGTGTAAAGCTCACCAGTCCCGCCCCAAAAGGCTTACCGTTGCCCAACCCATGGACATGCTGAGTGTTCGCCTCGACGCCCAGTTGTATGCACCAAAGCAATGCCCCAAGTTCTACCGGGCGCAGGTTGTGAAACACCAAACGGCCTTCAAATTGGGTTTGTTGTGGTACTAACTCTAACTGACTGGCCATATTAACCTTTAAGCTATTATCCGCCGGTGATGCTAACACGGCTTGTTCGGGCTGTTTGGCAATATAGCGCTTCCACCCGGCAAGCTGGGCACCATCGTCGTTATAGGTTTGTAATTTACCGCCTCGTTGTTCTAGGTACGCTGGGTAAAACGACGGTTTGGGGCCATTTAAAATCAACGGGTTAGACCAGTAAAGTTTGCTTTTTGCCGGCAAACTGGGTTTTAAGTCCGTAAAGCCTACCCGACCTTTTAACGATAACTCCTGGTCACGCAACGTACCGAATATCAATTCCGCTAGATCAAAAACCGTTTCGTGGGTGTGAGCATTGTTCTTAATTAGGTCAACGAACGAATTTTTATAAGCAATACGCGGCATTTTTGCAAAGCCGAGATGTTTAAGGGTATTGGATTGCTTATCGAATAAAGCGAATACCGGAATGCCCAAATCCGGGTGTGGATTATTTTTGAGGTGGTCTACTTGCTTTTCATCGTGGTTCGTAAACAACTGCTCAACTAGCGAGCTGATATCGCGCACTGGCGCTTCGGCGTCGTTATCGTAGAAGAAGTAACTAAACTCGTAATCTTCTGGCTTACCTTTGCCTTTTATACGCGTATTAGTAAATACAATATGACCGTTTTTGTCCCCTTTACCTAAAGACTCTGCCCAACGATTATTCTGTTTTCCAGTAGGCTCTGACATCGTCGCTGTGCACTGCTTAGTCAGATCAAGCTGCTTGTATTTGTCGACGGCTGACGATTCATTTTTTATCCGGGTTTTAAAATGGTCGTTGATGGCTTTATGTTTTATTTTTACAAACCGACATGGGGTAAAAATCCAGCTTTTAGCTTGGTTATCGAACTTCACCCAGCCAGCCTGGATACGCGAGTTACTGATTTCATTAGCATAATCGGTTCCCGAATTAGCAATGTTTCGGTGGCTCAATCGTTGGTCATCCAGCGCTTTAAACTTACCAAAACCAGCAACTTCTAACACACTGCGCAATAAACCTTTGATACTGGAACCCGGGATAACCGGCTCACCCGCGGGCTCCTTTTGAAAATGAACCTTGGTCGGCTGCCCTTCTACCCGAGTTTGGTCTCCACCCACACACAGCGGCGAGTGTGTTTGTAGCTTTAGCTCAATACTGCCCGACAATCCATCGGAAAACGGCACGTCATGGCTAACCTGATCGGCCCAATCCGGCATGTGGACCCACTTAGACAGTGGCACAAAATGATACGGTGCATGAACTTCACTCATTATGCTTCCTCCCTGGATTCGGGTACTTCAGTAAATCCTTTAAAAACCTGCGCCACCGGCTGCCATTGGTGATCTTCGGTAAGTTGCCACCAATGCCGGTAACAGGCAAGTTTGCGGTTATCGCTCACAAGGTTGGCTCTAACCATAAAACTACTATCGCGACAAACCATCGTCACCGCTTGCGCGTCAGCCGCTACCTGTGACTCTTCGTAGGTCACCCACAAAAAACGGTCACCGTGCAGATGACGAATATGATGTGAGCGAGCTTCTTCGGCCAATTCAGCCTCTAATATCGCTGTCGTTTTGTCTAAGTCAGGTAGTTTTGCGGCAAAGGCTAGTGTTTTGGAAGGCGTTTGAAGCCAACCAAAATCAATTGACTCTTGCTGCTGCGTTAACGCTTCGTGAAGCTCACTCAGACGATACTCCGTTTTTTTGATACTCAGCTTAGCCGGACGCAACCGGGGCAGAATGCAGCCTATGGTTTGCGTGTGCTGTTGTGACTGTTGCTGAAGTTGTGCGTATTGATCCATTATCATGCCTGCGCTCCCTGCCCTGAATGCTCCGCAATAACCGTAGTTAGCCCACCGCCTCGACTGGTGCCACCGGCAATAGCGAGTAGTCCTTGTTTTAAATCGTAAACCGTCTCGTTTACGGCTTGTTGTAACGTCTCAGAAAGTGGGTAATTTTTATCAATGTTTACGGTTAGCCTAAAGCTAGGCTGATAAAGCAATTCTTCTGCGAATAAAGCACTGTTTCGAACACCGCCGGTAAAGCGATCTACATGATTATGATGACGCACCTGCAACTGTTCACCGTTAATGATGGTGTCTTCGACGTATAAATGACCTGCTTGCGCCGTATCGTTGTCACTAAAGCCGAGTAAATTAGCCAGTTCGCCGTGACGCTGGGCTTTTATCAAGAGTTCGTCGGGGCTGAGTTGATCGGCAAACACCCCATTTAAACGGTTAAGGTGATACAACATACGGTGCGCTAAAATGCCTTTTACGCTACTACCACACAACACCGGCTGCTTTTCTTTTATTATTGCTTGGTTTTGCTGCCACTGCAGCCGAGGTTCGCTATATGTTACCGCGGCAATGCTATGTTCATAGGGTTGATCCGTTAATAATGCGGTGCCACGACCACAACGCCAAACATCATCGGCTTTTAATTCGAGATCAACCAGCGTTTTAACACTGGATTGTTCAAGTTCAGGTAATTCACATTGAGTTGGCGCTGGTCCGTTAAGACAGTCACGAACTGCCAAGGCTTGGGCCGGGCCTTGAGTGAGGTCAAAGTCACTGACTTCACAAGCAACCACCTTTATCCTCCCGAGGCCATTGCGTGTCGCACTACCAAAAGCCATTTTGCGGTCTTGCCATAAACTCAACAGGCGTTGCCATTCATCTTGTTCTTCAGCTGCAATCGGCGCTTTAACATACAAACTAAAGCGAGTACCTGCCGGCAACATCACTTGGTCAAATTTTGCGTTCTCAGCGGCACTGCCGCGATCGTTAATACGCACTCGTTCCCGGTACAAGGGTTGGGATTGCGCTAACAAACGCAGTACGCTATCCGTCTGAATGTGTTGCGGCTCCGCCAGCCCGAGCATCGGTTGATTGTTACTGTCATGACAAACCGCATCGCTTACCGTTAATGCTGAGCGCTGTGATTGACTGCCGAACCAATGCTCAACGGTATTATTATCAAAATGACGCTCTGCCAGATGTCGCCAAACACCCGCCACCGAGGTCGCCGGTATTAATGGCAAACCGTTAACGTCTCTCACTAATTGCGTATCAAAGCCGGTATCACGACCACCGGTGCTCACCGCCATCGGGCTACTACATTCAATGACTAAACGCGCTACTGTTACTTGGCTCATTACACGGACTCCCTGTCGGTGCGATAGTGGGCTAACCCTTTAACGGTCGATAAATCATGCCGTGTTATGCGTTCTAACAATAGTCCCAATGCCTCGCTCGACAATGGCGCGACAACACTTTTTACGGCTTCGCTCATGCTAATAAAGCCCGTTGCGTCAGCCTGCCACTTTATGCCCCAGCCAATCGGATCGTTTTGTGCTTTGCAGATAGCATGATCACCTTCAAAACATTGTGCTAACCAATTGCTTGCACCTTGCCTGAATAACTCCTGAATACGCCGCCACTGTGTGGCTGACGGTCCCGCCTGATGCGCCGGACTGATGCGGTTGTAATTTCGTGCCTGCTGATAGCACTCAGCAATTTTATATTCTGCTGTTTGCGCCGCATCATGAGCGGATTGAACTTGTTGCTTGACTGTTGCCTGTGCGCTTAACCATTTTATTAATGGCGTAGCTGGCGTTTGTAATGGCTTTTCAGCAGCCTGATTTACGGTTATAGGAGTGAAGAAAGGACTGGTTAGATCCGCTTTTTGCGCCCAGGCCGGATTAATCATAACGCGGCCAAAGCCAGCGGCACGATTACGGCCAATACCATCGCTCAATTGAAGGCATTCAGCTTCTGTAAGCGGTGAACTGAGTTGATAAACCAGCACTGAGCCTTTGCTGATCAGGCGCTGCTCAGAATCAAAGCCTTGTCGGACTTGATTAAACCGACTTAAGGTCAGCTCGCGCACAAAACTTCGTGTTTTATCCAGCTGTGCATTGATAGCCAAACCCAGATCATTCGCACTTGGTGCTAATGTCGTAACGCCGTTAGCATCCACTACTTCGGCATCACTTAAACACCATAAAACCAATGTATCTTTTATCGGGTTGTTATCATTTTTATAGGGTTGTACATCAGTAATGTCGACACGACCAAATTCACTATTACGTGACTTACCAAGCCGTATCTGTTGCCCTTTTAATGCAGTTACTGACTGCTTTACAAACGCTGAAGTCGCCTCGGTTGCTGTTTCATCAATGCTGATAACGGCAGCAAATGTCTGTCTGGGCTCGAGAAATTCATATTGGAATAATTGACTTTCAGCGGCTGTGCCGGTGGCAGAGTCGACTGCTGTTTTGACGGTAATGTTTTTGCGCGGTCGATGAATCGTACCCTGACTGTCTATATAGGCACTGCGTAACTGCTGATATTGTACTCCAGAACGAATGCTCTCTGTTTGGGTAAAGTTAACCCAATTCTGGCTGTCATGACTCCGCTCATCTTTGGGGAAGTGAAAGCTGAGCGGTGCGGGTAAACAGCGTTGATTATTTTTTACTAAGTACGCGTTACCGAAGCTAACACAACCACTATGAAAAATATCCCATGCGATGCCTTGTTGTTCGGCTTCAGCATAGTGCGAGGAAGCAATAGCACCGAGCATAGCACTACCGGGAATATAATCTAAACAGCCACGGTGGCCACTGGTGGCGCTAGACTCATTAAGCACCAACGGGTCGTGATTTTTCAACGTTACTAAAAATTTCATGCTACGGCTCCTTCTACACTCATTTTGCAGCGTCCTAAGCCTCGCTGTCGATGACCGCCTAACTCACTGATTAAGCCCGTGCAGGCATCTAGCAACTGCGTTAATTCGGTTCGATTAAACGACAGTTCCTTAAATTTTGCATGTTGTGTATTCAAATCAACGGCGGCCGATAGCTGCATGGGTACTGCAACCTCCAGGGTGCGTAACGAACTGTTTTTTGCCGTACCGGTGTCACTGTCAATCGCCGTAGAAGCACGAGTCGAAAATAAAAACTGTCGTAGCGACGGTTGCTGCACAATCGCTTGTTTTTCGCCGTCTGTTAACTCTGCATTGTTAATGCGTAATAGCCCTTGGGCTGTTGAGCCATCAGTACCCTCGCAACCAAACAACAAGTCCAGACAATCAGAAGGGCTATCACCAAGCCAGCCACTCTCCGCTGCTTCTCTGAAGGCTTGTTTTAAGACACCGCGCAACGATCGCCCCGGCAGATACGGTAATCCGTTACTGTCTTTAATCACCAAGGCATCCGCATAGGCACCGCCCTCGCGACCGGCACCGATATGCCAATCGCCTAACATATCAATCTTAAGCGTCCACATCATTGGCACTCCCTTGCTGTGGTTCAAAATGCGCCAACGTTAATAAGTCGGCGATCGGGCTGTAATAATTGCCTGCGCCGTCATCACTAAACCAATGTTTAAAGGTTGATGAGCTGTTTACATTAATAACTTGCTGTATCAACGGCTCAAATTCTGTTGCTGATGTTTTGCTCAGCTCAAATCCTCGCTCGTAGATGCGTTGTGCTTCGTAACGATTGCCCTTAGCTAGCTCTGCCAGCATTTTTCGCCAACGGTTCATACTGACAGGGGCGTTGGTTTTACTGGATGCTCTAGTGAGTGCCCTTAATGCCGTGATGCTTTGCGATTGGTCAGGTTGTACCCGATAGGCAGGCTGTGCAACCGTCATACGTTGACCATCAGCCAAGGTAAAGCGCTGTGCTCGATCAATATAGTTTTGATAATCATCCGCTAGCGTGTTCGATACCCGGCAAAAGCTGATATGAGATTGAGTTCGATCTACATTTTTTGCTGCCGCTGTTAAGCTTTCAACCAGGGCGGATGTTTGTACGTATGGGTGTGATGCTTTGTGGTACGCAATGCCTCCGCTGGCCGTTAATCGCTGTGGTAATTGTTGGAGTTTTTGTTTATCGGATTGTTGCAATTGCGCAAACACCGCTTTTAACCGTTGTTCGGTTTCTGCTTCGAACATCAAAATAAAGTTCTCGGTATAACGCATGGCGTGGGCTGCATCACATAACAACGTTAAATCATCACCGCCCAGAACGATCGGACGAATAGGAATAATATCCGCCGCTGATGCGTTAATAAGTGCTTGTGTTGCGTGTTTGGCGGCAACAATTGTGGCACTGTTGATGGCTTCAGAAAACGCGCGAAAGACTTTTCGATACTCCTCTTCGCTGCTATCGTTAAGGAGTTGTCGCAGGCTTTGTAATAACTGCCCCAGACCATTACCGTCAACGTGGATTAGAGCGATATCGTTGCCTTCAAAATCATGTTCAAGGTCATATAAGTACTGCACATCGCCGGCATCGTCGGGGGTAAAACGTTGTTGTAAATCCGAGGATTGACGAATGGCCAGCGCATAATCCGCCTGGCGGTGCAAATCTGTGTCGATATCTGTTGCCGTGCGCGAGCCAATACGTTCGTTTTTGCTGGCTCGTTGCGCTAATGCTGATGGAGTCATCGCCGCCTGACCGGTACGCGGGTGACGTTCGAGCGGTGCCGTGGCAACGTGGGCTCTAGGTGTCGGGTTATTCTTGCTGCTATTTAGTGCTTTAAACCCTTTATCCAACGCTTGTCTGAGCGTATCACCATTAGCTAACGCATCAGCGAATAATAACGATGGGAATGCTTGCTGTAAGGTTAATGTCCACAGCGACCGCAGTTGATTAATGGTTTCTTGTTTATGGCTATAGGCGTAGAAAGCACCGCCCTTACAGCGTAAAAAATGAATGTCGCACTGTCCCTGATCGGCGTCATCGATGTCGTGGGTTAGCCCGAGCGTATTAAGAACTTGGCCTAACAAGCTGGTTTCGCTGGAGTCGATTAATTTATCCAAGCGCTCACTGGCGGCAATAATATCGACCAAACGGCCAGAGCTAAACAGGTAAGTTTGGATAGACTTGGCTTCGAACAAATAACAATAGGTCATGTTCCCTCACACGGTGCGTTCCTTGATGAATTGACTCTATCGGATATTATTAAGCGGCTCAAGCATTAACAAGTTTGTTAAACATCTACTTGAAGTTCGTCAATAGTTTGGTTTTGTGCAATCGGTAACCGTTGTTCAGTAAACACCTCGGGTAAAAAGGCGGGGTTACCAGCGCAGAGAATCATATCCCTCTCGGTAAGTCGGTAACAGTGCAAACTGTCCGTTTGCTGACGAATCCTTTTGTTGAGTTGCCGCAACAATTCAACCCATTCTGGCTGGTTAAAGTAACCAATAAATACCGAGTATTGCAGTGCGTAAGCGTGTTTTTTTATATAACGATGAAAACACTGTAAGCGGCGACTATCAGCAATATCGTAGCTAATTAAATACCATTGCTTGCGCTTATTCATTGTAGACTTTGATCGATTCGTCGCGCCAGCCAGCGTGTGTTAGCCAACAAAGCTCGACGTTGCACGGTTAAAAATTCGGCATAGTGTTCATAATAAGTTTGCCGGCCCTCTTTACCTAACAAGCAACCATGACGGCCATGGCTAAACGCACTCTTATTCAGTATGCCGTGCAATAATAGTTTAACGACAAAGGCCTCAGCATGTGGGCGCAATGGTTCCATCAGATCGCAGGCCAGCGAGTAACGAGCATGGGTGAGTCGGTGATAAAAGCCTAAATAAGGATCAAGCCCAAAACGTTGGCAGGCCCGCACGGCTTCGTAGTGCAACATCATGTAGGTTAATGACAATAGCGCATTAACCGGATCGGTTGGCGGCCGCCGAACGCGACTTTTAAATTCGTATTTTGGTGCCAGTTGCAAACGTAATAGCTCAAAGGCTTTGCGTTGCAGACTGCCTTCAACACCTCTTAATGCCGCAAGGTTCGGTGCTATTTTTATGGTATGGGCGGCACTTTTTATCGTGCTGGCCATGTCGGGTTGTTGAGTGTTGGCTAGACGATAAAGGCGCAGCATTTTGTTATGGCACACGGCTTTAGCTAACGTTAGGCAAATTTGCTCGTCTTTTTGCCATTCGTATTGCTGACAACGACGCGCTACCGTTTTTTGCTGATCGGCAATGAGCGCATACGAGCGACTTTGAAAACGGTTATTTATGACGATTAGATCGATACCTCGCTCTTGTAACTGCCCCATCAACTGCGTCGTCAGCACCGTATTGTGCATACAAATAAGCTGACTTATTCGCGATATCGGCACGCATTGACGCGATTCCTCGTTACGAATGATGATGCAATCGGCTTCGTATTCCAGCGAGATATTACGCTTATCCACGATTAAATATGGCATGCTAGGAGATCACCATGATGGTTTGCGTGGGGAATACCTGGGCGTTCCCGGTATGGTAGGCATAGCCAGACGGGTTAAGCGGTAGTAATAGCAAGCTATCGCTGACTTCATCAAAGTAACGACCAATAAAATCAAGCAGTTGATTGACTTCGGCCGGGCTTAACTCCACCTCGTAAACCGATTTTTGGTAGGTGCCGCTAAACTTTTTTACCCGGCGTTGAATACAGGCACGACTGCGGTCGTCACTGATGTCATACGCCAATAAAAAACCGCGCCGTTTTGGATCATGTAATGCCATAACACTCTCCCGAATTAACTTGAATTCTGGCTATGGCATATAACTATGGAATAAAAACCACCCCCGGTGGATTTAACAAACTTGTTAACCCCGCCTTGCTTATCCTCCGCCCTGAAGTAGCTTGCGTCCTGACGCAAGTAGCACTAGACCGCAAACCACTGAACTGTATTCAAAACTTAAAACCACGTGCGCCAGGGCGCACGCTACAGATTGATAACATCATTCGGGGCTTTGTTCAGACTTTAAACCAATTAAAAACATTCAAAAAGAAGGTAGTCTTAATCCCCTCATCATTCGGGGCTTTGTTCAGACAAATCAAACTGACTGGTATGGATGCTTGGGATCAGTCTTAATCCCCTCATCATTCGGGGCTTTGTTCAGACGCAACCACCCGAACCCGCACGCTATCTTGAGAACCGGTCTTAATCCCCTCATCATTCGGGGCTTTGTTCAGACTGCTTAACACGAGCGTATAAGCGCGTGTCACTGTCTTAATCCCCTCATCATTCGGGGCTTTGTTCAGACTTCGTTGCTCAGTATCATACACTTTCTTAGGGTCGGTCTTAATCCCCTCATCATTCGGGGCTTTGTTCAGACGTTTGATTCATCAACATTGACGATTTCAATCTCACGTCTTAATCCCCTCATCATTCGGGGCTTTGTTCAGACGGAAGAGTGGGATGACATCGTAGCTGATGCCTACGTCTTAATCCCCTCATCATTCGGGGCTTTGTTCAGACTCTAACGCGAAAATTTTACCTTACCTTTCAGTGAGTTAAAAGCCCTGATCGCCAGGTGATTTCCATCTTGAAAGTTGACTAAAATTTAACCAACTGTTAAAGAGCGAAATTAACCTGTGATTTTGGTTTTACGGAAAGCAATGAACTCGACTAAGCGCGCATTGCATTTCTGCATTTGCTCTACGCTTAATTCTACCCCACGCCAACACGCTGGAACGTCCAGACTAATATGAAAATAGCGAGCACCAGCTTCGCATACTTTTGCCGCGAATTCGAGCGGTAAAGTCCCAATAATTTTGTCACCGGCACAAGGTGCAAGGCTCTCCACATGGGAAACGTAGATATCGCCTGTAATGCCTTGTTGTTCCAACCAAGCTAATGCACCCGGGTGACGTGTCACGATATAAACCAACGTTTTGCTCCCTTAACGATTTCGGGAGGCATAATACTTAACTGAGGAATGACAACGGTCAGTCACAAGTTTGTTGGTTTAAAAAGTTTAAGGGGCGCTCAACTAACTAGATGCGGCTAATGTGTCAACACGAAACAAACCAACGCCGCTAACCATTAAGCAGCGTTAGTTTTTTTGCTTTGCTTAACGGATAAGCTTGAGTAACTTTTCGTCTAGCTGTTTGAGTGATTGCAACTCCCAAAGCTCAACATTGGGAGTTGCATACACACGCTCTCGTTGCGCCGGTTTAACGTCATAGGTACTAACGTAAATAGCCTTAGTGCGAGCCCCTGCAACATCGTTCTTTAAGCTATTCAATTTATAAATGTTGTCGTCCACCGTTTTATAACTTTCTTGGTTCTTTTTCGTTACTCGGTTTTTACACTCAAACACAAATAAATGATTATTGACCAGAGCTACTACATCCAGCTCGTTTCGTACCTCTTTTCCACTTTTCTTATTTGAACGTGTTATCTGCACGCTATGGAAATGTTCACCCTTAAGCCCGTTGTTCTTGAGCACGTGCCGTAAAGATAAATAAATGTGTTTTTCTAACCAGCCACTGACTAGAAACTGACCATTTTCTTCTGAGGTTGGTTTAAATCCACTATCTGTTTGTTCTAAGAACCCCCGTGTTTCCATTTCGTCACAGAAATCGAGTAATTCCGTTGGGGCTTTAAATTCATCAATATGTCCTACCTGCCCTTCAGGCGCATTAAGACATTTATTGATATAGGGAATCACCTTGGTCAGCCAACCCAAGTTATCTGTCATGTAGTCAATGACAGCTTGCTCTTCAGGTGGTACTTGCTCGTCTCCTGTGGATTCAACCTGGGTTCCGTGAATCGCCAGAAATTGGTTTAGCTTTAAGTTAGTGGTCAGCGGCGTTAAATCACGCTGCCCGGCAGTATTAACCCACTGTAAGCTGTTATCTTCGACATAATAAGCTTCTACATCTCGATTAAACGCCGCTAAAAAGACCCCAAGAGACATCAGTTTGGTGCCGCCGGTAATGTTTATCATCGACTGTTTACCTTTAGCCTTAAGTTTTTCGATATGTTCGCCAACGATGGTTTCCATCTCGGTGTAGTCAAAAGCAACCGAGTCTGGGATTAGCTCTGCCTGAACCTTCAGGCCTTTAGGTTTAAGCGTGCTTTCTAAATAACTGATGTTATCGGTAAACCGACCGGTATATAGAAAAATGACTTCCTTTGCATCAATATCGGTCTCTAGTAAAGGCAACACGTTGGGTACAGGTTGCTCACTCACAATAGCAATATGAACGGTCATTGTATGTCCTTATAGCAAGGTAATGTAATCTAACTAGTCTGGTTTGTTTTTGAATTTATGTAAAAAAAGGGTCAATTAATATTGTTTTCTTCGAACATAAATTGATACACCTATTTCCACGCGGCTGCTCTCTCAAAGGCCTCTCGTTTAAATGTGGTCTTGATAAGTTTCGTCTAACAGTCGCTATATTCGGTCCGTTAGCGCAGTTACTTGGCGTCGACAAACTGAGATTCAGCCTCACCGACATCAACCCATTCATTGCCAATTTCTAAATAAACCTGATCGCCAAGCATGTCCATGTCAATTCGAAAGCACGGTGATGATGGTTCCATGTCTTCATTAACTTCCGCTTCAGAACGTGGGCTTATCAGCTCAAGATAACGACGGGTCGCCTCTTCGGTTAATGTAATTTGTAAACGCTGCATAATCACTCTCCAGTTTAGGATACTTGGTATGATGACCGCTTATCTCCAGCCTTGAACCCATGTTTCCTCGTTTTTAAGGTCCAGCCAGTCAATTGGATATTCCTTTCTCGAGAGCACTGATTCGATCACGCACGACATCACCGAACCATCCTCATCATACTCGACTTCAGATACCAAAAAATGCTTCTCCCGATTTATCGGTTTGACGGCGGTCCACTTGCTATTGGGAAGTTTGGCTGGATTAATTTGATTCATATTGGCTACTCCTCCACCTTAACGTTCCGATACGTCTTGCAATTCGGGCAGTTAAGGCCAAACAACGAGTTTTTACTATACCATACGTGCTGACACTGAGTGCATTCACGCCGAAAGCCCAATTCCTTTTGTTGTTTACGCTGTTCCTCAGTTTTTCGTTGTTGCTCAAGATAAGCTTGATGTTGGCGTTGTGCTTCTTGTTCCTCTCGTTTATGTTTTGCCACTAGCTGTTGGCGGGCTTGTTCTTGTTGCTTTTGTTGTTGCGCGACCATTTCAAGATGCTGCTTTTTAAGCTCATTCCGCTTCGCGTCAATCAATTTTGGCAAGCGCGGATGGTAGAGCCAGCGTTTACCGTCAATATCGTGATTCAGGTAACGCAATAATCGTTCGCGGTAACGTCCGTGATGAAGTTCAAAATCCCCTTCCAGAGTATCTAGTTGAAACTCAAGCACGGCACAACGCGTTTCGTCTGGATTGTAAAGTTGTTCCGGTGCGCGACGGTTTTCATAGGTGCAGTAAATAATTACGGGTATTCCAGCCACGGACGCCTTGATGTCGACCGTAGTATTTGAAAATTGCTGAGCGATACCAACCTCTTCTATGGTGCAAACTGCGTTATTGGTTACTGCTATGTCAACCACAGGTTGATTTGGGTAATCGTCGTTCCATTGGAAAGTCATTGCCGGCGTGGCAATGGTCATGCCATTTTGAATTAATTGTCGCAACATCAGTCGCACGGACACGCCAAAAGATATCTCACAAGCCTCTGAATCGCTAAAAGACGCCTGTGTAGCATGCGCAAAGTGCCAGCGTTTCTTTTCGCCCTGTCGGGATGAAAGCGGCAAATTACACGATGGGCAAACACAATTGCAGGCAAGTCCTCGCGGTACGTCTTCCACTGCGACCATCTGCTTGGTGTCTTTGTCGATCGCAAAGGGGATCAATGTCAGAGCCATACATCAAAAACCATTCAATCTCGTGCTGGAATTTTAAAACGGGTACTAGAACCAACGTTGATAATAATAGATAATTAACAGAATGTTATTAAAAAGGGACTTTTATGAAAAATAAATTAAGTGCGTTGACCTCAATTGCAGGTTGTTTATTAGTCACGGCCTGTGTCAGTACCGAGCCCGGCAAAGTCGATATGCAAGTTAATACCGTTCCCTATGAATGGAAAGACGACAAAAGCTTCGCCTATAACATGGCTTTTATTACTAACAAGGTTGCGGGTGTCGAAGATGTTGACGATGGTGAGCAGGCGCAACAAGAAATGTCTACCGCGGGTGTTCTTGGTGATTTAGCGTTAGGTCTAGCCGGAGGTGGTTTGGTTGGCGTTGCGGGTCAAGGCGCGACAAGCGCCAATCAGGCGCGGGCTTATGACTGGAAGCCGATGTATTTGATAAAGGCTCAACCATCTCAAGTTTCAACAGATCAAGCAGTGTTTGAGGCAGTCGATGTTGAGTTTGCTGAGGCTTTTTCAAAAATTAATGAAACGTCCTATCAAGGTTTGGTTAGAGTCCCGAACTCATATAATAAAGATAGTAATTTCTTTGTACTTTTCACAGGTAAGTTATGTAATGGCGACGAGCCGAGTCTGAGCGGTCGCTTTCGGAATGACACAGACTTAAGTCGTTACAGTCAATACGCGAGCAGACCTATAGCATCTGGAAAACCAATCTGCTCTGCCAGCTTTAATATAAGTGTATCTCCTTACGTTGTCGATAATTTTGACCAGGACGCTCAATTTATCGTTGTTGAGCATGTTAGCACTGTACGTATGGTTGACTACTTAAAACATAGAATGGGTGATTACGCTGTAATTCCAAAAATTTATGGCTATCCAACTGAAACTGGTTATGACACTGGCGATGCCCATGTTATAAGCTCTGATTTTGTCCACCTGTTCTCAACCAGTGACAAAGCCATCCCAATTAGTGAGTTTAACTTCAAGTAACGAAAAGGGAGGCCTGCGCCTCCCTACTCTCGTCAAGACCAGAGCGCGCCCCAGCCCTCCCACGTGCCTAACCGTTTATAAACTGACGGGAGATTCGACGGGACGTTGAGCTTTTTAAGCAACTGCCGGTTACTCTTCGCAAAGCTAAACCAATCCCGCTGACTCTTAATGTTTTGTTTTCTTATGAGCTCCTTAACGCTCTGCATGCTTGCATAGTTCGCTTGCCGGCGCTCAATAGCAAGCTGTGTGTTTGCGCGACGATTATTGATCCCTTTTTGTTTAAAGTGCTCCATAACCGCGTCAAAGTCCGTGCGTAACTTTAAAATATTCATATACGAGTGGAATTTATTTTTGAGCGTCGCCAGGCCATCAATTCCCTCGTCTTCCAAAAAGTCAACGAGGTCAATTAACGGTAAAGCGATTAGGTTTTTCTTTTTTTCGTCATTCGAATAGCCTAAAACCTCCACTGAGTAATCGGTTGACGTAATGATGCCGTAACGTTTTAATTCGGCTTGCAGCAATTCACAAAAACCTGAGATATCAAAGCCTGTAGCTTTATAGAAAGGCTCTGTGTCGATAAAAACTGCTCGATAACCGGCATCTTTGTATTCCGCCTCCTTGATATTTTTACGCTCTAGATAACGCGATTTCCTGACACCTTTCCCTGCCTCGTGGTTTTGAGACACTTCAATCACAACATGAGTCTCGGGCAAATAAAAATCCGCTTTGCGATGCTTAGCAGTGGTCTGTAAGCCCTCAACTACATGCTGTGTGAGATTATTAATATCATTTGCGTTAAGAAAATTGTTAGCAACTAATTCAGCAAATGAGTGCAACAACCGACCGTGTCGGTCAATGTAGAAATTTTGAATTGCCGACGGGTTTTCGAGCAGAAACTGCGTTTCAAGCTGGCGGCCTTTGAGGTGCGCATGCAACGTGCAATACTCATGTTTCATATGGGTAAGCGAGGCGATACCGACTAGTTCGTCCAGAAATTGACGATCAGTTAACACCCAGGGGTCGGGTTTTTTTAGTTTAAGCTTAGCAGCTTTAGCCACGAGTACGCGGTGATTAGCAGGCACTTGCGCTCTCAGAATTGCTTGAGCCTGTTTGTAGTAGCCTGTTTGCACTAATGCTTCTACCTGGGCGATTTGGTACTTATATTGCGATAACGTGTTCTCATCGATGTTTTGTAACTCAAGCTTCAAATCACGTACGATACCGTACAAATGAGGTGAACGCGCCAAAGCTAACGTACCTGCGAGTTTTGCGTCAGCCATCTCGATCCGCTCATTAATCAGTGATGTCAGCTTGGTAATCGACAAACAATCATGATTCAGTAAATATTGTTTCAGCTTTACGCTGGATTTAATTTCCATCGCCAGGCGATTCAGTGCGAGTTTTTGTGTTTGCTCAATGTCTTTTTGCATTATGTGTTCCTTGAGGTTGGTTAAAAGACAACCCCAGTAGATCACAATCCCAAAATCTCGCTACTGATCGGTTTTTCGAGTTCTTGCTCCATTAGGTTTTAAAATTGTTAAGCCAGTTCAAGGCAGCATCGTAGTCTGAAAAGTTTTTTACTTGAGGGAAGTTGGTCGTCGAGCCAGGTTTAAACCGCTGCACTAGAACAGTGTATTTTCGCTTCGAAATTTTAAAAACTCGAAACTCGCTATATGAGTCAGGGTCCAGCGACATATAAACGAGCTCTGCTTTAGGCTGACGACGATCAACATCAAGCAATCGCTCCGGCTCTTTTGCTTTTAAAATTTTGTTCTTGGTCCAAAAAATGAGCTGTAACAGTTGGTTTGGTCTTTGCGCGTGTCTCATCAGGTTGCCTCAGTTGCTACTAAAGCGCTCATGCTACGATGATATCTAACGGATGCGAAAAAATAGACAGCGTAAATTTGGCCTCTCTATTTTTTAATTAATATACTGGGTAGAGCATAACTGGCTGCTCTGAAGTATGGGTGAAAAACCGGCCAAGGTAATTGACGCTACATACGTTCAGATCTGCATTTTACTTATGGACCTATGGGCACGGCGGAGATTATTACCTTGATTCGCTAAGGGTTATCGTTATCTATACCCTCACGGTTGTCTGACTTCTTCTGCCCAATAAACAAGTAACAAGCTGTAATTGTTAGTGCCAAGATGGGCGCCAACGCAAATGCAATAGTCGCAACGATATCCGTCATTTAGCCCCCTCACTTTGTGGATTAATAACCGTTATTTTTCTATCACCGGGCCGTCCAGCCAGATCTGGTCTTCTTTATCTAACTGAAAGGCTTCTTTAGGGCTATTAGCCAACAGCTCATCAAGCCTATATTCGACGGGGTGAGCTTGCTCGCCGTTATTGCATTTATCTTCAGCGTGTCGTTGATGACGATGCACTTGGTATCTCCGCTTAAACCGGTAACGTTGATTTATTGCTATGTAACTGACAGTAACCCACTGAAATTTACAGCACAATGGCAAAACCAACAATAGTAAAGCGGTAAGGGTGAATTACCTGCTTGGTTCCTGTGACACTGCTGGTTCAAATAAGGTTGACACGTTCCGCATTAGTTGGAGCAGGCAGAGGGCAGAAGGTCCGCTGTTCGCTCAAAGCAGACATTCACGCAAATTGCGGCTATTACCTCTTTGACTACGCCGTCTAAATCAGGTATGGCTATCATCTGCTGGAACTTTTTTTAATCTGTCTATCACTAATAAACTTCAATTAACAAATATTCGACCTGATGAAAACCTACTTTTTGATGTCGTTTCTAGTATTTCTAAGTACGTTTCCTGCTGTAGCTGCTGAAAAGTACTTGCGTGATGATGGAACCAATATTAGTTATTACCTAGATAATGCTGATGCCGAAAACTTAATTGTGATTTTTCAAGGGTCTGACTGTAACAGCGTCCGTCATATGGAGTCGATAAAAACAATTTGGAAAGAATTGGCGCCCGACGCTGCACTCTTAACGATCGAGAAGTATGGTATTGATGAAAGTCTTCCATACGCTTCAGGCGCACGTGATGACTGCCCAGATGACTACCTTCAATACGATACAATGGCGCAAAGAATTAACGATGGGGTTCAATTAGTCAAGGCTTTAAAATCCTCCTATCGTGAAGTAATTTTGGCTGGTGGTAGTGAAGGCGGTTCGATCGCTTTAGGCGTAGCTGCAAAAGTCTCAGATTTACACGCCGTACTAGTATTAAACTCTGGCTCTTCCAGCTTTCAGCACGATGTGGAATTCAGCATCCAGCAGACCGTTCCTGAGGACCGGCTTGATGAGGTTTTGTATGGTTTCCGACAGTTTGTCAAAAAAGTTAAGGAAAGTAATAAGCCGTTTCCGACACAAGTTAGCGGCCATGGCTACGCATTTTGGAAAGATGCTTTGGAGCGGGATTTGCTCCAACCGCTTAGGGAAATCGAGCAGCCTGTGCTCGTAATGCAATCAAGTGAAGATAAAAGCGTGGACCCTGAACGAACGCAGCAGCAAGTAGAAAATATTATTGACGGTGGCGCATCAAACATAACATTGAAAATGTTGCCGGGGCTTGATCATGGTTTCCGGGACGCAAATGGCGCCTCAAAGCTTAAAGAGGTTATTGAAAGCGCGACTGATATTATTAACCCCTAACTTTTTAATCAATCTGTTAGGCAAGTAACAATTCAAAGTTAAGAGTCCGTTATGATAACAATTGACCTTTGACCTTGTTACGAGCTCTTATCTACTTAAACTAATGGTTACCCATTTTGTTCTGGTGGTGTGAAGGAAATTAATTAATCACGGTACCTAGCTTTCGCCTCTTCTATGGGGAAGTGAATGGATAAGCTCAGTTAACACTTTTAAAAAGGTGAGAAATGAAGCATAAGACTGCTATTATTGCCGTAGCATTTATTTTAACTGTTGTTAACGGGAAACTCCTGGCAGATGAGCCCGGTAATTTTCTGAGAGAAAAAAATTGTTTTGATGACTCATATGAAGCTTTTATTACTTCCTTAACGGTCAACGCACCTGATAGGAAAAAGTCAGCAGTAGCAGATATGTACCGCTCTAAAATTAGACAGGCTGAGTTTGACGAGCTTCAAGCTGATTTTATGTGTAAGGTGATTGTATATCAGAGCGGTCAATATCCGGTTGGCGGTCTACTCCTCACCCCGAAAATTAAGAAAAACGAGAGACTTAAAACCATTATCTATAACCGAGGTGGCAATGCAAGGTTTGGAGCCCTAAGTTATGTGGATATATTTCAGCAGTTAAAGCCTATAACAGACTTAGGTGTTGCTGTTTTCGCCACTCAATATCGCGGAGGAATGGAGCTCACCGACGGACCAGGAGAGCATGTCGATGAATTTGGGGGGCGGGACGTTCAGGATGTTGTTAATATCGTAAAGCTGGCTGCAAAACTCCCTTATATTGATCAAAATGATATGCACATGATTGGCGTTAGTCGAGGGGGAATGTCATCGTTTTTGTCGTTATTGAAAGTAAAGAATATCAAAACGCTGACCGTGATTGGTTCGCCTAGCGATTTATTCAAAGCCATTCAAGAACGACCTGAAATGGAAGCTGTTTTTAAAGCCAGAGTGCCAGACTATAGCGCTAACAAGGAAGTCGAGTTAAAAAAACGATCTGTAGTTTATTGGGCTGAAGACTTACCTCGTGACGTACCTGTCTTAATACTTCATGGGGAAAAAGATAAAAGAGTGTCTGTTGAGCAAGCAAAGGTGCTGGCAGGAAAGCTATCTGGCATTGGTCACCCACATAAATTGGTTACTTACAATGATTTCCATGGACTGCCATTCTCTCAAGGTCTTATGCTACGTGAGATAGAAGCCTGGATAAAGAGAGATAAAAGGTAAATAGTGTAATCACTTCATCTATACAAACATACTAGTAAAGCCTCAACTTGTTAGGCGTTGTATCATTTGGAGAATAGTCTGAAACACCTGCTCTTGCCACGTGCCACAGTCCGCTTTGAGCGAGAAGCGGTCATTATTAGTTCGAGAAATTTTACATCGTATTGATATACTAATGTCATGAAGTAGGCTGATTTTGTGGTTATACGATGAAAACGATAGGTAAGTTGGCTAAAGAACTTGATTTAGGCGTAGAAACTATACGGTTTTATGAGCGAGAAGGCCTAATAAAGCAGCCCCAAAAACCTCAAAATGGTTATCGGGTGTATGACGACTCAATCACCAAGCAATTACAATTCATTTGTAAGGCTAAAGCACTTGGCTTTACTCTAAAGGAAGTAGCGTCTTTGATGTCAATGGATGGCGATTGTGCCAAAGTTGAATCTCTAGGTTTGCAGAAACTGAGCTTAATTCAAAGTAAGATAGCTGACCTTCAACGCTTAGAAGTCGTCATAAAAGAAATGACTAATTCATGCCGCAACAATAACGACCAATCTCACTGCCCAATAATCGATTCGCTAAAATAGCATTGACTCCGTACCTATCTACGGAGTTTACACTCAAGTCATTCAAATAATGTTAGACGTTAAAAATGATTAATAAGATTTTAGATAAAGTTGGCTCAGGTGGTGTTTGGCTTGCAGCCCTCAGTTGTACGGGGTGTTTCCCTGCTCTCGGTTCATTAGCATCAGCATTGGGATTAGGCTTTCTCTCTCACTTTGAGGGGATTGCTGTAAATACCTTGTTACCTATATTTGCAACTTTGGCGTTGTTGGTAAATTTGTATAACTGGTATAAAAACCAAAATCATACGAGAGGTACTCTTGGAGTTATTGGGCCTATAGCTGTTTTGTTAACCCTCTATCCACTATGGCAATATGACTGGAGCACTTATTTGTTCTATGTGGGTATTTGTTTGATGATTGTAATGTCCGTATTGGACATTGTTAAACCTTTGAAGGAGCAAACATGCGAGGTATAGAGTTAAATTCTACCATTACTTGCCCTGAGTGCGGTTTCAGTAAAACCGAAGAAATGTCAACCAACGCTTGCCAGTGGTATTATGAATGTGAATCTTGCAAAGTTCTCCTAAAGCCTTTGAAGGGCGATTGTTGTGTATACTGCTCTTATGGAACAGTGAAATGCCCACCAATTCAAGAAGGCCAAAGTTGTTGTAAGAGCTAAGTGAATGTCTCTTAATGGCACAAATCAGACCTCCTTACTCGTAAGTTCTACCCCAAATAACAACTTACCGCAGCGGTCCCAAGTTGTTAGGATGTCATCAAATTAAGCCTATTATTAGAGAGCGAAATGCTAACGCCTGAGCAAAAGAAATACCGCGACCGTGCTAATCGTGCACGGCGTGAACTCTTTAAAGAAAAAGAAACCTTTGGTGCTGCCAGAGACGGCTCTGGTAAACGTTACCGGGTTTGCGTCTATTATGTGATGAGTGGTGCACCCGAAAAGGCCGTTGAATTTCTTCAATGGTTTTCCGAGGAATTTCCTGACGATGTCGGTGAGCCGGTGTTTTTACTGCATTCTGCACTAGCTTATCGACGCACTGCGCAACTGCAACCGGCAACGCGCTACCTTGTCGACGCCATGCTCAGCAATCTCTATTTGCTCCCCTATTTATACGGTCAGCCGCTTGCTCGGCAGGATATCTGGCATTCGTCCAACTGGGCCGATCCCACCTATATTTCGCAAGTCGATGACCTATTAGAAACGCCGACAGGTGAAGAGCGTATGTGGTTTAAGTCAATGTTTGAAAGTGAGTTATTTACCGCACTTAGAAATTACTATATCGAGACGTTTCATGCGCTACTTGATACCCGCGACGTTGAGCAGCGACAACAGGTTCTTGAACAATGGCATACCTTTTATCAGTTAACGCTTGACCAGCGATAGTAAAGCCGTTGAGTAACACTTCGTTTCTGCTGCCTCTTGCCCTGAATCAATAAAACATCGATACTGTATATAATTACAGTATTATTTGTGGGGTATTATGAAAGCAGAAATCATCAGTCGCGCAGGGGTGTATCCAAAGCTGCAGATCCCGTATTTGCTGGAGGCGGTGCAGGCCGGCTTTCCTTCGCCGGCACAGGATTACGTCGAACAGCAGCTGGATCTCAATGAGCTGTGCATTAAGCACCCGGCTGCCACCTATTTTGTGCGCGCGACCGGCGATTCGATGATCGGTGCGGGGATTAATGACAACGATGTGTTGGTGGTCGATCGTGCTTTAACCGCACAGGCGGGTGACATTATTATCGCCTGCTGGAACGGCGAACTGACGGTAAAAGAGCTACAGTTGAAACCCTACCCGGCACTGTTATCGCATAACCAGAATTATCCGCCGATCACTCTGCCGGAAGATGCCGAGCTCGATGTATTTGGGGTAGTCAGTCATGTTATCCATCGGTTCCGCTAAGCGAGCACCCTGCTTTGCCCTGATTGACTGCAATAACTTTTATGTATCGTGTGAACGGCTGTTTCGGCCGGATCTGCGTCAGCGGCCGGTACTGGTAGCCTCTAATAACGACGGTTGTGCTGTAGCTCGCTCTGCCGAAGCTAAAGCGCTGGGCATAAAAATGGGCACGCCGCTGTTTAAGATTGATGATTTGATTAAGCAGCACAACATTGAAGTTTTTTCCTCCAACTACGCGCTTTACGCCGACATATCAAATCGGGTGATGTCGACCATCGAAGCCATGGTGCCGCAACTAGAGGTTTACTCCATCGACGAGGCCTTTGCTGATCTCACCGGGGTAGATCGCTCAGTCTCATTAGATACCTTTGGCCATCAACTGCGCAACCGCATCAGCGACTGGGTGGGTATTCCTACTTGTGTTGGTATAGCACCCACCAAAACCCTGGCAAAGCTCGCTAACTACGGTGCTAAAAAGTACCCACAGACCGGAGGTGTGGTCGATCTGAGCCATCCGCAGCGACAGCGCAAGTTGCTGGCGATAACACCGGTGGACGAGGTCTGGGGGGTTGGCCGGCGTATTACTGAGCGTCTGCAACGAATGGGTATTAGCACGGCGCTGCAGTTGGCGGAGGCGGATCTTAAAACCCTGCGCAAACAATTTTCGGTGGTGCTGGAGCGCACCGCACGTGAGCTGCGTGGTGAATCCTGCCTGGCGTTGGAAGCGCTTCCGGCGAGCAAAAAGCAGATCGTGGTATCGCGCAGTTTCGGTAGCCCGGTGCTTACCATAGAATCCATTCAGGCGGCCCTGGCAAACTTTATTGCTCGAGCCGCAGAAAAACTGCGTTACGAGCAACAATACGCCCGCCAACTAACTGTGTTTATGCGGACCAATCCGTTTAAACAGCAACACCCGCAATACAGTAACTCGGTGACCCACAGCTTGACACAACCAACACAGGATAGCCGTGAGTTGCTGGCACTCACCCGCAACCTGTCCGAGCGTATCTTCAGAGCTGGCTACCATTACAACAAAGCCGGTGTAATGCTCGCTGATTTTTATCAAACCGGGGTTTTTCAGCAATCCTTGTTCGAAACCAATGAAGCTAAGCCCAAAAGCCGAGAGCTGATGAACGTGCTGGATAAAGTGAACGGTAAACAAACCGGCGCACTGTATTTCGCTTCGCAGCAAAAGTCTTCGAGTTGGCACATGAAGCGTGAACGACTATCGCCTGCCTACACGACGAGATGGGCAGAAATACCGAGGGTTAAGTAACGATAATGTTTCGAATGATGCGTTGGTCGGTTGATTACTCAACTTGATTGGCCAATTTTGGACCAAAGTGGCCATTTTTTTGTAAATGCGCAAAAATTAAGTTGTGAGAGCACGCTAAATTTTGAAAAAAGGACCAATATGGACTTTTTTGGCCTTTTTTGGCCTTTTTTGGGACTTTTCAACATTCAGCGACAAAACAGCCAAACAAGCACCACAAATAAATGTGGGTCGACGACAAAGTCCAATAAATCACGTTATCTAAAACCATAAAGTGCGTTTCGACCCACAAATAAATGTGGGTCGACGATAAAGTCCAATAAATCACGTTATCTAAAACCATAAAGTGCGTTTCGACCCACAAATAAATGTGGGCCGACGACAAAGTCCAATAAATCACGTTATCTAAAACCATAAAGTGCGTTTCGACCCACAAATAAATGTGGGTCGAAGCCAAGCAACTAAAACATCGTTTAAACCCAAACCATTCCGACCCACATTTATTTGTGGGTCGGAAAGAGAAAATAACGCTGCTGTGGGTCGGGAGTACCTTTCGACCCACAAATAGAATAGGGGCCCGCTACATAAGCAAAGCGCAGCGCTTTTAAGACAACATCAATTGAACAAACTAGTTTTGCAAGTATTGAGCGACAATTATCTTGACCGGTTGACCTGATAGGGTTCGGCACAGCAGAACGGAGGAATTTCGCAGGAGCAGCTTTAAACCATAAAAACGCTCTCAATGCCACTTTAAGCGACTTTATTAGTTAGATCTAGGTCGTTTCACTAGCATCATCTAAAAGTCGCTTAAAATGGCTTATATGCGTCATAACCCACACCCATTCTGTGTGGCGACAATTATCTTGGCCGGTTGTGTGGTTCCCGTTACGCTTATCAAAATTCAACTACCAAGGATTTCTTAGTAGTTCGCGCTGGAGCCATGAGTGCAATGCGTCGTCAAATCAAGCACTATAGCCTCGACGCACTATTAATAGCTTAAAAGAACTCATGATTAGACTGATTGAACACTTTATCCTGCCCAACGAACCGGCAGATCAGAAGCAGTAATTCACTCTAACTATTCCCCGGCTTGACCCCTGTGGCATCTTGAATTAAGAGCTCCAACATCTCTTTTTCGTGTTGCTCAATCTGCGACTCCTGCCAGCCATTCTGTTTATCCATGAGCAATATCATTTTATAAAGTTTCAGCGAATCAATTCGCTTATCTACGATCGCTGCATGGAAGTGATCGCGTTTGGCTTTGGGCTGAAAATTACTCAGTCGAGAATTTTTGCTGTGACTAATAAGGCAAAGATTGCCAAAGCGATGTAATGGCTCTTCTGGCAGAGCAGTATGCCCTTCTATGGGGTGTTGCGGGGAGAAGTGCTCAACCGAGCTCCTAGCGGTAAACTCGAATTTTTTGACGACATCATCCGAAGTTTTATCATTATTGAAATAATCCCGCCAAATCAAATAGTCCAGGTAATTGAACACTAAGTTATTCTCTATATTCCCGTACAGCATACGTTTTAGTACACCTTGGGTATTCGAAAATAGATTCGGGTAATCGTAATCTCCGTAAATCATTTGATAATATTCAGCGCTGTTATGGGGATTTAAAAAGCGACCGAAAACAAACTTCCTGGCTAGCTGTTCTAACTGTTGCAAATAGTTTGAGCCATTGACGCCACTCATCCGATAAAGTATGCATAACGCGCCATTTAGCCAATGCTTATAAACCAATGTCGGCGTCGATACGTGAAAAGCACTCAGTAGCATTAAAATACGACGATTTATTCCGTCAAAGCCATCCTCGTCACCATTTCCAAAGGTATTGATATAACTTTGACTGTTTTTATCGTAATAATGCAGGCACTTTAAGCTCCAACCATCGCCCCCATCAGAAAATTCACGTTTAATAATAAACTGATCAAATAGATACTTCGTTTTCAGTAATGCAAAAACAAAACCTTGCACTCTCTCGGTTGGATTATCAGAGTTAATAACTTGCTCTTCGAACTGTTCAATTAGCTGCTTATCATCTAACGGAACATCCTTACCAGACCACACTCTTAACACGTGCAAAAGAAAGTTCGAGAAGTTGATAATACTCTTGAATCGCTCTGCCGCTGCCTCGCTTTTATCAAGTTTTTGCTCTGAACAACTGCGAGCATTACGGCTGGGGCACTTCTGTCAGGCGTTACAACAGCAGCAAGAGCAACCGGATACCTATACCGACATGAGCTTCGAAGAGCGTCTCGGTCTGCTCGCCACCCACGAAATACTGTGCCGTGACAACACCAAAGTAAAACGTCTGACCCGCCAGGCAAAGCTGCGCTTCGATGCCCGCCCAAGCGGTATCGATTACCGCAGTGGCCGTGGGCTCAAGAAAAAAAAATAGCGACGCTACTAAGCGGGCAATATCTGCACTACAACCAGAACATTATCATCACCGGGGCAACAGGCTGTGGTAAAACCCACCTGGCTTGTGCGTTGGCAACGCAGGCCTGTGAACAACATCACAGTGCCCGTTATTACCGCCTCGGAGAGCTGCTGGATGAGTTACACGTTGGACATGCTGACGGCTCTTACCGACAGCAGTTGAATACCTTAGCGAAGCGTAAACTGCTTATCCTTGATGACTGGGGCATGGAGAAGTTAAGTGCTCGTCAGGCGAATGACCTGCTTGATGTGATGGAAATACGCTACCAACAATCCAGCACCATTATCGCCAGTCAAATACCCACCAGCGAGTGGTACAAGCTGATACCCAGTCCCACCATTGGCGATGCCTTGCTTGATCGATTACTGCACAACAGCCATAGCATCGAACTGACAGGAGAATCAATGAGAAAACTAGACCAATCCGATCACTTAGCGTAAAAAGAGGGTTATGAAAAAGAACGGCTAACAGGTGATTGGATAACTCCGGAATCGCTGTTCGGAATCACCGAAATACGCAGCATCCTCAAGCCATTTTGGTAAAGCCTTTTTAAGTTGATGGATACCAACCGGCGAAATAACACCATATTCGCCTACCAAACCGCGAATCTGGTTAGCTTTGGCGGTACGTTGTCCCACTAATTCTTCGCGTATGCGATGAGCAGCCTGGATATCTTGCTGCTCTGCTGTTTTGAGGGCTACAAAGCGCATGCTGGGTCGGCTCATTGCCTCACAAATCGCTTCAGCATCGACTTTGTCGTTCTTATTGCTCTTTACGTAAGGTTTAACAAACTGAGCAGGAACCAGACGAACATGATAGCCAAGCTTCTGGAGCTCTCGTCCCCAATGATGGGCTGATGCACACGCTTCCATACCGACTTGACAGCCTGCCGGGACCTTGCGACTCAGCGCGTTTAACCATTTTGTGCGAGTATACTTGGCCTGCCATACAGTTTTACCATAGCGATCTACACCGTGGACGTGAAAAACTGACTTGGCAATATCGACTCCAACACGGATAATATTCATTTGGGCTTCTCCTTATCTCAGTGATTTTTGACTCACTTACCATTTTGGCACATCGGTGCCGGTGAGGTGAGGAGGAGTTCATCCCATTGCTTACAATTAAAATGGATAAAGTAAGCGTTTGCTACCAACCTTTTTTTCTCTCAAAATATTATTCCTAATCAGGCATGACGATATATGCTGACCATAAACATTAGGGTTTAACCCTGTTTCTTTATATATAAGAGTTCGACTTAATCCTGGCTCCCTATGAACCAAGCCAATCACTTTTTGCAAGTTATTTAAAATAACCTCAAGGTAATCATATGCGCTCCTATCGCCAAGTTGCCTAATCGATGAAACCATTTTATTAAAATCTTCTACTCGCCACGAGTCGAGGTGGCAACGCACTGGGTAATAGCTCCACCCCGAAGTAACAACATCCTCTAATGAATACCTTTGAATTAAGTTTATAACTTCATAAAAATATTTATTTAATAACTCTATCCGCTTGCTATAATATGACGAATAGTCTTCTTTACCCTCAGACAAAGCTATTCTCAAATCATTCAAATTAGTGTGATAACTATAAACCTTTTTATAAACTTCTGAGTCATATGCTAAAGCGATATTTTTTACGCCCTGATTATTCAAATCTGCTTTAGGGCTTAATCCTATATGATAAAGTTTTTCCGCACTCTTTAAAAATACTTTACTATATTGCTCTTCATTTTTTTCAATACTAACCAACCAGAAACAATTAGATTTAAACAGCTCAATAAAAACATCGAAAACTAGTTTACTTATAGGAAAATCATTTTCTGAAACTTCCTGCATCTTAATAGTGCAAAAACTTTGCGGCTTCCATTCTTCTACCCTGCAACTTTCGCTTAGAAAAACCCCCTCACCTTTCAAAAATTTATTAGGGGGTGCTTCCTTGGGATAAAAGAAGTTGAGCATATAAGTATCTTTGGTGTCTTTTATAAGTTGTAACCAAGATTTTTCACTCTCAAACGTTAACATATCATTTATTTCGACATGAATTCCTTCCAACAAAGTACTAGGGCAGCTTGTTTTTAAATACTTTCTTATTTCTTCCATAGTTTTTCTTATCCTTGTTTATAAACCTGAATTGATATCGCTACCTCAAAACTTTTATCTTACTCCACCAACGCCTTCAACAGAGCATCCCGCGCATCCTGGTAAAACTGGATATCGACCTTTGTAGCCATGTCGTCTGACAAATCATAAAGCTGTCTACGAGCGGTCACCGGCATCAACAACGCTGTAGCTCCTTTTTCCACTGCTAGCTCGGCAATGTTCACAGCGTTATGTATGGGCTCAATTGAGCCACCAAGGTTAATCTCGCCAACGACAATCAGGCCGCCTTTTATGGGCTTCTTAAGTAGCGAGCTGCTTATCGCTAAAAGCACTGAAACACCGAGTTTTGAGCCTTTTTTGGCAGCATCAAAGGCGCGTAGCTGAATTGAGTATTCGTGGGCTCTGGGGTCTCTGTCGCCAACTAGCTGCATTCCTCGCGCGTAAAGGTTCTGCTCGGCATAGCGTACAGACTCTTTAAATGGGGCAGGCACCGGGTTATTTAATATTTTCACACCTGAGCCGGGTCCGGCATTGACTTCAATGCGATACAGCCCGGAGTTATCACCTGTATCCTGACCACCCTCGCTAATGGTCCAAATCTGGCCTGGCTCTAGCGGGTCGTCGCCAATTTCGTTGTCAGAGCGTAGCTCTGGCGTAGCGACAAATTTTTCGACGCCATCATCACCAATAAAGTAGCTAAAATGCGTGTTTCTAAATTCCGCTGCACCAATGCGCTTTTGTTGTTCCTTAACACGGCGACGCACTTCAAGTGCTAACCTTACTGCCCACTCAAGGTCTTCATCACTCACTTCCATGGTTGGGCTTGGGTAAATTAACTTCAGCAAGCCTGACGCGGTTTTATTAACGGCATTAACATCGCGGCCGCTTAATGCTCCGCCAAAGTGCACGCGATTCTGCAATACACTGACACGGCTCTGGAAGCGCAATCGGCTGAGACACTCAGAAAAGAAATCACTGACCAGTCCAAAATGATCCGTTACCAAGTCGGCGCTCATTTTAGGAATGTCCCAACCTGGGAGGTAACCATGGATACGATCCATCCATGCCGTGTCGTCTCGCATTTCTTCGGGTAGTGGGCCAAATAAGTGACCCACTCGTTGTTGGTGCTCAACATCAACATCAAAGTTACCGACAAACACCATAGAGCCGTCCGCGCGAATATTTTCCTTTCCGCGGGAGAACTCACCAGACTCCATATAGCCTTTCATAATGTTGATGCCTTCTTTGGAATCAAATGAAATACCACTGATTTCATCGAAGCAGACCACATCGTATTGGCATACCAAGCCCCGCGCACCTGTCGCGTTATTCACGAACATCTTGGCAATGGTTGCTTTACCGCCAGAAATTAAGTGAGCGTAGGGCGATACTTGCTGGAACAAGTGACTTTTACCGGTACCGCGCGGGCCGAGCTCTACCAGGTTATAGTTGCGTTCAACAAAAGGAACCATTCGAAGGAAAACGGCATCTTTTGCACGCTCTTCCAACGTGCTTGGTTCTAGCCCAATACCGCGAAGAATAAAGTCTTTCCATTCCTCAGTAGAAAACGACGCACGCGCCTCACCGAGCGTATCCAGAACATCACGCTTGGACAGCTGAATTGGTCTCAACTCGCGAATACCAAAAGCGTTGCCTTTTTCTTCAGCAATTAAACTGTCGTATTCCAAGGTGATTTCGGCATAAAACCCGCCGGTGAGCAGTCTTTCGTTATCATCGACAATCGAATCACTGATGCGTACCTTATTAAGCTGAATGCTGGGTAACGAAGCTAGGTAGCCATTATCTTTTTGGCTGAATCGCGCGCTAACCAGGTCGATAAGTTTCACCGTACCGTTTTTATACGCCTTTGCTTTAAACAGCTCTTCTTCACCGGCTCTAACTGTTCTCGACTCGAGTTGCTTCTGAACAATGGCTAACCCTTCATTGATCTCATCGGGATCGGTACTGGCACAATATCGTCCCAGCATAAATTCAACGACATAGGTTGGTACGGGAAACTGCCTTGCAAAAGTGCGAACTAAATCTTTGCGAACCAGGTAACCTTCAAGTGCTTGCGCAGCCTTCAAATCAAGTGTGTCTAATTCCATTAATCATCACCTCCAACAATTGTGGGCTGCTTCGCCAGTAAGTTACCGGCATCATCGAGTAACACGACAACAGCTGATGTTTGTTCAAACTCATCATCGACCATTAATGTGCACTTTCCATCTTTTAACGGCTTGCGCGGACTAATTTCAGTCTCCGCATTACCAGGCTGAGTGCGAAGAACAGCAACCACGCCGTCTCCTTCAGTGTCACAGCTTAACTTGCACATCAAGCGAACCCAGCGTAATTCAGTTATCGACGCAGAAACCGAAGGAGCGGCTATCACAGGTTGGTTATTTACAACATCAATCACCGGGGTGAAACACTCCTGCAGGCTCAACCCGCCGTGGTCATAGTGTTTACCCGCAACAAAGTTTCGCACACCGGGCGCCATAGCAACGGTAACGTCCTGATTCCAGTACCAACCTACTTTTAAATGTTCCGTCTGGACATTGTCTTTGACCAGTGCGCATCGTCCCCAACGGGTTTCGGTCAAATACTTGGCAATATCCACTTTGGCCATGGTATTCGGAGTTAAGAGCCAGCCATGGTCGGTAACAATACGAATACGTCGCCACCCAGCAGAAAATAGGTCTTCAACGCGTTCTACAATCTCATCAAGCAGGGGATCAATGCGCGTGGCCAATTTCAAACCTTTAACGTGGCCTTCTTTATCGATATCACCGCTTTGCACCCAGGCATTGCTAGTAGGGTCCCCAGTTTCAGTTTCCGATAGGTAAACCCACCCTTTTTCCGACAGAAATTTCTTTAAGTAGTGCGAAGAAAAGGAGGTGTTGTCGTCCTTTAAGCTGGGTTGAAAATCTTTGTCGCTGGTACGGCCGGTAAGTTTTTCATGTACCGGTGTAACGGCTGCTTTTGCTGTGGCCGTAACGGAGGGCAAAGCCGCCCAGTCATTGGTTAGCGTCAGCTCTCCGAGTCTCTCTAACCGTCGACAGAGACGCTGCGCGACATCAAATCGCAAGCCATCTACAAAAAATACAACTTCTCCGCCAGCTCGGTACTCGGCAGTTGACTCTCTAGCCACTAACTCGCCGTTATAACCGTACTGCTTAACCAGAGCTTGGAAGTTGTTATTAATTTCTTCGAGCCAGGGGGTATAAATAATTGTCAGTAACCCTTGTACTAGCTCTTGATGTTGGTTTTTAAGAGGATAAGCCAGAGCACGTAAGACCTGGTCGTCGGCCTGCCAGAAACGTTCTTTGTACTGCTCTGCCATTTCGTCAACGGTTGAGCCGTTGAACGCGTGCTCTGTTAAGTCGGCTACCTTGGCCAGATGCTGAAGAACTCCCGCCATGGGTGATAAGTCGAGGTCATACCAAATCCAGTCACGGCGATCGGCATGTTGCTTTTCCAGTGCAAGCAATGATTTACGAACGTCAGAGCTTGAATGGCCACTTACAAGCTTTGAAAGTTCTGCTTCAAGCTTTTGTTCTTCTTTTTCATTTACCGCAGGATAGCTGGCACCATCAGCCGCTAAGTCTGGCTCGACTTTTAATAATAAATTCGGTATTTCCGAATAATGAGTGCAAGTTTCGGCGTAACGTTGCCAAACCGCTTCCCAAGGGCCTTGATGTCGGCATAGCAATTCTGCCGCAGTAAGCTCGCCATCTGTTTTCGGATTAAAGTGAAACTCGGTTTCCCAAATGCTCACTAACGCATCCCAACGCTTATCGTCCCAGCGTTCTCGAGCAGGTTTTGGCTCGTTCATCCAGGTTAATAAATCACGAATAGGGTCACTTGATATCAGCTTATTGAAGTCAGGCGCTTCGAGTCGCTTATTGGCTAAGTCACTGCGCTCGCTTTCTAAAATTTCAGGCAAAACTTTTAATAGCGCAGCTTGGGTACTTTTATCCGCCGCAACATCTAAACCCGCACCGCCGGAGGTAGAGAGAAGAAACGCATTGACGGTCCAGTCTCTACCTGCTGTGTTATAGACCCACCAGCTGCCCCGGTATTGCAGTTCTGCCAGTGGCTTTAGTTCTTCCGGGCATTTGGCAATTGCACGCAAATCACGACGCTCGTAACCCGGCAAATAAATGATCGGTGTTCTGTCATTGGGCAACTCGAATTCGGGCAGTGTGTTTTCAATTACACACTTTAACCAAATCGCAGGGCCTTGGTGCTTATCCGGCTGATAATCACCCAGCACTAATAATTCGGGCATTGCCGCTTGTAACAAGGGCAAGGCGGGCTCCCATTGGCGCAGTTTGTCCGTCCAGAGTACAACCGAAGGTGCTACCTGAATGTTGGAGTTATACGACGCACTGGCGCGTACTTCGTCGCACAAAATATCGAGTAGTTTCATTACGAACTGCCTTTCGTTTCTGACAGTGAATACTTCTCAGCAATACGGTCGACCAGCTGTTTTGTTCGGCGCTCAATTTTCTCAACAGTCCAAGCTGTTGCGTCCGCTAATTCTCGGTTTAGGTATAGACCGTTATTGTAGCCGACAGGACGGCCTTTCTTATCTTTCCTAGACTGCTTTTCCTCAAAGCTTTTATTGCCAAGCGAACTGTTGTATCCGGAAATTGTGAGATTCCCAAGTCGATGAGCGTATTGCTCCCGATGATCATTAGCTAACTTCCGGTTTCCGTCAGCAATCATATCGACCCAAGCGCCAGGAATATTTTCTCCTTGTGGGAAAATATGCTCAATGGTCCATACATAGTGCTTGCCTTTGGTTGCCCACAAATCAAGTTGGCGTTCTCGGGTCATTTGTTCCTCTTCAAGAGCACATAAAACAAACCGACACACGGCTTTATTATCTTGATAAATCGCTCCGTTCAAGTTCTCTTTAAAGTACTCGTCCGAAGAGCTATGGCGGGTAAGCTTTTCTTTTACTGTGACTACAATGTCTTTGCCTTGAAGGCTAAGGCAGCTTTCCGCAACATCCATAAATATGCGGTTTAAGTCTCTTGTTGGGGGGAGATCTGTTGTGTTTCGGCGAACAAAAAAGCGAATCAGGAACTCAGTAATTTCTTCAAAATGTTCTTCGCTTAAACTCAAGCTTTCTCGTTTATCAAACAGTATAAGCAGCAGAAGATAAGCGGATGCAGCTTGGATGCGCTCCAGTGATAAAAGGAGGCTACTAAGTTTTGCGTTGTCTAATGGGGAGCTATTAGTTAGATTTGCGTAAATTGCTGATAAACGTACCATTTCAGCTAAGAAACGCTGAGGGTCATGTGATATCAGCTTTTCGTAAACCTGCATCAAGTTTGACTTTGTCGCTACTGGAACAGCAATAATTGAACGCAGTTCGGTCCTATAAGCATTGTAATACTGTCGGAAAAAACGCTCCTGGACCGCATAGTCATCACCAAGTGCGTCCATTACACGCTTCCACTTATCATAGTTCTCGTCAATACTGCCTGGCTCGGTGCTCTCTAAAGTTGCTAATAGCTTGTTTTTAATGAGATCAATTGCGGTGAGAGGGACACCTCGGTTATTCAATGACTCGAATAAGGTGTACGCATCAGAATGACCGCCAACCTCAATTTTCACTAAGGTTGCAGTATTCACTTTTTCCAATAAATCTTGTATTGGCGTATCTCGGTTATCATTTTCAGCGAGAAAAGAATTTATGCGCTCAACAAAATATCGGTACGCTCGAACGAGGCGTCGCTTGCCCGCATTAGCCGGCTTCGATACATCTTTTAAAAGATCAGCCAGGCATAACACGTAAAAGTAGTCTTGCTGGTTACTATTCTGAACTTGAGGAATAAGGCGGGCTTGCTTAGGGTCCCGTCTCAAGACCAGTTTTCCTTTAAGTTTTAACAGTTCAAAGTTTTCTTCATCTGATAGATCGTCCTGTGACTTTAATACTGAGTAAACAGCCGCAAGCAGTAACGATATCGTGGTCATTCGTTGCTGACCATCCACAACCTCTAACGATTGAGTAGCTAGGGTGTCTTGCGCTTGATTGATGCAAATAATAGAACCTAAGAAATAACCTGAATCATTCTCAATCAAATCATCGAACAGGCGCTCCCACTGACCTTTTCCCCAGGTGTATTCACGTTGATAGCGAGGTATGGTGTAAATCACATTGCTCTCAATGTCGAGCAAGGTAGAAATAGGGTAGTTAAATACCGATTTAATCATTTTAGACGTCCTTATCCCGTGCTTTTTGCTTTTCCGACAAACTTAAATGATGCTCATTAATGCGTGCGCCGGGCTTGCCACCATACTCTGGACCGAGGTGATACCAAGGGGCAGATTCAACATCAGTACCGCGGTCTTTGGTCCATTTGATGTTTGGTTTTGCACGCAGTACGCCTGAGCCTTTCTTGCCCATGTCTTTGGCGAGCATGAAGGGGCGAATATTGAGACGAACACCGTCGTTTAAGTCTGGGTTCCAGCCGATGGGCTGCTCTTCCAGTGGTTTCCAACGCACGAAAATATCGTACGGCTTTTCACCGGCAAGAATGTTTTCGAGTTCTTGCTTGAGCGTTTGAGCGGCGGCTAAGCGAATATCGGCGCCATCAACGCCGTTGGCGACTTCGGCTTGTTGGGTGCGTATCCAATCACCGAGGTAGGTGTAAATCAGGCGTTCTAAGCCCGCTTTATCGAGTTTGTGATAGTTCACCAGCACGCTAAAGCCGTCTTTCAAGCCGTCCCATATTTGCCAGATAAAAGGGCGATGCTGGAATAACTTACAGTGCTGTTCAAAGAACTTGTCTCGTAACCAAGCGGACAGAGATTTACTTCCCACAGTATCTAGTAATTGATTTCTTAGGTTGGTAGTCCAGGCGTCGCCGTAGGCGGCTTCCAGCATCGCCTCTAAACGCAGTTCAGCGGCTTTTTCACCACGCACTGCAGGTAAGCAGACAATGCCATCGTCATCGACAAAAGAATTGAGTGCTTTGCAGCGTTCAACCCATGCGCGTTGTTCGTCGGCAAGTTCCATTTCAGCGTCAAGCTCTGCAGGCCACTGATAGCCAAGCAAGCGAGCAACTGCGACTTGCAATACGACCTGATCAAGCCTTCTGTCATTAGAAGAAAGATTACCGGTGATGGGATTCCATTCAACTATCCCAGCTGGATGTCCATGAAAAACCCATTGTGCGGGGTTAGCAGAAAATTGTTGATGCGGTGCTGAAACCTCTTTAGCCTTTTGGGCCGCTTCATTTCTCCAGTGTTCTATGTCAAATGGTACAGAGATAATGGTCTTAACCGACAACGCAACTCCAGAGTCGATACTTCTTAGATTCTTCTCAAAAATTCCAGATTCAAGGTAACACCATAGAGCGGGTATTAGCTTCTCATCATCAGGAACTATGACGCAGCAAGATTGCGAGTATATATCACCAGAATAAAGCGTATAACGGAGATCCCCAACAAGATTTATTGCTATTCCTTTTCGACGCCAATTGGACTTACCGCTTCGCCATTGTTGAGCCTTGTGATTCAGATGTTTGACTGAATCTGCAAGCCTAGCCATTTCGCCCTTTTCTTTTTGCCAAAAAACTATACTCTCTCTACCGCTAAAAAATACTGAATCAGATGGAGCAGTTTGATAAAGCTCCCAGTCACTACCAAATTCACTTACTTCCCAGAAATATCGATTGAATGCCGTATTGTCACCAGCAGCTTGACCATGAAGAGCTGAAGTGAAATCGCTGAGAAACGGGGTTTCTTCTTGAAGGGATAGAAGAATACGAGCTTCATTATTCTTTAGTTGTGCTAGTTGAGGAACAAGCAAAAAATCGCTTTGTCTCAAGTAAACCGCTTTTTCATCTATGCCTTTAGTATTTGCAACGTCTAAGCCATAAAATATGCTTTCTTCGCTCGGATTGCTTTTACTAACAGTTAGTAATACTGCTTTAACAACTTCACCAGAAATTGTCTCAAAAGCACCAGACCCCAAACGCACTAACCCTTTGAACTGCATTAAATGGATTAATTTTTCACGAATTGGCTTATAACTTTTCTGGGACAACCAGTTTTGCGGTAGAACAATGCTTGAAGTCCCACCGTTATGGCAAAACTCCAAACAACGGTCTAAAAACACGGTTGCCAGGTCATTTTTACCGGCGGGGTAATAGCTTTCACAGTAATCGCGGAGCTTTTCATCTTGTTTACCGCGCGCCAAATACGGCACGTTGGTAATCACCCAGTTATATTGCATAGAAAGCAACTTGGCTGCTTTGACCAAGCCTTGGGCCACAATGCCCGCCTCGCGCTCTTCCGATAGCCGGCGTACATCGCGGCCTGTTTCTGCTTGAATACGTTCATCTTCGGTGAGAATGTCGGTTAATACAGCATCAAGCTCACCCCACTGAGCAATTTTTGCCGCTTGTAAGCGTTTGGGGTTAATTAAACTGCCAAGCACCGGCGCGTCTTTAAAGGTTTGGTACATCCAATCCAGTGCAATAGTTAGGTTTTGTTTTCCCGCTTTTTTACTGAGCTCTTTCCATTCGTCTTTGGCGGCACTAATCGACAAGCCACTACAGGCTAGATGTAGCTCTGGTAAGGTACGGTAACCACCCGCATTCGGATAACGCCAAGCTTCCAAAGCCACCGCAAACGCAGCAAGCTCCACACAGCGTTGGTCAAGTTCTAAGCCATGCAGGTTCTCTTCGATCACTCGGTCAACAGCGTCTTTGGCGGATAAGCCTTCTAGCTCCATGCGCATAGGTACCAGCATTAAAAATGCGGCGACTAAAAAGTGGCCAGAGCCGCAGCACGGGTCCAGGGTTTTAAGTTCACTTAATTGGCTTGGCCAGCCCTCAAAAACGCCCGAAGCTGGCTGCCAGCGGTCGTCTTCTTTGGCAAAGCGTAGGTATTCGAGTGGCACGCCTGCAATGGCCGCTTTTTCGCGCAACTCTTGTTCACTTTGGGCCTCGATCCAGTCATGGTCACTCAATCGTTTACCAGCCCACCAGGCACCTAAGCTGTTATCGAGTAAGAAGCTCACCATGTAGGGTTCAGTAAATAACTGCGTTACTGGCGAGAGCTCATCCGCACCAATTTTCACTTCCGACTTGTTTACTTCCTCTTTTCGCTTACTTTGCCAGAACTGATAAACCCAGCCTAAGCTGTCCTGCGCCTGAAACACTTCTGGCGCCAAGCCCATAACCAGGGCTTCTAGCTCACGTTGCAGCTCTAGCGCAAACTGCAACTGAAACACAGGTGAGTCTGTGCGGAAAATTTGCGGCAACATTTTAGATGCCAACACACCGGCAAGCTCCCAGCCGTTGTTGCAGGCTTGTTCTAGCTCGTCTTGAAATACGCCCTCTTCGATAAGTTCGTTACAGTCTTGCAGTGTCACCGAGGTATGTTGGTCGTACATCAACAAGCCGTTTTGCTCAAGGAAGCGAGCAAACAACATACGATGCCAGTGCTCATAAGCAACTTCAGTAACCAGTTTATGAATGGTTTGCTCGCCGTTGTCGTGGCGTACATCACCGAGTTGCCGACCATGAGCACGCAGTCGGTTTCTCAGCGCCCGCTGCGCTTCGGTAAAATAATCCGGCGCTTGTTTGTCGCCCACAGCATGGCGTTTTAATGCCTGCGTTGCTGCTTCTTCAGCAATATCACGGGCTTTTATTACTGTGCGCTCTAAGCCTGATCGTAGCGCTTTATCAAGGGCTTTTCGGGTTGAAGATGAATTTGCTATTACTGTCGTCATCAGAAAGTCACCGGTCCGTCATTTAACTTCGCTAATACGTCTTTTTTCACCTGCTCTAGCCAGACATCTAATTCTGCTTCGGTGTTGACCGTCACCCGCGGAGTACTGTAGCGCTGTACTTTGGGTAACAGGAGCTCTACTGCTTCTTGGCGAGCATTTTCAAACTTGCTGGCCAGGGATTCTTTACGGTCGCTCCACTGCCCGAGCGAAACTGAGTCTAATGCATCAATGAGTGACTCAGTGGTTGATAAGTCAGGAGCTGCAACTTCATGGAGTGAGCGCTTGTCCAAAATTTGCTGCTGTTGTTCCTGAGACAGTTGTTGCCAATGCTCATCGCTGGTAAGCGATTCTAAACCGCGTTGATATTCCGCTTGGTACGCGTCAATGCGATGGCGTAAGGCCTCACGCAGTTTAGTGACCAACTCTTTAATAATACCGCTAACAGGGTTGGGTTCATCGAGTATTGAACGGTTTTTAATAATGGTATCAGCGAGCTCTTTTGCCGGCGCGTAGAAAGCTAAATCCTTACTGATATCGAGCAAGTCATTAAGTTGACTCCAGTCGGTACGTCGTTTAGTAATTTTCTCGGCTGTTTCCTGCCATTCAAGCAAGGTGTCTGCTATGTCACTTTGGTTTTCTAAAATCACATTGAGTTGTGCATTACCGGACTGACGAGCAATATCATCAAAAATATGGGTGTCTGGTTTGGCAGGGAAAGGCGCTGGCCCACATGCGCTTTCTGCCAGATCGCGACCTTTCTCAGCCAATAGCGCCGCTTTGGCTTTTTCCTCACCGGATTCGCACTTGATACCCGCCGCGTTGATAACACGTCGAATCTTGATCATATCAACGGTTCTAATCGTTAATTTCTCAGGCCGGAAGGTGGTGTGCGGTAACTGTTTACGTTCAAGTTCGGACGCTTTTAAGCCAGGTTCGGCAATTAATACGCCCGCCGAAATCATGGCGTAAATTGCACCTTCAACAGTGTCCTGTGACCAACCATAAGGTGGGTTTTGAAACTCTTCACGAATTTCTTTGCCTTGTTTCGACACGCCAATGAAGTTTTTGATTTTGGCACATACCGGATGTTTTTCGGCATCGTCTTTATGACCTATAGCCTCAAGAGCATTTTGTCCGCCGTCTTTACGTGCGCGTTCATAGACTTTCGCCCAGCCCGGGTGGTCGGCGCTATCAAACTCTCGATATAAACGTACGACGGATGCTTTGCCGGCTTTTTCTACACGCTCAGTAATGGTATTGCCGTCAACTTCGTTGCCGCCAGCTTGCAATACCATGACGCCTTCAAAAATTTCTTTTAATAAGGTTTCTACGTTGCGGTCAGCATCACGCTTACGAGTCTCCATGGCACTGCGAGCGTCTTTACCGGCTTCAGTACCGGGAATGCCGCGTTTTTGTAGCGTAGCGTCAGCAGCATGAGCTGCAATAATGGCAGACGATAACTCCGAACGGTTACGAGCCGGGATAAACAGGAAGATCGTTGGTTTTTCCGGATCCATCCGACGAGCTTCTGTTAGAACGTCCTTCTCGGTACTACTCCAGCCGTCTTGGATCCAAACATAAATTTTCTTATCGGCATCGCGTGGTAGCTCTGACTCGAAACATGGCAGTAATTGGCGAACTTCGTTGGTTTGCCCCTGTGTTAGCCGGACTTGCCCTAGCTCCTGGCGAACTTTTTTATGGATCATGTCCATCCGCAGGTTGTCGACACGTTGCATATTGCCACGCAGGTCAACTTCCTCTTGGCGGAAGGTGTCGTACCACTGGGCACTCTCTTGCGTTTGCACGCGATACTCTGTTCCCGCTGCCGTTTGCATTGCCATGATGTGGCCATCGTCGACAAGCTCTTCAAGTAATTTGGGTACGGCGGTGCGGATTGAGTCTGTCCCTTGGTCAAGGTCATCGATGAGTAAGTCTGAGAGCATTTCAGCGGTGGCACGAACACCACTGTCAGCGGCCGGCTCCGTTGGTAACTTACCTATCAATAACACCAGAGAAAGAATACGTGATTTGAGTTTACTGCTTTCATCTCCCGCGGCAAGGCGACCGATAATCTCGCCCATTTCTTTTGATATCACGCCGGTTTGAATCAAGTTCACGGAAATTTGGTCGTAGATAAAGTCTGCGGGTACAACATGTCCTAAAGGCTTGTCAGCAGTGGCTTGCGCCGCTTCGTGAATAACTTTTAACTGGTTACGCAGCTGCGATACTGTGCCCGTGGTGTCGACGATACGAAGTACTTTTTCCCAAAAACGACGGCGGACGGGGAGTAGCGGATAGTCGGCAACCATGACTTTTTCATCATCACGATGAAACTCGATACGTGTCCCGCGTAGCTGACGCGAAATCTCTCCAAGGTGCGACTTAAGCACATTATCGATATCGGGTTTGGCCGCTTCTTTCTTTTGCAGAATGACTTTACGAATAACAGCTTCTACATCGGTATCGGAAAGTTGAATTTGTACCTGGAAGCGACCCATTAATTTTTGCAGGCTCGGTGTTCCGGACAGCGAGCTTTGGCCAGTTCCCACGAACAGAATGCGGCCTCTTAGCGGTGACGCTTTACAGCAAGTCTCGACGACTTCCTGTATTGAATAGGATTTTTCGGTATCGGAGCCGATATATTGCTGAACCTCATCGAGCACGATAACTGTTAACGGACATTTGCCGTCGACAGACAGCGACTCTTGAATGGCATTAACCATCTGGGTATTTGTCACGTCAGATACGTGTGGATACTGCTCTTTTAGCAGCTGACGCATTTGTTTAATGTCATCCGCTAATGTCGGGTCAGCCTCTAATAGTGCCCCTGCAATGCTGCGTGACATGTATAAATCGTCAAGCTCATCTAACCAGTCATCATCTTCTGCTTCAACGGCCGCTTTGACTTGTTCGTAAAGCCCTTCTTTTTTCAGCCACATGACAAATCGTGCCTGATGATATTGCTCGGGCAGTCCGGCTGATTTGAAAATTATATTCAGTAACGCCAGGCGAACATTGTTGTCAGCACCGGAACCTAGCGTGCCAGATGCGGCGTGTAGCCCACCATAACGTTTCGCCTGATTACTCAGTTCGACAAAGTGTGCCTGGAGATCTTCAGGTAAGTCAGCCACATCACGTGCGCTGGCTCCGTCTTCAAATGTTTGGTTAACCCATAATGCGCGCAACATTTTCGCAAGGTGCGATTTACCTGAGCCAAAGAAGCCAGAAATCCACACGCCGGGCTGCTCATGGTCGTCGGTCAGGTTGCGCAAGTAGGTTGACAGAATTTTATCTAAACCTTTTTGGTACTGGCCGTCGCAAACGAATGTTTGTAGCTCATAACGCAGTGTTTTCAGTGCCTGTGACGTTTGGTCGTCTTTAACTTCCGCCACACCGTTATTTTCTAACCGGTTTTCTTGCGGGTCGAGTTGGTAAATATCGCGGTTTAACATGTGCTTAAACTCCTTGTTGCGCCTGGGCTTAATTCTCTGCAGTAATTGCAGTTGCTAGATAGCCCCAGCCATCTTTGGCATCTAATAGTCGGTATTTGTTATCAATGTACTCACCGGGGAATAGCACTAATAAGCGCCCCGGGACATAAGCTGAAAGCTGTTTTACAAAGTCAGAAACAGAAGCAAAGCCGAATAATGTGCCGCAGCCGATAAGTGCGACCAGGGTATTATCGTCGACTTTTCCTTCTAGTTGGCTCGCGAGTTTTTCGACGGACTGCTTCGCAAATTTCTTATATTTGGTTTGCAGGCTCTCAGGCTCTTCAAAGTAATCTTCTCGATACTTTTGGCTTGCCATCCACTCTGGGAAAAGACGAGTAATGTCTAGCTGTAACCAGTCATGGCCAGCTGCTTCAGTAGCAAACTGAAACTCTTCAATTCGAGCGCGTAGCTTTAATTCATCTTCTTTGTAGTAAACGGCAAATAACACGCGTTGTTCATTCGCTAGGCCATGAGTCCATGGAATACTAATGAAGTTAGAGTAGCTTCTGACCAAGCGATCTAGTCGGTTACTCATGCAGCATTGACTCCTCTTCACGCGTTAAAAGATCCTGAAAGCCAATATCAATGACTTCACTTGAATGCTTGAAGGTGATTAAACCTGCATGGCTCGCCAAGCGAGCTAGCTCTAATAATCGGTCGGTTCGGTATTCAAACATTTGCACCCACTCGGTATTAAATAGGCGATTGCCTGAAGCGCCCTGTAAATGTCCCATAACCAATGCAAAAGCGACGTTTACAGGGCGAATATCAGGCTCTGACCGATGCTTTTTATTACGGCCGGTTAAGTAGCCCGCATGGGTCCATGTACCGTTCACGTTTTGTGCTATCGACTTTAACGTCGCTGGACTAAACCTATCAGGAAAACGCTCTGCGAATAGGCCTTCCATTTCCGGTCGTGTGAGAAGTTGTCCAGTGTTGAGCTCAAGGATTTTTTCTTTAGATAGGCGTAGCAACGGGTCACGCGCTAGGCCCATTTGACAGGCTAAAACTGGTCGAGCTTTTTCATCGGCTTCCCAGAAAAGGCGGAAAATACGAAACAGCGGTATTTCGGTATTCATACCGTACAAATCGATTAAGTGGCGCCAAGTCAGCTGCCGAGCTTTTGAGGTCGGCTTATTCAGCAAATTAAATTGCTCAATATCTTGTTGGTAATCTTCGGCGGTCGCATTCACAGGGCGATGAGAAAATAGCTCTGTAATTTCAGCTAACATCATGGTTCGGCTGGCATGTGCTCCATTACGCCCATACTTAAAACCAAATTTCATTTGAATATCTTCGTTAACCATTTTTACTACCCTGGAAGTTATTGCCTGGAGCGAGCGCTAAAGCACCTGCTAGCCGATTGTTTTTTCTTATTTCAGCCGAATTTTTTAACCATAAATGATGAGTTTGGGGGCTGAGTGAATGTTGAGGAGTAACATCTACATTCCAAAACCGAAGCAAGTATTTTGCTTCTGCTACTTTCAGCGTTAATTCAAGCTGATGATCTTGTATTTGATAATCGAGTTCGATTGCTTTGGGGTGTTCATGCGCTGGATGCGCCACTAATTGCAAAGTCACTTCATTAACCCATTCGTCGTCATTAATTTGCTTTTCGTGGGAAGCGACCTTTGCGTTCTCTACTATTTCGGCGGAAAGTATTCTGGTGCAAACAAAATCACGAAACTCATTTGATTTTCGATCGAACGCGCGAATATGCCAACGCTGCCCACTATTTAAAAATGCATAGGGCAAAATTTCACGTTGGGTAATACCAGAACTCAACGAAGCGTATTCAATTTTAATTACACTTGAATTGATGACTGCTTTGGTCAGCGAAGAAACGATTTCCGGTTGTGCTTTTATTAAGCTGACGGAATCAACCGAAAGTATTTTCGTTTCCGAAGAAACAGCGTTCTTTTTCTGGTTCGCTAAGTTTTTTAAAGCGATTTCGACATCGTGATCAAATAGTGGCTTAAATGCTTTTCGAGAGTAGTAGCGTTTTGTTTCGTGGCGCAATTCTAAATTGCCGGGAGCAAGTTCTTTGTAAAGTGAAAAGTCACGAGAACTCGATGCCGGACCAATTTTGAATTGTTCGGTCAAATCGCTTCTTGCGACAAAGCCAAAAAACATCAACCGGAAGTCGATGTATTCTAGCCGTTCGCGTTGTGCAAAAGTAAGGTCTTCGATCACTGGATTCTGTCTTAATTTGGTTTAGTACATCACTGTACTTTGCACTCCTGGATAATGCAATCATTTTGATACGTTCTGTCTGTCCCTTAGAAATTAACCTGTAGAGTTGTAACGTCCACCGCCATCAAGCCAAATTTAGGGTAAGCCAAAAGGCATTTGGGCTGACGATAAACAGCTTCCCTGCCCACTCACATCCCTTGTGATGTCCTTATACGGTATTTTATTCGACGGCTGCGACAGTTTGGGTCGCGATAGGGAACTCAAATGCTGGTGTTATACACTTAAAATGCTCTCTATAAGTCTGCAGAGTTGATAATGTCATTCAATACTCAGCCTGTTAAGCCTTGACGGCGCAAAAAAACCGGCCTAAAAGTCGAATTTTAGAGCCGACCAAAAACCCCTCTCTAATTTCTTAACTTTTGCAAGTCACTCACACACAATGGGCTCATCTTAACAGCGGAGAAACACGATGTACCAAGAACCGAGCCCTGAACATCGCTCAGAGATTTTAAAACGTTATAACCAAACCGAGCGCATGTTGCGTAGTTGCGAAGTACTGGAAATGCTGGCGGTTAGTAGAACAAGCTGGTGGCGTTACGAGCGAGCAAACCTCGTGCCGCCGGCCCGTACCCTCGGTGGCTTGAAGTACTGGCGTTTATCGTCAATCCTGTATTTTATTGAGAACATGCCTGCGAGCCGTTCTGAATCATGTGCAGCATAAGGCGCTCAACCAATGCGCTTTTAGCATGCAATAGGATTAAAGAAAGCCAATTGCGTGATTACCACGCTGTGGTAACCTTTATTCCGATGGTGGGATGAAATACGAAAACTTGATTTTTGAGTCAGTAATACATCAGCGGGTAAAACACAGGGCCATTGCTAAGGTATACCCTAAGGTAACCCCAAGCGGAACTCGGCAAAATGCAAAATGACCTAAGTCATTGAAAAGAGTGGTGGCCCCTCGCAGATTTGAACTGCGGACCAACCGATTATGAGTCGGGTGCTCTAACCACTGAGCTAAGGGGCCATTTTAGAAGTGAGTCGCTTAGAAAGCGGCGCAAATTATACGAACTTTTTGCTAGCTTGTCATCGGTATCTTTAAGATAAATCGAGAGATTTCGCCGTTTGATTGAAATTCGACCGACCCTTTTAAGCTGCTGACAAGGTCCTTCACCAAACGTAAGCCATCTCCGTAACGTTCAGGTTTTACATCATCAAACCTAAATAAGTTCTGCTCGACATCTCGGCGTACACTCGGATTTTCGTCGACAACTTCCAAAACTACGTTGTCGTCCTGTTTGCATACACGGATAAATATCTCGCCCGCCTGCGGACCAAATTTTAATGAATGTAAAATAATGATATCGAGCGTAAAGCGAAGCAGTAGCGGGTTCGTTATCACATGCACATCGTCATCACATACCGCTGCAATTGTTTGGCGGCCGTTCGCATGACGTTGTTGATGAAAGTCTGCCAATGCTCGTGTCCAACGATTCATCGCTACTTCCGCAACGGGTCCCTGCTTTTTGTGACGAACATCAATTTGTGCCAACGCTTGGCAAAGATATTCGGCAGCATCGAGTTCTCGCTGCAATTTCTCGAACTGGTGAGTCGACGTATCCGAAACCACCGTTGTAACATCCCGCTGCAGTTGTTCAATACGTCCGCGCAGTTCCTCAGCAAATGCGAGTGCTGCGCGTCCGATAATCGACAACTCATTAATCTGTCCGAGTTTCGCTTCTAACGAGTTAATCGCACGCTCTGCATTGTGTCGTTTTTGCCGTGCCTGATACAACAATAGTAAAAATGGCTGCACGTCGTTAATGGCTGATGTGGTCGGCACGGGCGCAGCTTCGTCATGAAGTTGTTCTGTAAGCTTCTCTCGCTCGGTCAGCCAGCCTCTCTCAAAGTTACGGTTACGTACCAGCATCATGGTGCCAATCACAGCAAGTAAGCCGAAAATGCCGAATAGCACACCGACTAAACTTGCAGGGACCAATGACGTCCGCTTCATTAACCAAGCAGCTAAACCCCGGTGAGTGGTGACCGGGCAGGAGACGGTAATCACCGCAGCATCCACTGACTGTCTGACAGACGTAAGTATGTTGGATTCATCGACGGCTTGCCGTGACAAGGCACTGAGCAGTGCCATTTCGGACTGAGGCACGTCGGTTTTAATACTTGACCCTACATAGGTAGGAAAGGCATAGCCAAAGAATTCGCTGGCGACATCCCAATAACCCCCCTCGACTCCCTGAAGTTTACTCGTTTCGCGGTACATAACCTGCTGCAACAAGTCGGGGTTAGTGACCTGATAGTGAGGCTCTGCGTTGGAGGGGTAGAGTTGGGTGATTTCTGTACGCACTTGTTCACAACTCGACGCAAGTCCTTCAGTTGAACGACTGATCAGCTGTGATGGCGAATACCAAAATGTGAGACCAATACCGAAAATAGCGATGGCGATGATTGTCATCGCCATCCAACGGTTCTGGTTACTTATTGAGGAGAGCGAATACACGCGCCACCTTATCTAGAAATTAAACACCTTAGGGTAGTTTATAAAACTCTTTGGCGTTTTGGTAGAACACTTTATCCGCGGCATCAGAGTCATCAAGTGCTTCAACAATGGTGTCAATATCACTCGGCTCAAACCCGCGATTACTACGCGTACCCGGTAAGTCTGTGCCAAACATTAGACAATCAGGGTTCGTCTTATAGAGCGTCTTAATTGCTTCTGTAATATTCACTTCGGTACGCCCAAAGCCGCTTGCTTTGATATTCACACCGCCCTCAGCTAATCGGCGCACTTGAGAAAGGCCAGACTTAGCCATACCCAAGTGGTCCACGCTCAGTTTAGGCAACTTCAACAATGTAGGCACCATATCGTCAAGTTCACGACTATCGACATAAATTTCCAAGTGCCACCCTGCTAAATCCCAGATACGACGCCCGAATTCGACAATCCCTTCGATATCTCTATGTACACCACGCTTTAAGTTAACGCGGACACCACGGATACGATGCTCATTAAGTTGCTGAATTTTCTCATCACTGACACTACCCGGTAACTGAGTAACGCCGACATAATTATCCCCCAGGTTTCCAAGCGCTGCTTTCAAATAGCGTTGCTCGAAGCCCTGAAAGGAACCTGAAACAATGACGCCACCTTCGATAGGCATTCCTGTCACAAGGCGGTTGTAGTCGTCAATGTAAAAAGGCTTTGGGATGTGACCTTGGTTTTCTATCAACGGAAACGCTTCATCATAGATATGAAGATGCGAGTCTATAATCCGTTTTGGCCAATGTTCACGATTAATTCCCATACTGCCTCCTTTCTTAGTAACAGAATCACTCAAGTAGAGCTTGAGCAATTACATACGGTTACTCATCCAAAAACGATTTAAGTTGCTCTGAACGGCTTGGATGACGCAATTTGCGCAGTGCTTTTGCTTCAATCTGACGGATACGTTCACGCGTTACATCAAACTGTTTACCCACTTCTTCGAGCGTGTGGTCAGTATTCATATCAATACCAAAACGCATACGCAACACTTTCGCTTCACGAGCAGTCAATCCGCCGAGTACGTCGCGCACAGAGTTACGCAAGCTCTCTGAGGTAGCCGAATCAATCGGTAAATCCAGAGTGTTGTCCTCAATAAAGTCACCTAAATGCGAGTCTTCATCATCACCGATTGGGGTTTCCATCGAGATCGGCTCTTTTGCAATCTTGAGGACCTTACGGATTTTATCTTCCGGCATCGCCATCCGCTCAGCCAATTCTTCTGGCAGCGGCTCACGGCCCATTTCTTGTAGCATTTGACGCGAAATACGATTGAGTTTATTAATGGTCTCAATCATGTGCACCGGAATACGAATTGTACGTGCTTGGTCAGCGATCGAGCGCGTGATCGCCTGACGTATCCACCATGTCGCATACGTCGAGAACTTATAACCACGGCGATATTCAAATTTATCAACCGCTTTCATCAAGCCGATATTACCTTCTTGAATCAAATCAAGGAACTGCAGACCACGATTGGTATATTTCTTAGCGATTGAAATAACCAAACGAAGGTTCGCCTCCACCATTTCCTTCTTGGCTCGGCGCGCTTTTGCCTCACCAATCGACATCCGGCGGTTAATATCCTTAACCTTGGCAATAGTAAGGCCTGTTTCTTTTTCTATTTCATTTAACTTCGTCACACAGCGTTCGATTTCAACGCGTGCTTCTTGTAGTGTGGTTGCATAGTCAACGCCCGCAGAAATCTGCTCATCAACCCATGCTAAACTATTTTCGTTACCCGCAAACGCTTTCATGAATGCACGCTTAGGCATACCGGCTTGTTCAACCGCCGCTTTCATGACCAAGCGCTCTTGAACCCGCACACGCTGCATCATGGCACGCATGTCTTGAACAAGACGGTCAAACTGCTTAGGAACTAAGCGGAACTGCTTAAACAGATCGCTAAGCTTGTCAATTTCAACGCGTGCGTCTGGATGTTCACGACCAAACTGAGTTATCGCTTGGCGAGTTGCCTCGTATTGCTCGCGCAGTTCGGTGAATTTCTGACGAGCAAACTCTGGGTCAATGCCGCTATCATTTTCTTCCTCGTCATCATCATCTTCGTCATCGTCGTCCTCATCCTCAAGCTCATCTTCAGAGAGCTCAGAACCAACGTGAGTTGCACTTACGGGCGCTTCATCAACCTCATCAGGGTCAATAAAGCCTACAATGATTTCGGTCAGGCGTAACTCTTCGGCCTCATAAGAGTCCCATTGCTCTAGCAAGAAATTAATTGCTTCGGGGTACTCCGCAACAGAACACTGAACTTGGTTGATACCGTCTTCGATACGCTTAGCGATATCGATCTCGCCCTCACGCGTTAACAGCTCAACAGTACCCATTTCACGCATGTACATGCGAACAGGGTCGGTGGTACGGCCTATTTCACCATCCACAGTAGCAAGTGCTTGTGCAGCTTCTTCAGCTGCGTCCTCGTCCGCCGCACTTTCGGACATCATCAAATCATCTGCATCAGGCGCACTTTCAAAGACACGGATACCCATGTCATTTATCATGCGAATGATGTCTTCTATTTGATCGGAATCAACGATTTCCTGCGGTAAGTGGTCGTTCACTTCCGCAAACGTAAGAAAACCTTGCTCTTTGCCTTTCGCAATGAGAACTTTTAACTGTGATTGCCGATTCTGCTGCATACAGAGATTCCACCTGTCACTTTCTACGAGAGTACCCAAAATGACCTAAAACTATAGCATAATGGCTAATTTTAAGCTACCAAAACGCTGATTATAGCCTAGTCAGTTACGTGTTCTTAAATGCTTAACCAGCATTAAATATTCTTGCTTTTCCGCTTTATTCAAGGGCGTTTGTTGCCCCTTTTTGAGCAGTTCGTCGGCTCTTTGTTCCACATATTGGTCAATTAAATAAACAAAGATATCCTTAAACTCCTGCTCCATATTGTGTTCATCAAGTCCATGTTGCCACACGGCAAGTTTTTCTAGTGCTTTTTGATACGGCGTATCGCGCCAATACTCTAGCACCTGGGCTGTCGTCATATCACGCTCATTACACTGTTGATGAAGCGCGATAAATAAATCCATACCTGGCAACTTAAGTTCGCCTAACTCTGCTTTAACGGGCACCTCTTTCGCCAACTGCGGATACTGCACGATAAGAGCAACGGCACGGCGCAACGGCGTCATTTTTACCGCATCTGGTTTTGCCTTGCGTTGCTGTGGCGTGTCAACATAGCGTTCCAGTTGCGACGTTTCCCTTCTTAAGAGCTGTGCCAGTTTTTGCATTAGCGACTCACGATAAAAGTCACTGGCAATCCGCTCGATACGCGGTTTCGCCTCACTTAATAAAGCTGAGCGTCCAGACTCTGTATTTACATCAACGTCTTCCGACAAATGCTCGAAAAAGTAATCGACAAAGGATTTAGCCTGATTTAAGTAACGCTCAAACCCTTCTTTACCACTACTTTGAACCACCGAGTCAGGATCTTCACCCTCAGGTAGAAATAGGAAGCTTAAGTCGATACCATCTTTTAGCAACGGCAGTGCATTTTCTAACGCCCGCCACGCCGCATCTCTTCCGGCTCGATCACCGTCATAACAACACACCACTCTATTAGATGTACGGAATAAACGCTGTAATTGTTCAGTAGTCGTTGCTGTCCCGAGAGAAGCGACCGCGTAGTCGATGCCGGCTTGCGCTAACGCGACAACATCCATGTAACCCTCAACAATACAAATTTGCTCGGGTCGGCGTAGACGCTGCTGCATATTCCAAAAGCCATATAGCTCTTGGCCCTTATGAAACAAGCGTGTTTCGGGTGAGTTCAAGTATTTAGGACCGTCACTATCAATCACACGTCCACCAAAGCCAACGACACGGCCTCGACGATCGTGGATAGGAAACATCACGCGATCACGAAAGAAATCGAACTTTCGACCCTGGTCATTAACATTGACCAACTTCAAATCGATGAGCTGTTGACGCGCACGTGGCTCAACGCCCATGGTGGTCAACAAACTATCCCAGGCATCGGGGGCATAACCGATTTGAAACCGTTTGACAATGTCACCCGATAAGCCGCGTTGCTTTAAATAAGTAATTACTTTTTCTGAGTTCGCGTGATGCTTGAGCTGATGCTGAAAAAATCGCGTACATTGCGCCATCAATTCAGTGTCATTTTTTAGCTGTGCCTGCTGTTGGTGTTGTTTTTGTGGATCGTGACCCTCTTCACGCGGCACCTGCACACCTAAACTTGAGGCCAACTCTTCGACGGCATCGGGAAAGTTTAGGCCATCAAACTCCATAATGAAATCGATTGCATTACCGTGTGCACCGCACCCAAAACAGTGGTAAAACTGCTTATCAGCACTGACCGTAAACGAAGGCGTTTTTTCATTATGGAATGGACAACAGGCCTGATGGTTTTTCCCTGCTTTTTTTAAAGGTACACGGCTATCCACTACTTCGACGATATCAGCTCGCTCAAGTAGGTCGTGGATGAAGCTTTTCGGAATGAGTCCTGCCATGCCCTCAACTTATCTTTTATCTTCGTCTACAAACACGAAAGCCGCGTCGCTTAGGACACGGCTTCCAACACGTAACTTAACGAATTAAGTCTAAGTGCAAGCTGCGAAAAGTGAATATCGCTGTCTGCTACTCGTGTATCTTAGTACAAACGAGTGCGACGCGCGTTCTCGCGAGCCAATTTCTTGGCGTGACGCTTAACTGCTGCAGCTTTTTTGCGCTTACGTTCTGCTGTAGGTTTTTCATAATGTTCGCGACGACGAACTTCAGACAGAACACCTGCTTTTTCACAAGAGCGCTTAAAGCGACGCAGTGCTACGTCAAACGGCTCGTTTTCTTTCACTTTAACGACTGGCATTAAAACATCACCTCGGAAAAAATTATCTATGTTGTTTAAAAAATAACCGCAAGGGTTTAATTGGTGGTGAATTGTACCGAGTGAAACTAGACTTGTAAAGTGTTATTCGAATATGAATCATTGGATTGATCATTATTGATCAAACGATCGATCGCATTTTGATGACTCACTAAATGGTATAAAACCTCCTCACACTCCGCCACGCTCAATTCGCACTTTATTCCAACGTGCCATACATTCGGTCGGTGCTCTTGAAGTAAACGGATTCGACCGCTCAACGACCAACGCTGCTGATCGTTCTTACCAATATGCAGTTTTACATCGCGATCACAGAGATCGCTCATCATGCTAGGCAATTGCTGAGTAGTTTCGAAGCCCACACCTCCGCGCCCAATATCAACAATGCTTCCATTAATATAGGGAAAATGGTTCGCAACCTGCAGTTGCGCAGGGTAATCAAGACCCACTCGCGGGGACTGGCGTAAAGAACGAGCAATACCTTGCTCCGGATAACTCATAAACAACAGTTTTTCCGGGAAATGAGTCGCGTGTATTAAGCTGACATGCGCTGCGATCATTTCGCCCTCATCTGAAATCAACTTAAGGCGTAAATTCTCGCTTTCCTTAATGGCGGGTAGCACTTTCTCCCAACGTGCTTGGTAACCCAGTCCTAAAATCAGGTACTGAGGGTATTGTTGACCTAACAACGTGACAGAGAAAACAAAAGGTTCACCGGCAAACGTACCGCTTAACTCAACCTTTTGATTAAAAGTTGGTACAATTTTATGACTGATCTTATCTAGCATTTTTATAGTTAATTTTTATTGTTATGAGATCAGCATAGCGTAAAGTTGACAATTGTTAAGCTAAACACACATAAATTTTTTATGACGTCAATTAACGCCAAACTACCATAACATACGTCAAGTCAACGTCTCTGATTGCCCGGCTGATAACTCTGTCTGTACACTCAAAACAGGTAAAACCTAATAGATTAAGGATTTTTGATTTGGACGAAGCTTCGACCAATACAAAAAATGGCCTACAATTTCCGTACTCAATTCCCGAGCGTTTTCGTTGTCGTGATTTTTTGGGTAGCGGAGGTAGTGGCGTTGTTTTTAAAGCGTGGGACGAGCTACTCCAACGAATGGTTGCCATCAAGTTCATCAAGAATCCAACTTTTCTTTCTCGGCAACGACTTGTCGCAGAAGCCCGAGCCTTAGCCAAGTTGAACCACCCATCGCTATGCGGTGTTTATGATGTGGGCGAACCTTCTGAAGACCACTCTTCTCTTTATATGGTCATGGAGCTGATTGAGGGTCCCCGAGTGACCGAGCTTGCTGGTCAGCTGAGTATTAACGATGCGGTCAAACTGGTATTGCAGTTGGCTGAGGGGGTCAGCCATATGCACAGCGAAGGCCTTGTTCATAACGACATAAACCCCACTAATGTCATTGTTAAATACGACTCGAGTGACGAATCGATTCCGACACTAATTGACCTTAGTATTGCAGGACGCGCATCATCCAATCGTCACAAAGGCTTTGGTGTCAGCCCGCTATTTTCAGCTCCGGAACAACGCGGAAGTGAACCCAATACTAGCGGGCGTTCAAAAGCAGTAGATATTTATGGGTTGGGTGCGCTGCTGTTTTTCCTAGTCACGGGTCAAGCCCCCTCTGACGAACCCCAGCGCCAGCTCAAACAATACGCTGATCGCTGCCCGACTCGCCTGCGCAATATTATACTTAACTGTTTGCACCGCGATCCAAATGAGCGCACCAGCAGCGCACAACTATTAGCACAACAATTAACTGATTACCGATACCGCCGTTTTCCATGGCTGGTGCCGGCATCAGTCACCTTACTCGTATCCTCACTCGTCGCAACGATCGCGATCAGTATCATGCACTATCATTTCGCTGATAGTGCAACGGCTGAGCACGCCGAAGTGGTCGAAACAGGTAGTCATATTGAACAGGCGCTTGCCCACAGTCACTACGCTCGAGAGCTGATCGAGAGCAATCAACTGGAACGGGCAAAGCAACAGTCGTTACTCGCCTTAAACTACTTTAAGAGCTCTTTTAAAGAGCAACAACATAGCACATCGGTTGCTGCTGAGATGACAGAGTTGCTCGTCGCCATTGCACCTTTGCTCAGTCGTTCGGAAATGAATGCCTTATTACTCGAGACCACGACTTACTTAGAGAGTGAAAAGCCCGAGGAACGCACTGCAAAATATCATTTAGCTCTGGCACGACTCTATCATCAGCTTACGCTATTGCAGCAAGACAAACCGAAACAAGCCGAGCAGTGGGAGCGCGAATCATTGCGAGCCGCCGCGCGCGCGCTCGCAATGAAACCTAATTCGCAGGAGATCAGAAGCTTTTTCACCCAACTGGATGCTCAGTCAAGTGAAGGAACCGATTGACCGCGAGCGGCATAAAATGCATTTACATAATCGTCAAACGTTCCTGCATCAAGCGCATCTCGCATGCCTTGCATCACGCGCTGGTAAAAATGCAGGTTATGAATTGTATTCAGACGCGCACCTAGCATTTCATTAGTACGATCCAAGTGATGTAGATAAGCCCGTGAGTAGTTTTTACAGGTATAGCAATCGCACTGCTCATCGAGTGGTGAGGTGTCATTGCGGTGCACCGCATTACGGATTTTAATGACCCCCGTTGACACAAACAGATGACCATTACGTGCGTTACGCGTTGGCATCACACAATCAAACATATCAATACCACGGCGCACTGATTCAACCAGATCCTCCGGCTTACCAACGCCCATCAAATAACGAGGCTTATGTTCAGGCATTTTTGGCGCAGTGTGCTCAAGAATACGCATCATATCTTCTTTAGGCTCGCCAACGGAAAGACCACCGACAGCATAACCATCAAAACCGATATCGGTAAGTCCTTCCAACGAGATATCACGCAGTTCTTCGTACATTCCGCCTTGGATAATACCAAATAATGCAGCATCGTTGCCTTCATGCGCAGCTTTTGAACGTTGAGCCCAACGCAAAGACAGCTCCATTGATTTACGCGCCTCTGCTTGAGTCGCTGGATACGGCGTACACTCATCAAAAATCATGACAATATCAGAACCCAACTCACGCTGAACTTGCATGGATTTTTCCGGCGTTAGCAAAATTTTCTCGCCGTTGATAGGCGAACGGAAAGTCACACCCTCTTCATCGATTTTGCGCAGTTCACCTAGACTAAAGACCTGAAAACCACCGGAGTCCGTTAAAATCGGCTTATCCCAGTTCATAAAATCGTGGAGGTCACCGTGTTGCTGAATCACTGACGTACCTGGACGGAGCATTAAGTGGAACGTGTTACCCAAACAAATCTGAGCGCCAGTCGCCTCGACCTCTTCCGGTGTCATACCCTTGATGGTGCCCAGCGTACCTACCGGCATAAATGCAGGCGTCTCAACGGTACCGCGCTCAAACACCATACGTCCTCGACGCGCGCGCCCTTGAGTTTTATCTAGTTCAAATTTCATCATTACTACAGTCTCAATTCTTATCGTAAAATTAGCATCGAATCGCCATAACTAAAAAAGCGATATTTTTCATCAATCGCCTGTTGATAGGCGTTCATAATCAATTCTTTACCGGCAAATGCGGATACCAACATAATCAAGGTGGATTCAGGTAGATGAAAGTTTGTTACCAAGCCATCAATGACCTTAAATTCATAACCGGGATAAATAAAGATATCCGTATCATCAAAAAATGGAGCAATAAGTTCGTCAGTAGCCTGCGCCGCCGACTCAAGTGAACGCACCGACGTGGTTCCTACAGCAATTACACGTTTACCCGCTTGCTTCACCTTTCTAATTTGCTCACATACCTTCGTATCGACTTTGGCATATTCGCTATGCATAACGTGTTCTTCAATCGAATCGACACGCACAGGTTGGAACGTTCCGGCTCCAACATGCAAAGTTACATAACCGAATTCGACGCCTTTATCTTTAAGCTGCTGCAAAATGGCGTCATCGAAGTGCAGTCCAGCCGTTGGAGCAGCCACTGCACCTGGCTCTCGGTTATAAACGGTTTGATAACGCTCTTTGTCAGATTCTTCGTCCGGACGATCGATATAGGGTGGGAGGGGCATATGGCCATGTGCTTCGAGTAACTCAAGAACGGTCTCCTGATGATTAAACTCAAGCTCAAATAACGCATCATGGCGTGCCAACATCGTTGCTTTTACCGCTCCTTCGAGTAAAAACTCGGCACCTGGCTTAGGTGCGCGATTGGCTCTTACATGCGCTAAAACCCGACTGTCATCTAACATGCGCTCAACAAGCACTTCAACTTTGCCACCCGATGTCTTCTCACCTAACAGACGGGCAGGGATGACGCGTGTATCGTTGAATACGAGTAAATCCCCCGCTTCCAGTTGATCCACAATATCCGTGAATTGACCGTGTTCAATACGGCTTTGTTGAGCAAAAACTCGCAACATACGACTTGCTGTACGTTGTTGCTGAGGATATCGAGCAATAAGTTCGTCGGGTAAGTCAAAGCTAAAGTCGCTGACTTTTAAACCCTCTGACGCATATGACATGTTCCGTAAAATCCGCTGTTTCTATCAAGTGCGCGAATTTTACTCGAAACGGGGCAGCCTGTCACGGCTGCCGCATAGGAGAATAGAACACAGAGCCGACTAAAATTTATATTTCTGTGCCTGTTCTAGTAAATCAGCAGGCTCACTTTCACATGCATTGATCGCTGATTTTTCAAAAACATAAATATTGTCTAAACGCTTTTTGTCACTAACAGACGCATCACGAATGACCAAACTCACCTGTTCGCTGTCTGGTAGAGACTTCAGTGTAATACCGTAATCACATAAAACGCGAGTGAAAACCTGCTCGATAGCTTCAATACTTTTCTCTTGCGTGAGCAGTCTCTCTTTTTGCACCTTTTCTTGCTTTGCTTTTAGCGTTTTTTTCATTTCGTTCAGCTCGATATCAAGCTGCTTTTGTTGAGCTTTGAGCTCAGCTAAGCGCGCCTCAAGTTCCTCCTTGTGCGTCTTCATCTCAGCTTTTGACGCTTTATCCTGCACATCACGCTGAAACTCAATGTCTCGGAGCTCTCGATTCAAGTCGCGCACTTCCCAAGCAAGTTCTCGCTTTTGTTCAACGAGCTCAAACCACTCATCTGAATATTCGCCACTAAACTGACTTAATACGCGGTGTGCCGTGCGTAGACCTTCTTCAACGACCCGATCCAGCTGGAGATCCTTAGCAAAACCACTCATCTCCGGCATTTCCGGCGGCATAGGTGGTTCTGGTACGTCCGGGGCTACAATACGCCATGGCATACGTGCTGAACGAACAAAAAACACCACACCCTGGCCTCTAAGATAAGTGAACTCGACATCGTCCAGTCGTGAACTCTCTGTGCCGTCTTGTTGCTTAGCCGCCGTCGTCAAAATATCTTTGAAAATTTCAATTTGATTCTTCAGTCCTTGATGATCAGCTTCTTGTGCAATGCTCGCGGTCGCAGGCAACATCAGTGCACTGGCGATACTGAGCGATAATAACCAACGTTTCATCATTGATTCTCCTCTTTTAATAGAATCGGTTGCTGCGCAACTTGGCGCAATTGCGCGGTATAAAAATTTAAATCCTCACTGCGCGTTTCATTCATGTACTCAACTAATTGACTCATATCGTCTTTTCGCTCGGCACGATTCGTTGCCATTATATAAGTTGCGAGCTGGGCGGTTGACGTTGATAATTGCTCTCTAAAATTAGCTCGCAGCGCCTTTTCCTGCTTAGCTAATGCAATATTCTGTTGCTGTTCAAATACACTGAGCTTTTGCTCCACCACAGCAGCTACGCGTTCATCAAACTGTGCCGTTAATTGCTGTTTAACCACAAGCACAGACACCATCGCAAGTGCAGCACAGGAGAACGCAAACGCGGCAAAGCTCCACGGGTTCGCCCAGCGGTTTACTCTTGGCTGTGGACCTGTTCCCTGGCGATTCCAATCAGGCACGCGTTCACCTTGGTAGCCGTCGGCTTGCTGTTGCATCCAGCGTATCGACTGCATGCGTTTATGTAATTCGGGTGCATGAGCAGCTAACTGCTCCGCTAGCTCTAGTTCAGCCGACTTTGATAGGTGCCCATCTAGCCATTGCTCGAACTGTAATTCGTAATTCGATTCGTAGTTAGCCATTAATTACCTCCAGCTCACGCTTTAACTTCTCGACTCCGCTATACAGCCGTGACTTAATCGTATTTTCTGACTCTTGCAACTGCGTTGCGATAGCGCGTGTCGTAAGATGTTGAAAAAACTTCAATTCAACTACCATGCGTTGCGCTAATGGTAGCGCTCTAATCGCTTTGACCAACGCAGCTTCTTGTTGTTGATCACTCAGCTCCGGTTCTGGCTGACCAAAAGTAGACTCGTCTATCAGATCCGTTTGTAGCTCATTGTCTAGCACATCAATGTGCCTACGGCGGTAGAACTCAACGCATCGACGATGAGCAATGGTCATTAACCACGGCTTAAATTTGTCATCTTGACTCCAGTCTTTAAGACTTCGAAAAACGCTACTAAAGGTGTCTTGAAGTAAATCAAATGCGTCATCGGGACTCGGCAACATGCGTACGCCGTAGTGATAGACCAGCTTCTCGTATCGCTTTACCAAGTCGACCCACGCGGATTGATTACCTTTGAGCGCTTGACTGACGAGCTTTTTATCGCTTTTTTTAAACACTCGTGCTTCCATTGCTTTTGGTTTAGTAATTAAGTCGATAGTGGCTGGAAAAAAGTTTTAATGAAAGCAAAAAAAAAGCTCGCGGCTAAGCGAGCTTCTTCTCAGGAACACGAGGAGTTAAGCGGCAAAGATGCCTTTTAACATGTAGAAGAACATGATGGACATAATCGCACCGGCGGGTAAAGTCACCACCCAAGAAACCACGATGTTACGTACAACACCTAGGTTCAATGCAGCGATACCACGCGCCATACCTACACCCAACACGGCACCGACGAGGGTTTGGGTCGTCGAAATTGGTAAGCCTGTGCCTGACGCCAGCACGACCGTCGAAGCCGCCGCCAATTCTGCAGCAAAACCGCGACTTGGCGTGAGGTGTGTAATGCCTTTACCGATGGTCGCAATTACACGTTTACCCAGCATCGCGAGACCTGCAACAATACCGAATGCACCAAGTGGCAAGATCCACCATGCAAGCTGTGCTTTGCTCGCAATTTCACCACCACTTGAGACAACACTTACAACCGCTGCAAGAGGTCCAATGGCGTTAGCAACATCGTTTGAACCATGAGCAAATGCCATCGCACAGGCTGTTACAACCATAAGCACCGCAAACACCTTCTCCACATTGGTGTAATGCATATCTTTATCGGCCGACTCTTTAAACTTCAGGCGTCCAATCGCAACTTTACCAATGAAGAAGACTACGATCGCTATACCAATCGCCCATGCAAAACCTTCAGCCGTACCCATACCGAGTCCAACGTGCTTAAGACCCTTTTTGATGGTTACCAGTGATAAGACAAACCCAGCTAAAGCCATGTAAAAAGGTACATATCGTTTAGCGCGCTTGAGGGGATCCTCTTGGTCAAAAATAAGCTTCTGCGCACTCATAAAGATCAAATACGCAATAAAGCCGGATATCGCGGGTGTAATAACCCAACTACCGACAATCCCTCCAACTTTACCCCAAGAAACAGCGTCAACACTGACGCCAACGGCAGCAAAACCAACGATAGCACCAACGATTGAGTGGGTTGTCGATACTGGCCAGCCAAGAAACGAGGCAATTAGAAGCCAAACACCGGCGGCTAATAGTGCCGAGATCATACCGAAGACAAGGAGCTCGGGCTGGTCGACAAAGTAAGCTGAGTCAATAATACCTTTACGTATCGTTGAGGTCACTTCGCCACCGGCTAGGTAGGCACCTGCGAACTCGAAAATCATCGCGATGAGGATAGCTTGTTTAATCGTAAGCGCTTTAGAACCGACTGAAGTTCCCATTGCGTTTGCAACGTCATTAGCGCCCACACCCCATGCCATGAAAAAACCGAACACGCCGGCCATGACAATCAGAATTAAGCCGTAAGAACTGATAATATCCATTGATAGCTCCCGTTTAGACTCGCGCTAACATCAATTCGAAGCGTGCGCCTACACGTTCAGACAGGTCGGCTAAATCACCTACCCAATCGAGAATACGATACAAAAACATTGCATCGAGCGGATTCATGTCGTTTTCAACTTGACGGAATTGCTGACGTAATTTGACCTGCAACTCATCAGTATCCGCTTCAATTTCGTCGAGCTCTTTAATGAAATTATCAACTAAAGTACGCTCACGTCCGCGGAAACCAGTTTCCAAAAGGTCATCGAATTCACCAATGGTGTCACGTGCTTTTGCAACTGCATCAATACACCGGTTTAGATAGCTGTTAAAGCCCTCAACCAAATGTGCAGGAATTTGTAATTGGCGCCCTGTGATAAGGCCAGAGATATCTTTCGCTTTGTTAGCGATACGATCTTGCTGAGAAACTAACTCTAGTAGGTCAGTCCGCTCAACGGGCATGAAAAGTCCGCCGGGGAGGTTCAAACGGATATCACGTTTTAGCTTATCCGCCGCTTGTTCAAGCGTTACAATACGTTTACGCTGTTCTTCAGCAGCGTCCCAGTCGCCCTTATAAACCGCTTGAAAGAAGTCTTTCAATGACTCCGCACAACGATGTACTTCATCGATATGTTCAATCATCGGTTTAATAGGTGACTTTGCGAATACACCTAAAAACGAATTTACAGACATAACAGGTCCTTGGATTTTAGCCGATGTTAGCTGGCGCGAATAGTAACTAAATCGCCCCCTAAATAAAACCGCTAACAACCGATATAACCTTGATTTAAGCAGACGTTGAATAGAGAACTATTCAATCGCCCGATTATGCTGAGCAACGATACTGTCTACTCACCTAGTCTCCAAAGTAGACTAATTATCGTTATGTGGAAAATATACTACAAAAATATGACACAAATATGACAAAGCCTCTTCCAGTAAAACTGAAAGAGGCTTTTTTATATTAATCGGCTGAACGAGTTTAGAACGTATAAACAACAGTTACCGCGGTCTCAGTGTCGAGGTTTTCAATGTCTTCATTCGCAACTTCAGAGTTGTGAGTGCCCGATACCGACACTTTTAACGCCAACGATGAGTTGATATTGGAAGAAATTGATACTTCAGCTCGGCTTTTCGTGTTTTCTTCACCAATTTCAGAGGAAACTAATGCATTAAAACGCGAGTTTTCTGAAATATCCCACGTCATACTGCCCGCTAAACGTAAGATTGCTGAACCTTCAGCTTCTAGTGGGTTTCGATTTTCATCAACCGGCTTCACACGAGAATAACCCGGACCGACTTCATAGTCAGCATACAGATTTTCGCTGTAGCGATAGCGTGCTCCGTAACCGATAGCTAATGTGCTCTGATACTCATAGCCACTGTATACATCTTCTTCATAGGAGCCGAAGATGAACAATGATGACTTACTGTTTGGCTCAAACTTATAGTTTGATTGCGCCGATAAAAACAAGCGATCTGCTGTCTCGGTTGTTTCACCCGTGTCTTGGTTTTCTTGTTCTGCTGTGTAGTAATCCAAAACACCTTTGTGGCGCCAGTTCCTGATATCCTTTGCGACATTTAGTTTGGCCTTTAAGCTTTCCGTTTCGGTATTACCCGTCGTGAATAACAGACCAAACTCGGCACTTGCTTCCCAAGCCTCTTCCGTTGTCGTATCCATATCCTCGGCATCATCAAACATAAACGTTTGAGCCTGCACACCAAATGGTAGAAGTATACTTGCTACTAATACTGATAAACGCACATTAACCCCACTTTGCATGCGAGCCGGCGCGCCGGCTCGTTCATGAGCATCCGCTCTACTTTACGTTACTTAATGACAGCCTTCAAACTGCCCGCCTCGTACAATTGAAACATTTTTTCCAATGTAATGGGCTTGATTTTGTCTGCTTGACCTTCACAACCAAAAGCTAAGTACCGATCTTCACAGATCTTTTGCATCGCGTCGGTAGCCGCTTGCAAATACTTGCGCGGGTCAAAATTACTTGGATTTTCAGCCAAGTGACGACGCACTGCGCCTGTTGAAGCTAAGCGAAGATCCGTATCAATGTTGACCTTACGAACACCGTTTTTGATACCTTCTTTAATTTGCTCAACCGGCACACCATAGGTTTCTGGTATTTCACCACCAAATTCATTGATGATTTTCAGCCAGTCCTGCGGTACAGAAGATGAACCGTGCATTACAAGGTGCGTATTAGGAATACGACGGTGAATCTCTTTAATACGGTCAATCGATAAGATGTCACCCGTAGGCGGGCGGGTAAACTTATATGCGCCGTGTGACGTTCCACATGCGATGGCTAACGCATCAACATCCGTTGCAGCAACAAAAGCCGCCGCCTCTTCAGGGTCCGTCAACAATTGGTCATGTGACAGTTTACCTTCAGCGCCGACACCATCTTCTTCACCAGCTTCTCCTGTTTCAAGCGAACCGAGGCAGCCCAATTCACCTTCGACTGATACCCCACACGCATGCGCCATCTCAACGGTTTGCTTAGTAACACGCACGTTATAATCGTAATCCGCTGGCGTTTTACCATCGTCAAGCAATGAGCCGTCCATCATGACCGAGCTGAAACCCAACTGAATTGAACGCTGACACACCGCCGGTGACGTACCGTGGTCTTGGTGGACAACCACTGGAATATGAGGCCACTCTTCAACAGCCGATTCTATTAAGTGACGCAAAAAAGGAGCACCGGCATACTTCCGAGCCCCTGCTGAGGCTTGCACAATGACCGGGCTATTGGTTTTATCAGCTGCCTGCATGATCGCGCGCATTTGTTCTAGGTTGTTTACGTTAAAAGCAGGAACGCCGTATCCATTCTCTGCTGCGTGATCAAGTACTTGTCTTAGTGACACAATGGCCATGTAATTCTCCTTAGTTTTCGGCGTGCATTTATGCGTCTTGTGCGCGCTGTTCTAAAATTTCTACCGCGGGTAACTTTTTGCCTTCTAAAAATTCAAGAAATGCGCCACCACCCGTTGATATATAACTTATCTTATCAGCGATATTAAACTGATCAATCGCAGCGAGCGTATCTCCGCCGCCAGCAATTGAAAAAGCCTCACTGCTGGCTATTGCATTCGCCATTGATTCGGTGCCTTTACTAAATGCCTCAAATTCAAAGACCCCAACCGGACCGTTCCATACGATAGTACCAGCTGCTTTCAGTTTCTCTGCCAGCATTTCTGATGTTTTAGGCCCAACATCAAATACCATATCTGAATCCTTGATCGATTCAACGGCTTTGGTCTCTGCTACTGTATCGGCGCTGAACGCCTGTCCCGTCACAACATCAACAGGCAACGGAATTTCTGCATTCTTTGCTTTGGCAGCCGCCATCAGACGTTGCGCCTCAGGCACTAAGTCTTTCTCGTACAAAGACTTTCCGACATTGTGCCCTTGGGCTGCGATAAAGGTGTTTGCAATACCGCCACCGACGATGAGTTGATCGACAACCGTCGAAAGCGATTCCAACACAGTAAGCTTTGTCGAAACCTTAGAACCGCCAACAATCGCGACCAACGGGCGTTTAGGGTTATCAAGTGCTTTACCGAGCGCATCAAGCTCTGCGGCAAGCAGCGGTCCGGCGCACGCCACAGGCGCATATTTTGCGACGCCATGTGTTGAGGCCTGGGCACGGTGTGCTGTACCGAAGGCATCCATTACAAACACATCACATAAGTTTGCCAATTGCTGAGCTAAAGCATCATCATTCTTTTTCTCGCCCTTGTTGAACCGCACATTCTCAAATACCACCACTTGCCCCTGCGCGACATCGATGCCATCAAGGTATTCCTTCGCTAAAGAAACCGGTTGCTCGAGTGCGTCGTTCAAGTAATCTGCTACAGGTGCCATCGAATATTGTTCTTCATACTCGCCCTCTGTCGGACGCCCGAGGTGCGACATCACCATCACTTTAGCACCCTTTTCGAGTGCCAATTTAATCGTGGGTAGTGCTGCTCTTAAGCGCGCATCCGAGGTGATCTTTCCATCTTTTACCGGAACATTTAAATCTTCCCGTATCAATACGCGCTTGTTTTGTAAGTCCAAATCAGTCATCGCTATGACAGACATTGAATCCCCTTACTCAGTTGAGTTTTATATAATTATTGCTGTGTCATTAATTCAGTCGTTTCTAACAAACGGTTAGCGAAACCCCATTCGTTATCGCACCAACATAAAAGTTTTACCAATCGACGATGACTCACACGCGTCTGAGTTCCATCAACAATGCACGAGTGCGGGTCATGGTTAAAATCAATCGACACCAAAGGCTCTTCAGTATAGTCGAGTATTGCTCGTAACCCTTTGGAAGCTGCATTTTTTATCAATCGGTTAACTTGTTCACCATCGACATCGGTTTGTAGCGTGACGCTTAAATCCATCGCTGTCACATTTGTAGTTGGAACACGTACCGCGATCGCCTCAAAGCGACCGTGTAAATGAGGTAATATGCGTTCAATCCCGCGTGCTAGCTTTGTATCGACAGGGATAATTGACCGTCCCGCCGCTCGTGTGCGCCTTAAATCAGGATGATAAGCATCGATGACTTGCTGATCATGCATTGCCGAGTGGATCGTAGTGACCGCACCTGATTCAATGCCAAAAGCGTCGTCGAGTAATTTGATCACCGGTACAATGCAGTTCGTTGTACAAGAGCCATTCGATACGATGCGATGCTCAGGCAATAATACATCTTGGTTGACCCCAAAAATGATAGTCGCATCCATATCAGGCGTGCCGGGTTGCGAGAACAACACCCGACTCACACCCGCGTTTAAGTAGCGCTCTCCGTCTGCATGGCTGCCAAACACACCCGTACAGTCAACAACGATATCAACGCCGTAAGCTTGCCATTCAACGTGCTCAATTTCGGTTTCGTGGCTCAACTTAATCGTATCGCCGGCAACGGTAAGATCGTCATCAGACAAAGTGACTGGAAATTGAAATCGACCGTGAGACGAATCGTACTTCAACAAGTGCGCCATCGACTCCGATGGCGCGGGCTCGTTCACCAAGACAATACTAAAGCGTTGCTGCCAGCCGCGCTCATAGAACGAGCGTAGAAAACTACGCCCGATCCTGCCGAAACCGTTTATTGCGATTCTCTTCGTCAATTCAAACCTCGTTTAGCTCGCCGCGCGAACAACCGCTTCCACGGTAATATCAAAGTGCTCAAAAAGTGCTTTAGCCGGAGCTGACTCACCAAACGAGTTCATACCAATCACAGTGCCGTCTAAGCCAACGTATTTACGCCAATAATCAGCAATACCGGCTTCAACTGCAACGCGCTTACGCACAGCTGAAGGTAATACGTGCTCGCGGTATTCGGCGTCCTGGTCATCAAATACATCCGTGGATGGCATCGAAACAACACGGACATTCATACCTTTTGCAGCCAATTGCTCACGTGCTGCAACCGCTAAGTCGACCTCGGAACCCGTCGCAATCAAAATAGAGTCTGGTGTGCCATCACAATCTTTCAGGATATAACCACCGCGGCTAATGTTATTCAGTTGCTCGGCATCGCGTGTTTGCTGCTGCATACCCTGACGGCTAAACACCAACGCTGTTGGTTTATCGTTGCTTTGCAACGCACTGCGCCAAGCGACCGCGGTTTCGACTGCATCGCACGGGCGCCAGCAATTGAGGTTAGGTGTTAAGCGCAGATTAGCCAATTGCTCAACAGGCTGGTGAGTTGGTCCGTCTTCACCTAAACCAATTGAGTCGTGGGTGTAAACGAAAATCGAGGGCTGCTTCATTAAGGCGGCCATACGCACTGCGTTGCGCGCATATTCCATAAACATTAAGAAGGTTGCACCGTAAGGCTTGAAGCCACCATGTAGCGTAACTCCATTCATTATCGCCGACATCGCAAACTCACGCACACCATAGAACACATAGTTTCCGTTCGCGTCGTCAGCTGTTACGCCTTTAGCACCCTGCCATAAGGTTAGATTAGACCCTGCTAAGTCAGCCGAACCACCAAGCAGTTCAGGTAGCTTCGGACCCACCTCATTCAATACATTTAACGACGCTTTGCGTGTTGCGGGGTTTTCAGGGTTAGCTTGCAATTGCTCAATGTAAGCCTGCAACTCGCTTTCAAAGTCGCCTGGCAACTCACCCGCTAAGCGACGTTTAAGCTCTGCTGCAAGTTCTGGGTAAGCCTGTTCATAAGCGGTCCAATGCTTATTCCACGAGGCCTCAATCGCATCACCCTTGTCTTTAGCGTCCCACGCTTGGTAAACATCCTGAGGCACTTCAAAGCGATCATACGACCAATTCAATTGCTTGCGCGCGAGTGCAATTTCGTCATCACCTAATGGCGCACCGTGGCAACTCTCTTGTCCTTGCTTATTAGGCGAACCAAAACCAATTACGGTTTTACAAATAATCAATGTAGGGCGCTGCGTTTCGCTGCGTGCGCTTTCAATCGCCTGCTTAATGGCATCGGCATCATGTCCATCAACATCACGAATCACATGCCAGTTATATGATTCAAAGCGTTGTGCAGTATCGTCTGTAAACCAGCCTTCGACTTCACCATCAATCGAGATACCGTTATCGTCGTAAAATGCGATGAGCTTGCCTAAGCCAAGTGTACCTGCCAATGAGCAAGCCTCATGAGAAATGCCTTCCATCAAGCAACCATCGCCCAAAAAGGTATAGGTGAAGTGGTCAACTACATTATGTTCATCACGGTTAAACTGTGCCGCCAGAGTTTTTTCCGCTAACGCCATGCCGACAGCATTTGCGATGCCTTGACCTAAAGGCCCTGTCGTTGTCTCGATACCCGGCGTATAACCATACTCTGGATGGCCAGGGGTTTTCGAATGTAACTGACGGAATTGCTTAATGTCGTCAATGCTAAGGTCGTAACCTGTTAAATGAAGCAACGAGTAGATGAGCATCGAGCCATGACCGTTTGACAGCACAAAGCGGTCGCGGTCGGCCCAACTGGGGTTATTTGGGTTGTGCTTTAAATAATCTCGCCATAATACTTCAGCGATATCTGCCATGCCCATTGGCGCCCCAGGGTGACCTGAGTTGGCTTGTTGGACGGCATCCATACTTAGAGCACGGATAGCGTTGGCGAGATGACGACGTTCAGACATGAAAAACCCCCGATTGGTGACACGCAATTAGATGAACCATAGTTGGTGCGCGTATTGTCCACAATTCGGGGGCTTCAAGCAAATTTATGGGCGAAAAATTCAACACCCGTAAATTAGATATCCTGCTTTAATGCATCGGCTTTATCAGTTTTTTCCCATGGAAATTCCTCTCGCCCAAAGTGCCCGTAGGTCGACGTAGCACGATAAATAGGCCGTTCCAGATCAAGCATCTGAATTAAACCGTAAGGACGCAAGTCAAAATGACGGCGTACTAACGCTATCAACTTCTCTTCACTGTGTTGCGAAGTACCAAAGGTATCAATACTGATTGATGTTGGCTCAGCAACGCCAATTGCATATGACACCTGAATTTCGCAGCGTTCCGCCAAGCCTGCGGCAACGAGGTTTTTCGCCACGTAACGTGCCGCGTATGCGGCGCTGCGGTCAACCTTCGATGGATCTTTGCCCGAGAACGCGCCGCCACCGTGACGCGCCATGCCACCGTAGGTATCCACAATAATTTTGCGCCCCGTCAAACCGCAGTCACCCATCGGGCCGCCAATCACGAATCGACCGGTTGGATTAATGTGGAACTTAGTATCACGGCTAACCCATTGTTCGGGTAGCACTGGCTTAATGATCTCTTCCATCACGGCTTCACGCAATGTGGCTTGGTCAATATCTTCACGGTGTTGGGTCGAAAGCACTACCGTATCAATTGCCACCGGTTTACCATTCTCGTATACAAACGTCAGCTGGCTTTTGGCATCAGGCCGTAACCAATCGAGCGTGCCATTTTTACGCATCTCTGACTGACGCTGAACAATGCGGTGCGCATAGGTAATGGGGGCTGGCATTAATACCGAGGTTTCATTAGATGCATAGCCAAACATCAAACCCTGATCACCCGCGCCTTGCGCTTCAGGCGATTCACGATCTACGCCTTGATTAATATCTTGGCTCTGCTTACCAATCGCGTTTAGTACCGCGCAAGAGTTGGCATCAAAACCCATGTCCGAATGTGTGTAACCGACATCACGGATGGCTTGACGGGTTAAATCTTCAATATCGACCCAAGCTGAAGTGGATATTTCCCCGCCCACTAATACCATGCCAGTTTTGACATAGGTTTCACACGCCACACGGGCGCGGATATCTTTTGCTAAAATTGCATCCAGTACGGCATCAGAAATCTGGTCCGCAATTTTATCAGGATGGCCCTCTGAAACCGATTCAGAAGTAAATAGGTGACGTGACATATGCCTACCATTCCTTTATTTTGATTAAAATAACTAGTACTGACGGCGTAATTTAACCGATCAATAAAAAAATTTCTACTTCTAGACGTCCAAAAGTCTGTTCATAGATAAGGATTCAATTAAGTCGTATGAGAGTTCCACGCATTTTTCATCCCGAGCCACTCACGGTCAACAGCACCGTATCGCTCAGTGATGACGCCTTTCAACACACCATCAAAGTGCTTCGCATGCAAGAAGGTCAGGCGCTTGAGTTGTTTTGTAACGATGACTTTAATTACGCAGCGGTACTCACTTCAGTCGCCAAGAAAAGCGCGCAAGTTGAAATTACTGGTGCCCAACTCAACAACACCGAGTCTCCTCTATTCGTTCACCTAGGTCAGGTCGTTTCACGCGGAGACAGGATGGATTTCGCCCTACAGAAATCAGTGGAACTCGGTGTTAATGCCATCACTCCGCTGTTCAGCGAGCGCTGCGGTGTAAAATTAAACGGTGATCGACTTGAGAAGAAACAACAACAATGGCAGAAAATTGTCATTTCTGCTTGTGAGCAATCCGGTCGCAGTCATGTCCCTGTCGTACTTCCTGCAATATCAGTCGATGACTTTGTAAAGACGCCGTTTGACGGTTTGCGGTTAACCTTAGATCCCTATGCGCAGGTACCTCTCAATCAGATTGAGGGCGCTAACTCGGCCCAGCGCATTCAGTTAATGATTGGTCCAGAGGGTGGTTTCACGGATATTGAAGTTGAACACGCTCGCCACCATCACTTTAAACCGATTCGTTTAGGACCACGTATTCTGCGAACAGAAACCGCTGCGATGACAGCTTTAGCAGCCATCCAGTATGAATTTGGTGACCTCAACGCCAGCAACGAATAAGGAAAATACCCATGAAGTTAGCCATGATTATGGATCCCATTGCGCAGGTAAAAACGGAAAAAGATACCAGTTTCCGACTGTTGCTCGAAGCACAGGCGCGCGGTTACCAAAGTTATTATATTGAAATGGCCGACCTGCTCATTGACTCAGGTCGACCTTACGCTATGGCACGCAAAGTCACCGTCAAAGATCAAAAGACAGACTTTTATCAGTTAGGTGATGTTGAGAAGCTACCGCTCGGTGACTTTGATATAATCATGATGCGCAAAGACCCGCCGTTTGATAGTCAGTTCCTCTATGCAACGCACATATTTGATTTGGCGCAAGCTGAAGGTGCGCTGGTAGTGAATAACCCGCAAAGCTTGCGAGATTGTAATGAAAAGCTTTATACCAGTTGGTTTCCTGAATTTATTACCGATAGTTTGGTGTCCGCCAATGCTGAGCAACTTAAGGCGTTTCATAAGAAGCACGGTACCGTCATACTTAAACCGTTAGACGGGATGGGTGGCGCATCGATATTTAAAGTTAACGAAGACGGTGCAAATTTAGGTGTCATCATCGAAACACTCACCGAAAAAGGTCAGCGTTATGCCATGGCACAAAAATATCTGCCAGAGATCAAGGACGGCGATAAGCGGATTCTGATTATTAATGGCGAACCGGTGCCTTACGCACTAGCTCGAATTCCTTCGGCTGGTGAGACACGCGGCAACCTTGCGGCTGGCGGCAGTGGGCGTCCGCAACCATTGAGCGAAAGTGACGAACGCATTGCGCGTGCTATCGGTCCCACACTTAAACAAAAAGGTTTATATCTTGTTGGTCTCGATGTCATTGGTGAACGTATTACAGAAATCAATGTGACGAGTCCAACTTGTATGCGAGAGATCGAAAACGCCTATGACATCAATATAGCAGCGCAACTCTTCGCAGCTATTGAGCACGATCTGCAGCAGCGTCGTTGAAATTGCTGAATAAACCCCGATATAAGTCTTATCGTGAGTGAGGAGTGCTTTATGGAAAGCTTACAAAATCATTTTTTAATTGCTACACCCAGTATGAATGATCCGCTGTTTCGTCGTAGCGTGACTTATATCTGCGAACACAACGAAGACGGTGCGATGGGACTGATCATTAATCAACCTGCAGAGCTAACGGTTAACTCGTTGCTCGACAAACTTGAAATTGTTTATCCGGATAGCGCAGATAGTCTTAAAGGTCCAGTCTATCAAGGCGGTCCGGTGGGTCAGGAGCGAGGCTTTGTGATTCACCCACCACAACAAAACTGGCGCAGTAGCCTCAAGTTGAGTGATGAGATTATGGTCACCACCTCACGTGATATTTTAGAGGCATTGGGTTCCTCCGCGGCGCCGTTACAGTTTCTGCTAACGCTCGGATATGCGGGTTGGGAAGCTGGCCAGCTAGAGCAAGAGCTGGCTGAAAATTCGTGGTTAGCTATCCCTGCAGATCCTGAGATATTGTTTAACACACCGACTAATCAACGTTGGGAAAAAGCCACCGAGCAACTCGGTTTTGATATTTGGAAGCTCGGACCGGATGTAGGTCACGCATGACAGTTGTCGGGTTTGATTTTGGCACCAAAAGTATTGGCGTTGCAGTGGGTCAGTCGATAACGGGCACCGCCTCTATTTTAAAAGCACTCAAAGCTCAGGACGGTATTCCAAACTGGAGTACTGTCGAACAACTGCTCAAAGAGTGGCAGCCTGAACGTGTCGTCGTTGGCCTACCACTTAATATGGATGGCACGGAGCAACCGCTCACGCAACGCGCGAAAAAGTTTGGCAATCGTATTCACGGTCGTTTTAATGTCCCCGTTGTCTTTCAAGACGAACGTTTAACGTCCACCGCCGCTCGAGAAGCGCTGTTTGAACGCGATGGCTATCGCGGCTTGGAAAAAGGCAAAGTCGACAGTGCTGCGGCATTGCTCATTGTTGAAGATTATCTTCGTGCATTGTAGTCATGTTGCCAAATCAGGATAATTCGTTATAGTGATGATTAAAAAGTAGAATGCTTGGGAGAAGGCTGTGCTAGGCAACGAAGAACCATTTTCTGTCACAGGTAACACCATTTTATTGCGCAACGAAAATAAAAAGTTGCTACTGGTAACTGGTGACCGTTATAAAAACATTTTAGTTTCGCGCACAGGCGTGGAGATGAGCGACTGGAACGCTGAACGCCGTCCTGGCGTGCGCGTCGTTTCACTTCATGAACTATTCAAACGCGACAAAACGTATTTCTTTATTAGAGCGGGCGGCGTTGAGTATCAAGTCGACTTAAAGTTTGAAGAAAGTCCAATTACCGAAATGAAGTTCTAATGAAAAAGCTATCTGATGAGAGAACATACCTGTCCGCTTGGGGTGCAGTCATTGTTCTCTCAACAGCTCTGCTTGTTAGCAGTGTCCCCAAAGTTTTTGCTCAACAAACAGCTTTCGAGAAAACATCCCGTGACGGCGATATTTTACTTTCCTACCAATGGAATCTTCCCAACGGGAAGCTCACGCAGCTCAGTTTCAGTGTTAATCAACGCGACTTCTTAAAGCCGTTTGCAACATTTCGGAGTTACGACCGAAAGCGCGCACTTCGTGAGCTTAATTATCAAGTTAATCAGTATATACAGCGCCAACGTTGGTATGGTGTTGAAGCGACGCTGTCCCCCCGACAAGAGAAATTAACATTATCAATACGCAAAGCACGAACGGAACCGTTACAACAACGTTACCAACAGCAACTGAGAAAGGTACAACAATTTTTTAATCAGCAATGGCAAGACTATTTATCGGCAAATTACTATCGCAAATTGTCGCTTCCATTGGGGGAAACGGGCATCGTTCCAGATGCAGTTACTATTGCCGAGAAAACTCAATCACTTCTCAGAACGCTGGTTGTCGCTATCGGGAACGAACTTAAAGATAACAGTCGACGCAGCTACACCAACTACGTTGGCCATTTTGTTCAGTCGATTCCTTATGACAGTCTCAGTAGCAAGCTATCAAGTCGTGGAGATGGCTTCACGCCACCTAATTACCTTCTTCTCAACAATCGAGGTGACTGTGACAGTAAAGTCAGCCTCACGCTAGCCTTACTAAAAGAGATTATTCCTGAAGCAAGAATGATCATTGTTTATTTCCCAAAACATGCAATTTTTGGCATTCAAATGGCAAAGCAAGCAAACGATATAACCTTGATGCACAACGGAACTGAATTCGTTCTCATGGATGTCGCAGGGCCCGCCGTTTTACCAGCGGGCCAACTCTCCAGTGATGTGCAGTTTCTTGTCAACACTGGGCAGTATACGGTTATCAAAGGCAACTAAGCTATAGATGCTCCTCTGCATACTCTGCCAGACTACTTCTTACCACACCGTTTAGATTAATGGTCGCACTGCCTGGATAATCTTTAAAACGCTCTACGATAAAGGTGAGTCCTGAGGTGACAGCAGTTAAGTAATAACTATCAATCTGCGCCAAGTTGCCCGACACGACCAGTTTCGTATTCTCACCACAACGGGTAATTATTGTTTTTAGCTGTGATGCGGTTAAGTTTTGTGCTTCATCAAGTATAACCACCGCATTTTGAATACTACGACCACGCATGAAGTTTAATGACTTGAACTGGATATTCGCTTTCGTCATGATGTAATTGAGACTCGAGTCCATGCTCTCATCATTCTTATGCAATACTTCAAGAGAATCCGTTATAGCTGATAACCAAGGCGCCATTTTCTCCTCTTCTGTCCCCGGTAAAAAGCCAATAGACTCAGCGATCTCTGGCGTGTTTCGGGTAACAATAATTTTCTCGTAGATCCCCTTTTCGACCACCATTTCTAATGCCGCAGCAAGCGCTAATAGCGTCTTACCACTACCCGCCGGCCCCGTCAGAATGACCATGTCCAAGCTTGTGTCAAGCAGTGCGTGCATCGCCATCGCTTGATATATATTCTTAGGGTGAATCCCCCACGCGCTGTAACCCATTAAGCGCTCATATCCCAAATCCATCAGCGTTACAGAGGTATCGTCAAAAGTGTCCACCCGAGCTGCGAAATGTTCTGTTTCATCGATAAAATATTCGTTATAGAAAATTTGCGGCATGTGTTCGCGCGAAACCGTGTGATAGGCATCTCGCCCCTCTTGCAACGTACTGACATCACCCACTTGTTGCCAAAAGTCCCCTTCAAACTGATAGAAACCTTTCGTCAATAAACGAATATCATCAATTAATTGGTCTGTGCGATAATCCTCAACATGTTTTACGCCCGCACCTTTGGCTTTTAGGCGCATATTGATATCTTTTGTCACCAAAGTGACCGTGCTACCCGCAAACTTAATTTGCAGTTCTAACGCCACTTGAATAATACGGTGGTCATTTTCATTGAGCGCCAAAGCAGACGCACTTTGCTTCAACTCGTAGTCAGGGAAAATAGCTAACGTGCCGCTCGCTTGGTGGTCGCCACTTAACTGCGTCAAAGGGACACCTTTAACTATCTGCTCAGGTGTTGCATCCTTTAACACCTCCTCCAATGAACGAATCGCAACACGCGCATCTCGGCTCACGTCTTTATTGCGATCCTTAATATTATCTAACTCTTCTAACACGACCATAGGAATAACGACGTTATGCTCATCGAAGCTGAGAAAAGCGAGAGGATCATGCAATAGAATATTGGTATCTAAAACGAAGTACTTAGTAGCTTGGGAGGTTTGACTAACATTTGCGGTCATAGCGTACACCTTTTGTTATCGTTTGATTAAAGCTTAGACCAAAATTCGTGACACAGGGATGACAGTCGCATTGTTTTTTTCTAATCTCCCCATTACTATTGCCGACCTTTAAAGTTAGCGCATAGGAAGGACGAAGTGAGCGAGTTTAGTTTAGGGCAACGTTGGTTAAGCGAAACTGAAACAGATTTAGGCCTTGGCGTAGTCACTGCCGTGGATGGACGCCAGGTATCGGTGATGTTCCCTAGCACAGGGGAAACACGAATGTACGCTAAATCCGACGCACCTCTCGCTCGATTTGTGCTGAATGAAGGACAAGAAGCAACACATGCTGATCAATGGCGTTTTATCGTCACCGAAGCAAAAGAGCATCAAGGGTTAGCCATCTATTTCGGTGAACGCGAAGACTCAGGCGAAGAGGTGATGGTGCCAGAGTCCCAGTTAGCTCATCAAATTGATACCAATCCAGCATTAACGCGCTTTATTGCAGGGCAAGCCGATCGCCACGATCTGTATCTTCTGCGCATGCAAGGCCAACAACAATTAGCGCGCTGGCAACAAAGCCCTGTCGCGGGTCTCCTAGGCGCACGTGTGAATCTGTTAGCGCACCAGTGTTACGTCGCATCAACCGTGGCGAACCGCTACCACCCTCGAGTTATGCTCGCTGACGAGGTCGGCTTAGGAAAAACCATCGAAGCGGGCATGATTATCAAGCGCCAGCATGTCACGGGGCGTAGCCAACGTATACTAATTGCCGTACCCGATAGCCTCCGTCACCAATGGCTTGTTGAGATGAAGCGCCGATTTGCGCTTGATTTCAGTGTGTTTGATGAAGCCAGAATCCGAGAAGCGCAACTCGATAGTGATAATCCATTTTCTACTGAACAATTAGTGATTATCAACAACAAAATCCTACACGATGAACAGTGGCATGACGCACTCATGGGTGCCGAATTTGACATGTTGGTGGTCGACGAAGCCCATCACCTTAATGACAGTACACCGGGCTATGAACACTTTGCTCAGCTAGCGAAAGCCATCCCAGGCTTATTGTTATTAACCGCAACACCTGAGCAAGAAGGTAACGAGGGACACTTTAAGCGTTTGCAGTTACTTGACCCAGACCGCTTTAACGATTTTAGCGCGTTTGAGGAGGAGCAAACTCATTATCGCGAACTGGCAGATAAAGCGACGGAGCTTAAAGGAGAGGAACTCGACGAACTTCTTGATGAACACGGCACAGGCCGGGTTATGTTTAGAAACCGCCGTCAAAATGTCGGTGGATTCCCAGCACGTCAATTTCACCCGGTTAAACTACCTGAGCCCGAGGATGACATGCGTGAACCTTGGTGGCTTGGCGACCCCCGTGTGACTTGGCTTATTGACCATATAAAAGGTAACCGGGATGACAAGACGTTGCTTATTTGCCACGGCGCGAAAACGGTAAATGAGCTCGCTGAAGCATTGCGTGTGCTTGAGGGGATAAACGCTGCCGTTTTCCACGAAGGGATGTCATTACTTGAACGCGACCGCGCTGCCGAGTTCTTTGCCGACGATGATAATGGCAGCCCGATTTTATTGTGCTCAGAGATAGGTAGCGAGGGGCGGAACTTTCAGTTTGTGCATCAACTCGTATTATTCGACTTACCTGAAAACCCAGACTTACTTGAGCAACGGATAGGACGCCTTGACCGTATCGGACAAACCCATGATATCGCGATCTACCTGCCGTACACCGAAGATTCCGACGAGGGCATTTTACTGCCTTGGTATCACACGATGAATGCATTCGAACAATGTAACCCCGTCGGACGCCGCATGTATGACGACTTTTCTCAGCAGATTAAAAAGGCTTTGCTAAGCTGCCAGCCGCTTCCGAAAGAAGTGCTGCAGCAGAGTGCAGAGTTACATCAGCAACTCATGTCCGAGGTTGAAGCGGGTCGCGATAAACTACAAGAGTTAAATGCATGCCGTCCAGAACAGGCTGAATCGGTAATCGCGGCTATAGAAGAAAGCAGCGACGTATCAACTCTGGATGAGTTTATGACTACATTCTGGGAGCGCTTTGGTATCGATATCGAAGAACTCGACGAAAACCGAGTGTTCGTTAAACCGAGCGAGCATATGCGCGTCGAGGCTATTCCAGGCCTGCAAGAAGAAGGGATGACCATCACCTTTGACCGCACCACGGCACTTAATTACGAGGATATCGAATTCTTAAGTTGGGACCACCCTCACGTGCAAGAGGCCTTGGATATAGTGACCCAGCAAGACTTCGGTAGCGTCTGCGTTACTAAGCTAAATAATAAAGCGCTGCCTGAGGGCGCCTGGTTCATGGAGGTTGACTTTAGTGCACAGATTAACGCCCCCCAAAGCGCGGTAGCTCAGGAGTTCTTCCCGCTTCAGAACCATCGTATATTGCTTGATAGTCAAGGGCGGGAACTGACGAGCAAAGTGCCACGCGATGCATTAACCAAGCAAGCCGACTTTATGGATAAAAAAACCTCACGGCAAATTTTAAAGCAGTTGCGTGATATCACTAAGTCGCACTTAGAAGTAGCGCGTAGCTCTGCTGAAGCTTGGTTAGAGCAACAAAGCGCTGCTATCGGTTCGCGTATCAGTGAAAACTTAGGAAAGGAACTTGAACGTCTGACCAAACTACAGCAGCGCAATCCTTCCGTACGCGAATCTGAAATTGAAGCTATCAAAATGCGCCAGCAAACCTTATTAGAAGCGCTAAAACAACCGCAGCTTTCGTTGTTTGCCGTGCGTATTTTGGTCAATCATCACTAATGGCACTGCTTCACTATCAACCACCAACCAACCCTTATCTCAAGATAATACATCGAGATAATGCGTTGGTTGTGGTCGATAAGCCCGCAGGACTGCTTAGCGTACCAGGGAAATTACTCGAACATCGAGATTCCGTTTACACTCGCCTAGCTCGCATATTTCCTGATATCAAGTTAGTACACCGGCTAGATATGGCCACATCGGGTGTGATGGTGTTTGCGCTTGGTAAAGCCGCGCAAAGCCACCTAAGTAGACAGTTTCAACAACGAACTCCAAAGAAAACCTACTTGGCAAAAGTGTGGGGAGCATTGCCCGCTGACAATGGCTGTATCGATTTACCACTTAGCTGCGACTGGCCTAATCGACCGAAGCAACAAGTCGACTTTTTCAATGGCAAGCCCAGTCAAACCTTTTACCGAGTGCTAAAACGTCAAGCTCAGGGATGCACTGTCAAACTATCACCCTACACAGGCCGTTCACATCAGCTACGGGTGCACATGTTGGCATTAAACTGTCCTATTTTAGGTGATAAGTTTTATGCACACTCAGCCGCTTTTCAGGCGGCTGAACGACTGCTCCTACATGCATTTGAACTGCGTATTACACACCCTCAGACCGAGCAAACGCTAACCTTCACCAGCCCCTGCCCGTTTTAGCTAAAGTTTAAAGAATTTCCGTCTTATGACGATAACAAAGCATGAATATTATGCGCGTTGCCATCCTGTTGTTTGTCATATGCTGGTCTGTTATTTCACACGGACAGGATGATCGTGCTCGTTTCGTCCCCCCTGACGAGATCGTCTGGCTCAAAGACGCGACAGAGAAAGACGTACAGTATTTAGCACTGCAACTTGAGCCATTAAGAAGCTTCGAACGAGGGCAATTTGTTGCCTTGCCGGACTGGGGTCTACACCCCTTGCAATCTTCGCTCATTAAATCCAGTTATCACGAAGCGTCGAAGATGGGTTGGCGTAGTTGGGGACTGACACCACCGAGTATGCTTATCCAACCCACCTCGTTAGCGCATCACACCCCTGACTCTGAGTTTACTCAGCCCGATGATAACGCACTGGATCCTTATAGAGCCGCGTTATTTAAGCGCCTTGAAGCACTGAATGAAAAAGTGAGCCAGCACCCTGGTTTCGTTGTCTGGCTTGTTGAGGGAATCAGTGGTGCACTCTGGATTGATTGGATCAATAAAAATCCTTCAGCCGCACCCGATGCGGTCATCTTGTTGGATGTGTATCTGCCGCAGCCAGCACTTAATCGAGTCCTAGGCACCAAAATCGCTAAGCTCACCTTCCCGGTACTTGATATTAAATCAGCTTCAGCCAACCGATGGGTCGTTAAGCAATGGTCTATGCATGAAACACTTAGCCAAAAATATCAACAATTAAGCTATCGACCGCGTAGCTTATTGACCCGTCCCCCAGAAGCCGCCAACGAACTAAAGAGTGTCATTCAAGGTTGGTTTAAATTCCATGGCTTTTAATAGCTACCGTATGTCACGGTGTTTTTTGATTGCTTCATAGGCTGACTGGATATCCTGGGCGCGTTTTTGTGCTTCTTTCATCACATGCTCCGGCAATCCTTTTGACGCAAGCTTGTCAGGATGATGGCGCGCCATCAGCTTGCGATACGCTTTTTTAATCTCCGCATCTGACTGTTCTGGCTTCACTCCTAACACTTCATATGCATCTTGAAGTTCATTACGCGACGGCTTAGCCTGTTGGCTCCCCGCGTTTCCTTGCGAACGGTGTTGATGAAACCTAAATGCGGCTTTCTGCATCGCAAGCCACTGATCAATCTGAAACCGCCTGAAACCCAGCGCTTTACCAACATTAACAAGGACTTCATGCTCACCTCGATCAAGTACACCGTCATTAAGAGCCAAAGCCATCAACTGTTCCATAAAGACCTGAAATACCTCACGGTTGCCATAAAATGACTCCCTAAACCGCTTCATCGTATCTTCCAGTGGAAAAGTCGCCTGCTTCCCTTCTCGAAACGCCTCTTGCGCCTCTCCTCTCGCTTCAGAATCGAGTCGGAATCGGTCCATCAGTTCCGATGCTTGTGCAATATCTCGCTCGGTCACGCGTCCTTTTGCTTTAGCAAGATGTCCCATCACTGCAAACAGGGTATATAAAAATAATGCATCTTTATCAGCATCACGTTTGCCACTCATAAATTGCCCAAAACCACCACGGCTGGCAAAGTCCTGAGCCATTCCTCGATCAAACCAGTGTCCGATTAATACGCCGATGATAGCTCCAGGCAATCGCAAAAACAGATAGCCCGCTAGCGCACCAATCACCTTTCCCCAAATCATTATGTTTCCTCTACTTCTTGATTTAACTGACTCAAACGCGTTGGCGTTCCCACATCCGTCCAGGCACCTTTTAGGAGACTCCCCGCCACTTTGCTCTGATTAATGGCATCGAGCAGCAAGGGCTTTAATGGCCTATACCCATCGCCGTAACCGGCAAAAAATGCGGGGTCATATAAGCCAATGCCGGCGAACGTAAGTCCAGTCTGCTCGGGAGACTGGGCTATTACCCGGCCATCTTGCAAGGCAAAGTCGCCACTTAGATTATGTTCAGGGTTATCGACGAGTAATAGGTGAGCCAAGTCGTTCGTCTCAAGTTGAGTTGGCAAGTCTGTTAAGTCGGATGAGATAAAAATATCGCCATTAATGACCCAAAAAGGCGCTGTTCCCAGCATCGGTAGAGCATTAATGATGCCGCCCGCTGTTTCTAACCCACCGTCAGGTTCGGGAGAATAAATAATCTTCACGCCCCAACGTGAGCCATCGCCAAGCTGAGACTCAATTTGCCCCCCTAACCAAGCATGATTAATCACAATTTGCGAGACCCCAGCCCCCACCAACTTTTCAATGATGTATTCGATCAAAGGTTTGCCCGCGACGGTTAAAAGTGGTTTTGGGGTCAAATTAGTCAGAGGTTGCATACGCTTTCCGCGACCTGCGGCCAGTATCATCGCTCTCATGAGTTTTCCCATTTGGGTATAATACGTTGGGTCAGCCATTGGTGGTAGTTACTTAATTCCGGATAACGTGCACTGACTTTACTCAGATAGCCTAATGTACGAGGCACGTCTTTCAAGTAACCGGTTTTATCATCACGGTGCGCTAGTCGGGCAAAAATTCCTGCGGCTTTCGTATGCCGCTGAAGTCCCATCCAGTCGAACCAGCGTTGCCACTGTTCTGGCTCAACATCTGCACTTAGTAGCCCATCCTCCTGCAGTTGGCTCCGTAACCGTTGAGATAGCTCATCGACTAAGTCATCAGGCCACTCAATGTAACAATCTCTCAGTAGCGAGACCGCGTCATAGGTAATCGGCCCGATAACCGCATCTTGAAAGTCGATAACACCAAGCCCTTTAGGCGTCACCATCAAGTTGCGGGAGTGATAATCTCGGTGCACACCAACCTGTGGCTGAGCAAATGCATTACTCACTATCAGCTCGCAGAATTCAGACCATAGTTCGTCGTCGCGATCATCCCAGTCAAGATCGAGGTGCTGCATCAACAACCAATCTTTAAACAATGCCAGTTCGCGATCTAACAATGCTCGGTCAAAGCGGGGTAAATCGCCTTCCGCTGTTGCCGTCACACCCATAACTCGTGGCAAAATCGAAAGCGCTTGATCATAGTATTGGCGTGCGTTTTGCGCTTGGAGTTTCGACAATAGTACCGTGTGGCCCAAGTCTGTCTGCAACATGTATCCCTGCTTCAAATCAACGTTCAATACCAGCGGCACGGGAATATTTGCCGCTTGATAAGCGTCCGCTACGAGAAGAAAAGGGCGCATATCTTCTTTATCGGGTGGGCAATCAACAGCAATTAAGCTACGTTGACCATCTGAAGCTCGAAAGTAGCGCCTAAAACTCGCATCACCAGAAACCACTTCCAGTTGCGTTTGAGGATACCCCGTCTGCGCCTCACACCATGCTGCCAGACCAATCTCACGAGAATCTTCCAAAATGCCCCCTCTGTGTGCCATTATTTGGCAAATTTAATCTCTATTTATGCGTACTAAAATAGCAGAATACGCAGATTTGCTTTATTATACCAAGCTTGTCTCTAATCATTAATTAACAACTCAAAACGGATTAGTATCTTGCCATTGCGTTACAAAGTTGCCAAAACGTCCGCTGTCTTATTTACCTTACTCAGCGCGTCAGTTTCTGCTCAGCAGGAGCTTACTAATGTGTGCTCAGCCCGCTATAATCAGTGGCGTTTCGAAGAACCCGACTTCGACGTTTCTGCACAACTCCCTGGTAGCATATTAGTCCACTCTGATAACTCCAATGTCAGCAACAATGGCGAAGCGTTATTCTCTGGTAACGTGAGTATCCGTCAGGATGGTCAATGGCTTCTCACTGAGTCTGCACGGATCAATCAAGAAAAACAAACCATCGATGCGAATCAAGGCGTTCTGTTTTCTGACGGTTATATTCAAGTCAAAGGTCAATCGTTTAATTATAATGGCGTTTCAGCAACCGCCGAATTACGCGATACTGAATATCGAATGAAAACCACACAAGCGCGTGGCGAAGCCCAGCTACTGCGTTTATCTGAGCAGCACGTCAATCTGTTTTCTTCAAGTTTCACGACCTGTCCAACGACAGATCCGGCTTGGAAACTGACTGCTGATCGAATCGAAATCAGTCAATCAGAAGACTTTGGTGAGGCATGGGGCGCTAAAGTTGAGTTGTTCGATATCCCCGTTATTTATTTACCGTATTTTACGTTTCCAGTTAACGATAAACGTAAAACAGGGTTTCTTTATCCGACCATTGATACCTCATCTGTCAGTGGCCTTGAGGTAGAAGTCCCTTATTACTTTAATATTGCGCCGAATATGGATGCAACGCTTGCTCCCGTATACATTAGTAAGCGCGGGACAATGTTAAAAACAGAGTACCGCTTTCTAACCGATAGCTATGGTGGTCAAATCAATCTTGAGTACCTTCAAAGCGACTCACTTCGACTCGATAACGCCGATCGCTATTTATGGCATATTGATCAGCAAGCGCAACTCGGCGAGCACTGGCGCGCCTATGTGGACGCAACGCAAATCAGTGATGACAACTATCTCAATGATTTTGGTAGTGATTTTGCGGGGCGAGCAGACACCCACTTGTACCGTGTGGCGCAAGTTGATTATTTAAAGGATAACTTTTTTGCACGCATCCGTGCTGAAGACTACGAACTATTAGGGCAATATCAAAGCCCGTTTAGAACACTGCCACAAATTTCAATGCGTTACGATGAAGGTGCATACACGGGCTTTAACTGGGCGATCGAAAGCGAACTCACCTACTTTCAAAGCCAAGACGATTCAAACGTATACGCGACACGCGCCCACCTTCAACCCAGCTTAAGTTACGCGCTCGAAGCGCCTGCTTACGATGGTGAAGCTGAAATCACTTATTTATATACGCACTATCGTCAACAAGGGACAAGCCCTGAGCTCGAAGAGTCCGTGTCGCGCGCGTTGCCAAGAGCTCGCTTAAGAGGTCGCCTGCACCTAGAGCGCTTTTTTGACGGCGACGGCGTTGACGCATACCGCCAAACATTGGTACCACAACTTCAATACCTCTACGTCCCTTACAAAGACCAGTCTAATATCGGCATCTATGATACATCGCTGATGCAAGACGATTATTACGGCCTGTTCCGCGCCCAGCGCTATTCCGGTTTAGACCGCATTGCAGAAGCGAATCAAATAACCTATGGTGCCACAACAAGCATTTTTGATAAGCGCGAGCGTGAACTGTTGCGCTTTGCGTTTGGCCAAATTTATTATTTTGATAAAAGTCGGACCGAGCTATTGCAGCAAAATACCTCGCGGACATCCAGCAATACAGAATGGGTTGCCGACTTAACATGGGCGATTACCCCTCATTGGAGTATCAAGAGCGCGTTACAATACGATACGGAACTAAATCAAACACGAAAGAGTCAGACCGCTTTAGAATATCGCTTTGACAATAAAAACTTGCTTCAAGTGAATCATCGTAAAGCAACCAATATTTTAAATAGCGATATTGAACAAGTCGGCGCGCAAGCGGTTTGGGAAATTAATAACCAATGGCAGGTCGCTGCTAACATTTACTATGATTTGGTAAATCGCCGCACCAATGATGCCATTCTTGGGGTGCAGTACAGCAGTTGTTGTTGGGCGCTACGTGTAAGTGCGTACCGTCGAATCAACCTGAATTTAGAGCCTGCTATGGCTGGAGCGGCAAACGCTGGTATGATGCAAAGCACGTTTGCGGCACCCGAATTTGACAACGGTGTTAGCTTACAGTTTATCATCAGCGGCCTTTCAAGCGACGGAAGCAGTCTGATCGAAATGTTAGAGAAAAGCATTTACGGCTACAGACGACCTTTTTACTTAAGTAACTAGTGGTACAAATAATGAAACAGTTAGTTAAATTCAGCACATCAGTCAGTATCGCGTTGATGATGTGCATAACCGCAACGGTGGCGCATGCACAACAAGTGCTGGACCGCGTGGCAGTTATTGTCGACGATGGCGTTATTTTAGAAAGCCAAATTGAGCAGCTTATAAAACAAGTAAAACAATCCGAAAACTTCTCATCGGCTAATGCACCATCAGACAAGGTGCTACGCACGCAAGCGACCGAACGCTTGATCCAGCAGGAGCTTCAGCTGCAGATGGCGGAACGCATGGGTATTGAGGTATCGGAAGCTCAGCTTGACCAAGCAATCTCGAGGATAGCGCAGGATCGCGGCATGAGTGTCGACGAGCTGCGCGAGAATACAATTAACTCTGGGCAAAGCTGGCCGGCATTTCGCGAGCAGATTAAAACTGAGATAATCACGAGCCAAGTTGAGCGAGCCGCTGTTCAGAGACGTGTTTCTGTCACGCCACAAGAAGTAGAGAATTTAGTCAACTTGATTGAGCAAAATGACGCTTCACCTACAGAGTACCGTTTACGCCAAATTTTGATTGGTGTTGACTCTGACGCACCGAATGAAAAGCAGGAAGCGGCCAAACGTCGAGCGCAAGCCGTCATCGATCGCCTCGAGGAAGGTGAAGACTTTTCGCAACTTGCTATTCGTTCATCGTCAGGCTCAAATGCGCTAGACGGCGGTGATCTTGGCTGGATGACTGAGAATTCCATGCCGACATTGTTCGCAGAGGTCGTAAAAGGTAAATCAAAAGGTGAAATTATTGGCCCTATCCGCAGCGGCGTGGGCTTTCATATTTTACAAGTCGCAGATAAGCGAGGCGAGCAAGTCGTCGAAGTACAGGAAGTCAAAGCGCGACATATTCTTATTAAGCCATCAGTGATTTTATCGGATAACAAAGCCAAAGAAATGCTTGCTCAGTTTCGTGAGCAAATCTTAAGTGGTGAAAAAACATTTGCCGAATTGGCGAAAGAGCACTCCGCTGATCCAGGGTCCGCATCACGCGGAGGGGACTTAGGTTGGTCACGTCCAGATCGGTATGCCGAAGAATTCAAACAACGCGTCAGTACGTTGGAAAAAGGTGTGATCAGCGAACCTTTCCGCACCCAATTTGGCTGGCATATTGTAGAGGTAACTGATCGCCGCACGCTCAATGCCACGCAGGAAAGTAAACGCGACAAGGCATACCAAATGCTATTCTCGCGCAAGTATCGAGAAGAAGTGGACACGTGGCGACAAGAAATGCGCGATCGTGCTTATGTTCGCGTCGTAGCCAAGTAAAATGCGACCATTACTCGCTTTTACCCCCGGCGAGCCCGCCGGGGTAGGTCCCGATTTAGCCGTTATGATGGCACAACAGCATTGGCAAGCAGATATTGTTGCCATTGCGGATGCAGGCTTACTCAAACAACGAGCCACGGAACTCAACCTGCCACTTGAACTCATTCCCTATGAGGGCGCCCGCCCTCAGTCGCCAATGCAACCAGGTCAGTTGCTTATAAAACACGTTCCCCTTGCTGAAACCGCAATTGCTGGAGCGCTGAACGTTGCTAACGGTCAATACGTTGTTGAGACCCTATCCATTGCCTCGGATGGTAATTTAAGCGGAGAGTTTGACGCTATCGTTACCGGGCCTGTACACAAAGGTATTATTAACGAAGCAGGTGTCGCTTTCTCTGGTCATACCGAGTTTTTTGCGAATAAAGCAGACTGTCCTGATGTTGTAATGATGCTGGCAACAGAAGGATTACGCGTTGCGTTAGTAACCACTCACATTCCGCTTGCTTACGTATCAAAAGCGATTACACCTGAACGTCTAGAAAAGATTATCACGATCTTGGACGCGGATTTGCGACAAAAATTTGGAGAGGAGCAACCCAACATATTAGTTTGCGGATTGAATCCGCATGCGGGCGAGGGAGGTCATCTCGGGCATGAGGAAGAAGCAATTATTGCGCCCGTAATAAGGTCCTTACAAACTAGGGGAATGACGGTGTCTGGCCCTTACCCTGCTGATACAGTCTTTCAGCCCAAGTACTTGGAGTCGGCGTCAGCTGTCGTTGCGATGTACCACGATCAAGGTCTACCTGTGTTAAAATATAAAGGCTTTGGCAAAGCGGTGAATATTACACTCGGATTACCTTATATTCGAACATCAGTCGACCATGGTACGGCATTGGATATGGCAGGCAGTCCAGCGATTAACTCAGGTAGCTGTCAACTCGCCATAAAGACAGCAATTGATATGGTAAATAACTCAAAATTATGAGCAAAACTCACTTAGGTCACCGAGCGCGAAAGCGATTTGGTCAAAACTTTCTAAATGATGAACACATTATCGAATCAATTGTCGATGCGATTCATCCACAGCCGGGTGAAAATTTAGTTGAGATAGGACCAGGCCTAGCAGCATTAACCGAGCCAGTGGCAGAAAGGTGCCAGCAACTTCACGTTGTAGAGTTAGACAGAGATCTCGCCGACCGCTTAGAGACCCATCCGTTTTTGAGTCAGCATTTGGACGTCATTCGTGGCGATGCCATGAAAATCGACTTTAAAGCGTTCGCCTCTCCTGAGCAAAAACTACGCGTGTTTGGTAATCTACCTTATAATATTTCGACACCTCTCATTTTTCATTTGTTAAAGTTCAGCGATTATGTCGAGGATATGCACTTCATGTTACAAAAGGAAGTGGTTGATCGATTAACAGCTGAGCCTGGCAGTAAAACATATGGTCGTATCAGCGTGAGTGTGCAACAACGCTGCGAGGTTCAAAAAGTATTGGATGTGCCACCTGAAGCATTTACTCCACCGCCTAAAGTTGAATCAGCTGTTGTGCGTTTGCGACCCTACGTGAAGAGCCCAACGCCTGTAAAGGATGTTCAACAATTGCAGTCGTTATGTTTGACAGCTTTTAATCAAAGACGTAAAACAATTAGAAACAACCTTAAAAAGCTCATTGATGATACGCAATTAGAGGCACTAGGCATTAACCCGAGTGCTCGCCCAGAAACACTCACAGTTGCTGACTATTGTAGAATATCGGATTGGCTGACGGATAATCAGAAGTCCTTATGACGGTAAAAACACAAGTCCATATCGAAGTTTCTACGCAATATATTGCGGCTCAATCTAACCCTAATCAGGGCCAATATGTGTTTTCGTATACCATAAAAATTAGTAATAACGCCGCCCAAGACGTGACACTTAAAAGTCGAGAGTGGCGTATTACTGATGCTGAAGGCAAAATCACCCGCGTCGCTGGTGAAGGGGTCATTGGCCAGCAGCCAACGATTGCGCCAGGAAAGTCATTTAGTTATACCAGCGGTACTGTTATTGCGACTCCAGTCGGCATGATGGAGGGTCATTACTTAATGTTTTCTGAGCAAGGTGAACAGTTTAAGGTGCCAATTCCCTCATTTCGTTTAGCCATTCCCAATATTATTCATTAGATCGATGGCGACATATATAGTTGGTGATATCCAAGGCTGTTATTCCGAACTTATGGAGCTACTGAATCAGGTAGGCTTTTCCCATAAATCGGACTCACTGTGGTGCGTTGGTGATATCGTTGCGCGAGGGCCTGACTCAAAAGCTTCGATAGATTTCTTCCTTAATAGCGGCTCTTCTGTAAACACGGTACTTGGCAATCATGATCTGAATTTATTAGCTATCCTGTTGGGTGCGCGCGAAGTGAATCCAAAGGACAAATTAGAGGCTGTTATTTCATCGTCTAGACGACTTGATTATATCGACTGGATCCGTCAGCAACCATTACTACATCATTTCAAGCACCACAACACGTTGTTATGCCATGCTGGCGTCTATCCGCTTTGGTCAACTCAGCAGGCGGCTGAGCATGCAAACGAAGTTGAACAGTTACTAACCAGTGATGACATGCCGCGGTTTGTAAACCATATGTTTTCTAATCAACCTAGCAATTGGCGCTCAAGTCTTAGTGGATTTGACCGATACCGATTTATAATCAATGCGTTTACGCGCATGCGTTTTTGTAGCAAAACCGGTGAGCTGGACTTTCACCGAAAAAACCATCCACGAATAGACACGGACGCTCAGTGGAAACCCTGGTTTGAATTGTCCCATAGTAATGACCGCATTGTTTTCGGACACTGGGCGGCACTCATGGGAGAAACTCAAAATACGAAATATATTGGTTTAGACACAGGTTGTGTTTGGGGTCAACACATGACGCTTTTTCATTTAGAGGAAGCGAAATACTTTACACAGCCTGCTCTGTCCCAACTGTAGTTGTAGCGATGCTGAGGACTATCTTATGAAAATGACTGTTGCAATGCGAGTTATTGGTGGCTTCGCACTGATTACTTTGCTTTTGCTTGTGATCAGTTTGAGCTCACTGTTTAACATTAACAGTATAGGCTCATCGGTTGAACGTTTAAATGATAAGGCAGTTCCTGCCCTAGAAAGCGTAGCGGGTCTTAAAGTCGACGTATTGCAGCTCGGCGCTCTGCAAAGTGAAACGTATTACGATGAGTCATTAGATCAGCTCCAAAGCCACACTCAAAGCTTCTCCAGCACAAGACAACAGTTTTCGAATTCGCTTGATCAAACCATGAACTTAATTCGAGGCGAAGGTTATTCGAAGCTCGTTGAGCGACTAGAAACCGATGCCAATAAGTATGTCGACTCGATAGACAATCTATTCGCACAGCAACGCAAATATTTAGAGCTAGAGCAAACGGCAAAAGCTCAGTTAGACGACATCGCATTTAATATTGATGACGCATCAATCATGATGCTTGATACCTCAGACATGTCAGGTGTGCCTGAGGTTAAACAGCTAGCACGCTCCATAGAATCATCTTTATCGTCGTTAGTAACACTGATGTACGATTTAAGTAAAGCAGATGCAATTGATCGCGCAGAAGTAATTCAGAGCGAGATCGGAATCAATATCGATTCACTGCGCCCACGTTTAGACAGCTTGGAGTCTGCGGTAACGAGTGATAACGAAAAATTGGTCAATGACGGACTTACTCTTATTCGCGGTGCTCTGAGCAATTTGCAAGGCGCGGGGTCTTACCCAGATAACATTGTCGCGCGTTTGAAAACACGTGATGTCGAACAACAAACGTTAGCTCAATCGAAACAAGAATTGGATGGGTTGATTGAGTTAGCAAATGAACTACAAGCTGCTGTGCGTAGCATCGCTGACGAAACACGCACTAATGTTGAGTCATCCATCTCGACCTCAAGCTGGATAAATAGCATTTTAACTATTGTATCTATTGCGCTTGCCGTCGTGATATCGTGGGTAACCGTCCGAAGCATCAGCAACCCGCTCGGCAAAGTAAACCACATGCTCAATATTATGGCCGAGGGAAATCTTACTGAGCGTGTTGCATATGATTCGCAAGATGAGTTTGGTACGCTCGCTGAGAATACCAATAAGCTAACCGACAACCTGCGTAAACTGATCGAAGGTATTGCGAATCGAGCAACACAGTTGGCAACGGCAGCGGAAGAGTCCTCAAGCGTCTCGGATCAAACCACACACGCGATTGAAGAACAACGCAGTCAAATCGAGCAAGTTGCAACAGCAACTCAAGAAATGAATAGCACGGCGAGTGAAATGGCAAGTGGCGCCGACCAAGCGTTAGCTGAAATCCAACATTCCGACCAAGAAGCTAAACGAGTACGCGGTATTTCAGAACAGAACCGCGCTACAATTGAACAGCTCGCGAAAGAAATAGAAGGTGCCTCTTCGGTCATCAATCAGCTTTCTGAAAACAGTAAAAATATCGGCGGTATTTTGGATGTGATCCGCGGTATTGCTGACCAAACCAACCTATTAGCGCTCAACGCGGCTATTGAAGCAGCGCGTGCGGGTGAGCAAGGACGCGGATTTGCAGTCGTTGCCGACGAGGTGCGCACGTTGGCGAGTCGAACTCAAGAGTCGACTGAAGAAATTCAAAGTATGATCGAATCTCTGCAAACCGACTCTCAACGTGCTGTCGAAGTGATGGAGCGCGGTCGGGCACAGGCGGAGCAAAGTGTACAGCAGACCGACGAGGCCGCTTCAGCACTCAATGCAATCACCGAGTCAGTGCATCAAGCGGCGGATAGCAGCACTCACATTGCCAGTGCAGCGCAAGAGCAAAGCCGTACGGCGCATGATATCAGTGAGCGTCTGGAAGCCATCGTATCCATTGCAGAACAAACCGCGTCGGGTTCGAAACAAACAGCGCAGGCATCCAATGAAGTTGCCAAGTTGGCAGATGAATTACAAGACTCAATTAAGAGCTTCACCGTTTAAATTAGGTGATTATCCAAAAAAGGCTTGCCCAGTGGGCAAGCCTTTTTTTTATCGCCATCGCGAATTAAACAAAGATAATTTTAGCAAATTTGCGCTTGCCGACTTGATATACGCCTGAATCTTCTTTTGTGCACATCAGTTTCGTGTCAGTGATTTTCTCACCATCCCGCTTGACGGCCGACTGTTTAATCATACGCATCGCATCAGACGTTGACGATACCAGCCCCGCCTCCTTCAAGGCGTTGCCAATGGCGATACCATCGTCTCCAACGGTGACCTCAACTTCTTTGATATCATCCGGTATCGCATTTTTCTGGAACCGCTGGATAAAGTCCTGCTCCGCCTTATCTGCTGCTTCTTCATCATGGAAGCGCGCAATGATTTCCTTAGCTAGAAGAACTTTGATATTACGCGGGTTTTCACCATTAGCGACTTGCTGTTTAAAGTCTTCGACTTGTTCCAACGGACGGAAGCTCAATAACTCAAAGTAACGCCACATCAGTTCATCTGATATCGACATGACCTTGCCGAACATCTCATTAGCGGGCTCAGTAATACCAATATAGTTATTCAATGACTTCGACATTTTCTGAACGCCGTCGAGCCCTTCGAGTAAAGGCATCATGATGACCGTTTGAGGGCGCTGTCCTTCTTCTTTCTGAAGCTCGCGTCCCATCAACAAGTTAAAACGCTGATCGGTACCCCCCATTTCAACATCGGCCTTAAGTTCGACAGAATCCCATCCTTGCACAAGAGGATACAAAAACTCATGGATCGCGATAGACTGATTGGCCTGATAGCGCTTCTTGAAATCATCTCGCTCTAACATACGGGCCACAGTCTGGCGCGCTGCTAGCTTGATCATGCCATCGGCGCCGAGATTATTCATCCACTCTGAATTAAAGCGAATTTCTGTTTTCGTCGGATCGAGAATTTTAAAAACTTGCTCTTTGTAAGTTTCCGCGTTTGCCAGAACATCCTCTCGCGTTAACGGTTTACGCGTAACGTTTTTGCCCGTCGGATCACCAATCATCCCGGTGAAGTCACCAATGAGGAAAACCACCTTATGGCCATAATCCTGAAATACACGCAGCTTATTAATTAAGACCGTGTGGCCTAAATGAAGATCCGGTGCGGTCGGATCAAAGCCTGCCTTGATAATCAGAGGTTTACCCTGCTCTAGCTTGTCAGCAAGTTCACTCTCGATAAGGACTTCATCGGCACCGCGTGTAATTTCTGCTATTGCTTCGGCCACCTGAGGGGTCATTGAGCCAATCTCCTACGTCGTGAATAAAGTGTAAAAGTGTTAGTTTACGCCATTTATAGCCCTGTTTTAACCTCTTTAATACTGGTATTCTTGAATTTTTCATATTATCCTCAAGAAAATCGCCTTGAGCGAAGTTTAAACAAATAACGAAGTGCGCAACCAAATGAATGTCCAAGCAGTACATAAAATCAAACAGTTTATCGTTGATTTACCTCGCTCCCATAGAGTGCTAATCAGCTCTGTGAGTGCGCTGTTATTCTTGTTGCTGTTCGTGCCAACCGAACAAGCAACTGCTTCTAAAAATAGCACAAAGCCAGAGCAGCTTTTGCCGGGTCAACGCTATCAGCTTGATCTCGTTTTTGAGCCCGAGCAACAAGTCGATAATCAACAGCCTGAACTTTTCTGGCAAACCTACGTGGTTAAAAGTGGCGATAGTTTAGCTAAGATATTTGATACGCTGGGCTTTTCCGCACAGCAACTTTATCGCGTAACGCATTCGGGTAGCGAGGCGAAAAAATTACGCAATATGCATCCCGGCGATGAGCTCCGCATTGCAACCGATAGCAACGACGAGCTCGTGCAATTGGTTCATCATATTAGCGGTTTGCAAACCTTAATTATCACACGCCAGAACGAAGACTTTGTATCTGAGATCGAAACGCGCGAAGTAGAGACGCGTACGGAGTTTGCTCATGCTGTCATCGATAGCAGCTTCTGGAGCGCTGCGATGAACGCGGGAATGACCGATAACCAGATCATGAGCGTCGCGAATATTTTTGGTTGGGATATCGACTTTGCACTCGATCTCCGTAAAGGAGATGAGTTCAGCGTATTATTCGAGCGCGAATTCGTCGACGGTGAGTTTGTTGGTTATGGCAAAATTCTAGCGGCCGAGTTTGTTAATCAGGGCGAAGTTTTTCAAGCTGTATTGAACGCGGAAAATGGTCGTTATTACACACCGGAAGGTCGTGCGATGCGCAAAACTTTCTTGCGTTCACCGGTCAACTTCACATACGTGAGCTCAAACTTTAATCCGCGTCGACTGCATCCCGTCACGGGTCGAGTACGTCCTCATAATGGGACCGACTATGTAGCGGCGGTTGGGACGCCGGTCATGTCCGCCGGTGACGGTCGCGTAATAAAGGCAAGCTATAACTCACTCAATGGTAACTATGTGTTTATTCAGCATGGTGAGCGTTACGTTACTAAGTATCTTCACTTGAGTCGTAAACATGTCAAAACGGGCGACCGCGTTTCACAGGGGCAGATTATAGGTCGAGTGGGTTCTACAGGTCGTGTGACGGGTGCTCATTTACATTATGAATTCTTAGTTAATGGCGTACACCGTAATCCACGTACCGTGGAGTTGCCAAAAGCTAAATCGCTTTCAGAGTCGGAGCTGCCAGCATTTAGAGCACACGCCCAACAACTCGTTGCGGTACTCAACGACAACAAGCGAATCTATCTGGCAATGCGCTGATGAGCTTGTATATTGGTTTGATGTCCGGCACCAGCATGGACGCTGTTGATGCAGTGCTATGTGACATCAAACCCGATAGAGTTCAATTTATTGATGCACACGCAGTTTCCATTCCAAACGAGCTAAAGCAACGGCTCGAAAACGCCTGTCGTCCTGATCTATCCGTTACCGATTATCAATACCTTGCTCGCGAATACGCAGCGTTATGTGCTGACGCTACGTTGCAACTGATCGAGAAGGCTAAAGTCGAAAAGCAAGCAATTTCAGCCGTTGCCAGCCATGGTCAAACGCTTTGGCATGCTCCTCCAAAGCACAGCGGACAGGTCGGCTATAGCATTCAGCTCAATGATGCCGATTGGTTATCAGTTCAAGTAGGCCTACCGGTTATTTTTGATTTTCGTGCCCGTGATCTCGCACTTGGTGGTCAAGGTGCACCGTTAGTACCGGCTTTTCATCAGTTTATTTTTACAAACACTCATCGAGCCCCTATTGCAATACTGAACCTTGGTGGTATTGCTAATATCAGCTATTTAGATACTCAAAAGGGCATCGCGCTTGGTTTTGATACAGGCCCAGCCAACACCCTGCTCGATCAGTGGATCGAACGTCACCAAGGGAAACGGTTTGATCAGCAAGGTCGATGGGCGCAACAAGGCACATTACAGGTCAAGCTGTTAGAAGCTCTACTCAATGATCCATTCTTTCAAAACTCTCCACCTAAGAGCAGTGGTCGGGAGCATTTCAATTTAGCTTGGTTGGAGCGCTTTATAGATGAGCCATATCGCCCACAAGATGTGCAACGCACGTTACTAGAATTAACCGCTAAAAGTGCTGTGGATAGCTTTCAATGGTTACCCGAGAGTCCTACTCAGCTCATTGTATGCGGTGGCGGTGCGTTTAATTCGTTTTTACTGGAGCGCATCGCTCAGTGCCTACCCGACAAGGTGACATTGGCAGACAGTGCCCAATACGGTGTCGCGCCTCAACACGTTGAGGCAATGGCATTTGCTTGGCTAGGATGGTGTTTTGACAATAACAAACCAGCCAACCTGCCCGCAGTGACGGGGGCCAGTCGGCTGGCTACTTTAGGTAAACGCGTTAACGCATAGTATTACTCAGCGCCGAGCTCTTTAAACGCATCACGCGTTAAATTTTCATTCTCGGTTTCGCCCACCACAATACTATCCTCAATACGCACGCCGCCGTATGGACGAAGTTCATCCACGCGTTGCCAATTGATATCTGAGCTACCTTCGAACTCCTCAAGCAACTGGTCAACAACGTATAAGCCTGGCTCAATCGTGAACACTTGCCCTACTTCCACATCGCGTAACAAGCGTAAGAATGGGTGGCGTTCATTACGTGGGTAACTATCACCTTTATCATTCTTTAAGAAGCCCCCTACATCGTGTACTTGTAGTCCAATGAAGTGACCTAAACCATGCGGCATAAAGGCACTGGTGATACCTTTTTCATACGCTGACGCCGCGTCAATCGTGATAAAGTCGAACTGCTCTAAGATAGCCGCAATTTTATGGTGCATCGACACGTGCAAGTCGTAATAGCTCACCCCCGGCTTGATTTCAGTCAGGAGCTCTTGTTGTGCAGCATCGACGGCGCTAATCAAATCGGCGTAAAAACCTTCTTCTTTCGCGTAAGTGCGTGTGATATCAGCGCAATAGCCCTTATATAATGAACCCGCGTCAATCAGAAACGACCGGCTCACAGCAGGTGCTTCAGTGTCGTACACATCATAGTGCAGAATCGCGGGGTGTTCATTTAACGCGACGATACTATTGTAAGGAACCTGAGACTCGCGGAAGTTCATCGCCGCTAAGTAGTCCGCATGAATTTCGAGCTCACTTTTGCCTGCATAGAAGGCTTCTTTAGCTGCGACATGCGCTTTTGCTGCAAGCTTATTGGCTTCGCGTAAGTTATTTACTTCCCATTCAGTTTTAACCGCTCGATGAAAGTGCAAATGGTCAATCAAGCCCTGTGGGTTACGCGCTTTCACGTTCCAGCTACAGACCGGTTCGGCAAAGTCTTCGCCGATAAATGCTGAGTTTTCAAGCTCACTCCCCAGATCGGCAACCATCGCATCTAAACTATCGATGATTTTTAAATCAACGTGTTGCTGCCAATCTTCTTCTGGGATTTTCGCTTGCGAGTGCCAAAAGTCGCGTGCTTGAAACAAATAAACAATTGGCTTACCGGCACCCTTTTTGTAGAACACAGCACTTTTGGGGCTTTCAAGTACAGGTACCCAATATTTAAACAGAGGGTTTACTTTATATGGTGCGGGGTTGTCATCTAGAAACGCAACGCGCGGTTGACCTGCGTAGACCAACACAGACTCAAACTGATTGTCCTCTAGCGCCTTGTCAAAACGCTGCGTAACCGTTTCTAAATGCTTTGCGTATAAACTCATAATACTCCCTCAAATCGGAATGGATAGGAGTATTCTACCTAAACGCTGAAATGAATTCAGCCTATTGGCTAAATTGAGAAGCTCGAACCGCATCCACAGGTCGTTGTCGCATTTGGATTGTTCACAAAAAAACGCGAACCTTGTAGACCTTCTTCGTAATCGACAACGCCACCCACTAAGTATTGTAAACTCATAGGGTCAACAACGAGCGTAACGCCATCCTTATCGATCTGCATATCACCCGCGTTTATCTGCTCTTCGAAGGTAAAGCCATATTGAAATCCCGAGCAACCGCCCCCCGTGACATACACACGAAGTTTTAGGTTTGGATTCTCTTCTTCGGAAATTAACTTTTTAACTTGGGCCGCCGCATGTTCTGAGAACTCGATCGGCATTGCTTGCTCTACTGCCATAACATCACCTTGGTGAGCGTATTCAATACGCAATTTTCGCTTATATCGGGCGTTAAGGTCAAGATTGCTGGTTACTTTCTAACTCAAGCGAGCGATTCTTGCGTATACTTTGTGTCCAGTAAAACCGACGTTCCAATTGTCCTTGTCCACCCTCAGTGAGCGTCACCCTAACATCGACGTGCTCAGGAAGTACGCCTTCCGGTAAAATAAAGTCACCTTCGAGCAAACTAAAATAGCGCATTGAAAATGCGTGAGGTCGTGGCTCAATATTCGCTAGCTCAAGTAAGTTATAGCGTTTCACCGTTTTTTCACCGGTTCGTGCCTGCAATTCGATGGTGATATTACCTTCGACAAATTGTCGCCGCTGCTCAATCTGTAAGAGAGCGAGAGAGAAATGGAAGTGTCGCTTATTGGCATTTGGTGTTAACGCAAATGACTCAATCACCACCCCACCTTGCTCGAGCTCAGGCGCCATAATCTTCTGATAAAAAGCGACATCTCGTCGTAGCGCATAGTTGTCATTTTGCAGCTCTGTCAGCTCTGCCTGCAGCTCCTCATTTGCTGAGCGCTCAATATCAAGTTCAACACTCAACACATTGGTTTGATATTCTAAACCTTCAATTTGTTGGTAAAGTTGATCAAGACGTTCGCTTTGTTGCGCTACGGTTTTTTCGTCAACGTCAGCCAGCCGCCCACCTAACCAGTAAGAAAAGTAAATACTTACACACAGCAGTGACATGATGCCGAGATAGAAAGCCAGCGGACCTATACGCTGTTTGAGTTTTTTAGGCAGATTTGTAAACTTCATCATTTGTTAACGTCTGTTTATTCTCGGTATTCATGGTATGTTAGTGCGTATTAATGACCCACTCACCTGCAAGCTGCGTGTAGGACAAAAAACATGCAATTTTCCCGGCAAGCGATAATTAAACGAGCGCGTAAACAACTCGCCGCCCCGACAACAACGGTTGCTATCTGTTTATTAGGACTACTCGGTGGCATTGTCGCGGCTCTTTTTATTGTCGTTTTCCGGTTTGCTATTGACCAAAGTGCCTATCTTGTCGGTAATGTGACTCACTGGCAACAGCCTTTACCGACTTTTTCTCGGTTTGCTCTACCTGTTGGTGCCGCGCTGGCTTTGTTCGTTTTATTTAAGCTGTCCAGAGCTAAGCGCGTTCGTCTCGGTATCCCTTACGTAATCCATCGTATGAAACAGCAATATGGCATGCTTCCCTGGCGTAGTACGGTGAATCAATTTTTTGGTGGTATTATTGCATTGGCGGCAGGGTTTAGTGTCGGAAGAGAGGGACCGGCTGTGCATTTAGGCGCGGCAGCCAGCACTTGGTTAGGTTATCACATTGATACACCTAAAAACGCAGTACGTACACTTGCTGCATGCGGAATCGCAGCGGCAATAGCAGCATCTTTCAATACACCATTGGCGGCAATGGTGTTGGTGATGGAAGTCGTGCTGCGCGAATATAAAGTCCATATCTTTATTCCCGTCATGCTAGCAGCCGTTGCAGGGTCTATTATCACTGACCAAATTTTTGGTCCCGCCACCGAGTTAACGTTGTTGAAAGGGCAAGAATTGCCAGAGTCTCAGTTTGGCTTTGTCATACTGCTTGGTATATCGGTTGGTATTATCGGCGTGCTGTTTAAAAAGCTCATGCTAGACGTCATGAACACGGTAAAAGACACCGCAATGCTTACGCGGTTGCTATTCGCAGGACTCATTACCGCTTTTCTCGCTGTCATAATCCCAACCAGTCTTGGCCCGGGTCTATCGACGATTCAACAAGTCGTTCAGTTCCAAGATCAACAAGCCGTACTCTTAACATTACTACTTGCTAAGCTCGTCGCGAGCGCTATTGCCTTGGGCATGGGAACACCCGGTGGCTTAATCGGCGCCGCCTTTGGCGTGGGTGCAGCGGTCGCCGCGTTATTCGTCAATATCCTCGTGCAATATCAGTTAATTGGCGCGGAGCACTTAGACTCCTATATATTATTAGGCATGGCTGGAATACTGGCTGCGTGTATTCACGCGCCTATGGCCGCTCTACTCGCCATTGTAGAGCTCTCAGGCAGTGTCGAAATCATTGTACCCGCAATGCTGGTTATCGTTCCTGCCTATTTGATTTCGTCCCAACTGTTTAGGTCAAAGTCTGTCTTTATCGCACAGCTAGAATTACAAGACCTGCCCTATCAAATTCCTCCTGTCGCCGTCGCGTTGCAAAAAACAGGAGTTGAACATGTCATGGAGACACAATTTAAATTGTTGCTGGAGCCGACCCAAAACGAGCTCTTAGATGTATTAGAAAAAGCGAGTAACCAAACCGTTATTGTCATGAATGTCGACGACAACAACCTTCCGCAGTATCGAATTGTTACTTACGATATAGGCGCTGGCGACAGTCCTTCACTTAATTATATGCCCATTAAGGGCCTCAAGGTCACTTCGACCTTGTCTGAAGTGTGGGATGAACTGAGTGGTCAGCGTCGAGGCGCTGTCTACATTTTTGATCAAGACAATGGCGAACCCTGCGGTATTGTGACCTGGGAAATCGTACGTCGCGCACTACAACGAGAACTTGCCTAAGAGGAGCTGTACCCACGATGTCCACTTTGCTTTGGATTAAAGCCTTGCATGTCATATTTATGGTGGCATGGTTTGCCGGGATATTTTATCTACCCCGTTTGTTTGTCTATCACGCCATGTCCAATCAACCAGCCGTTGATGAACAATTTAAAATAATGGAACGAAAATTACTCTATTTTGTAACACCGTTTGCCGTTCTAACCTTAATTTTTGGTGTAACTTTAATGGCTATGTACGGTAGTGCTTGGATTGCAGCTTCTGGCTGGCTGCACGTAAAGCTGGTTCTGGTTGCTTTACTGTATAGCTATCACGGGTACTGCTTTAAATTACTAAGTGACTTTAAAAACAACCGTAATAAGCGCAGCCATCGTTTTTATCGCGTTTTTAACGAATTCCCCGTGTTATTGTTATTTGCCATTGTCATTTTAGCGATAGTGAAGCCGTTCTGATTTTTTTGCAGACAATATCTGATATACTGAGCGTCCAGTGACATCCGCTGGCAAAGGGCTTTATACGTTATGAATTTCACCGGCTCCAACATCCTCTCGGTCAACCAATTTGATCGCGACAGTGTCGAATACATTTTTTCCGTTGCGGATAAAATGCAACCCTACGCGCGACGTCAAAAGCGCACAAAAGTGCTCGAAGGCGCCATTCTCGGGAACTTGTTTTTTGAGCCCTCCACCCGCACACGGGTCAGCTTTGGCACTGCTTTCAACCTACTCGGTGGTGAGGTGCGCGAAACAACCGGTATGGAAAGTTCTGCGATTGCTAAAGGTGAATCACTTTATGACACGGCTCGTGTGTTGAGTAGCTATAGCGATGTTATCGCAATGCGACACCCGAAATCGGGTTCAGTCGCTGAGTTTTCTGAAGGTAGCCGCGTTCCAGTGATTAATGGAGGCGATGGTGCCAATGAGCACCCAACACAAGCCTTACTCGATTTGTATACCATTGAAAAAGAGCTTGCCTACCACGGTCAGACTATTGATAACATGCATATTTGCATGATCGGCGACCTCAAGTATGGACGCACTGTACACTCGTTGTCGAAGTTGCTGACCATGTATAAAAATGTTCGCTTTACTTTAATTTCGCCGCGCGAACTATCAATGCCGAGCTCAGTGCTCGATGCACTCGATAACGCGGGTCATGCCTTCCATATTACAGAAACGATGGAGGGTATCGTCGATGCGGATATCGTCTACCAAACGCGTATCCAGCAAGAACGTTTTGCATCTCCTCAAGATGCTGACCAATACCGCGGACGTTTTCGGTTAAACCAAGATATCTACACCAAGCATTACAAACCTAATACCGTCATCATGCACCCGTTACCGCGTGATTCGCGCTCAGAAGCAAACGAATTAGATAACGATCTGAACCAAAATCCGAATTTAGCGATATTCAGACAAGCCGATAATGGCGTCTTAATTCGGATGGCACTGTTCGCGCTCACCTTGGGTGTTGTCGATCAGGTCGACCAATATGAGTGCCCGGTAAACTGGTACAGCGATAAGCGTTAAATCTGTCAAACAAGTTTAAGGAACTGTTCATGAGTCGTTCAGAACAATTATTTACGCAAGCACAAATTAGTATTCCAGGCGGCGTAAATTCGCCGGTACGTGCATTTAACGGTGTGGGCGGCAGCCCTATTTTTATTGAGCGCGCCGATGGTGCATACATGTTTGATGCCGATGGTCAGCGCTACATTGATTACGTGGGTTCTTGGGGTCCGATGATCCTAGGTCATAATAATCAAGTCGTTTTAGACGCCACCATCACAGCAGCGCAGCGGGGTTTAAGCTTTGGTACACCGACCGAAGTCGAAATCACCATGGCAGAGAAGATCCGTGAGTTGGTACCGTCTATTGAAAAAGTACGCATGGTGAACTCTGGCACCGAGGCGACCATGACAGCGATTCGTTTAGCGCGTGGCTATACCGGTCGCGATAAGATCCTTAAGTTTGAGGGTAACTATCACGGTCACGCCGACGCACTCTTGGTTAAGGCTGGCTCCGGTGCTCTGACCCTTGGCGTACCCAATTCACCGGGTATCCCAGAAGATTTTGCAAAGCACACGCTGACAGTTGAGTACAACAATATTGACTCTGTTAAAGATATTTTTGCTCAGTATGGCGACCAAATCGCCTGTATTATTGTTGAACCCGTTGCTGGCAATATGAACTGTATCCCTCCCGTACCTGGCTTCCTAGAAGGCTTACGCACGATTTGTGACGACTACAGTTCAGTACTTATTTTTGATGAAGTCATGAGTGGCTTCCGTGCGGCCCCAGGTGGCGCACAAGAGCGTTACAACGTAACTCCCGATCTAACCACCTTGGGTAAAGTCATTGGTGGCGGTATGCCTGTGGGTGCCTTCGGAGGTAAAAAGGAAGTCATGGACCATATCGCGCCAACGGGTCCGGTCTACCAAGCAGGTACCTTATCCGGCAACCCAGTAGCCATGTCGGCAGGACTTGCCGCACTGTCACAATTAAGTCAGGAAGGACTTTACGAGCAGTTATACGCGCGTGTCGATCAATTACTCGACGGCATGCAACAACTCGCGGACGAGGCGGGTATCCCGTTTACCACTAATCGCGCCGGTTCGATGTTTGGTTTCTTCTTCACTAAAGAGAAACAAGTGACTTCATATAAACAAGCTACCGAGTGCAATATGGAGCACTTTAAAGCGTTTTATCACAGCATGCTCAAGCAAGGTGTCTATTTAGCACCTTCTGCCTTCGAAGGTGGATTTATGTCTGCTGCTCACTCCGAACAAGACATTGAAGACACTTTGGCGGCTGCTAAGATCGCGTTTAGCGAACTCTCAGCTTAACCACCAAATAGACGCTCAAGCCAGCTTTTCTCTTCCACTTGGGCGTCACAATTCATATTTTCAGCAAGCGGTTTAGGTATAGCAGGTAAAACAATCGCTTGCTGACAATTATCCGGAATCCTCGTGCCTTGTTTTTGGTGAAAGCTCTGGAACGTCAATCCTTCGACAGGAACGAGCGATAGCGGCTCTGGCTTAACTTGCTGATAAAAGCGTGACACCATTGGTAAGGCGCCCGAACTGCCGCTTAACCAAGTGGTTTTGTTATCATCTGTACCGAGCCAAGCAGTCACCACATAGCGTCCATCGATAGACACAAACCAGCTGTCTTTGTAGTCATTTGTAGTCCCTGTTTTGCCAGCCATCGGTGTCCCCGGAAACGCCTCGCCTAACGCATGTGCCGTCCCTTTACTGACTACCCCTGCCATCGCATAGCGAGTTAAGTACGCGACTTTAGAACTTAATACACGCTTTTTAACCTCTTTTGCATTCTCGTACACCGGTAGCCCGTCGTGCGTAGTAATCGCATTGATCGCTTTCAATGGTTGAAATACACCATCATTTGCAATGCTAGAAAATACCCGAGAAACCGCTAGGGGTGACATTTCGACAGCCCCCAGTGTAAGGGATGGATAGTCACGAATCGGTGTTACTACACCCATTTTTCTTAATTGGGTAATCAACCTCTCAACACCTACTTGCAAACCAATACGGACTGCTGGCAGATTGCGCGAATAAACGAGCGCGTCATAAATTGTCATGTCTCCCCAAAACTCGTCATCGTAGTTTTGGGGCTTCCACGGCTTACCACGCTCATCCGTTAACGTAACAGCCTCATCAACAACGTGACTATTTAGACCCATTGTCTCGGACTCGCTCATTGCGGTGGCATAAATAATGGGTTTAATGAGTGAGCCTATCGGTCTCAACGCCTTAATCGCACGGTTAAAGCCAACTTGATTCGCATTGCGACCACCGACCAAGGCGACAATATTTCCATGTTGGTAATCACTGACGACGAAAGCACCTTCTAAGTCTTTAATCTCCCGACCAGGAATACCATCAGCCATGACGCGTTCAGCCCGATGCTGTGCTTCGATATCCAGCGCTGTGAAGATTTTGAGACCATTTTCTTGCCAATTGGGTGGTAGCTTGATGCGACTAAGCTCATCTTTTACACGCTCAAGATAGTGAGGAAAGCTATCCTCTACTAGCCGACGCGAAGCACGCACTTTGATGTCAGTCTCGATCGCTGCGATAAAATCGGTTTTACTCAATAAATCGTTTTCATACATTAGCCTTAACACGAGATCTCGGCGCTGACGTACGCGTTCAGGATAACGTCTCGGATCATAGTAAGACGGCCCTTTAACCATCGCAATCAGCATTGCCACCTGATCAGCGGTTAGTTCCTGCACCTGACGCCCAAAGTAATACTGACTTGCAAGCCCTACCCCATGAATTGCATGGCGTCCGTCTTGACCAAAATAAACTTCATTAAAGTAAGTTTCGAGGATCGTGTTTTTGTCGAACCGATAATCGATGACTAAAGACATCATCGCTTCGTGGAACTTACGCCACAATGTTTGTTCGCGTGTCAGATAGAGGTTCTTAACAAGCTGTTGAGTCAGCGTGCTACCACCTTGCACGGTTCGACCCGCGCGGATATTTGCAGCGAGTGCACGCAGCACTGAGAGAGGTGAAACGCCAGAGTGATGGTAGAAATTTTTGTCTTCAACCAATAATAGTGTCTCAGTCATCAAGCTCGGGATCATCTCTAATCCCACTAACAAGCGATCTTCATTGCTCAGCGAGTTAATGCGACCAATGAGCTGAGGCTCCAGTTGAATGTTCTGTAGCTGACGTCCGTCTGGCCAACTCACAATGGTTGCAATTTTTCCACGATGAAAGTTTAGCTCAACGCGTTGCGACATCTTGGGCCCGTCAGCAAAGTCAAACGGCCTTCGATGCACCATGAGTCTATCGCCAGCAACCGAAAAGTATCCTGTTGCTTCGGTTGAACTACTGCGCTGATAACTTAAACGCTCAAGTACATCTATCACTTGCGCCTGACTTATCGAGTCACCCACACGAAGTGTTTTTTCCGCCGCATAGACCAGTGCAGGCGCCTGATAGCGTTGATTGGCAAAAACTCGCGTGAGGGTGGCGTCCAAATAGATTAGATAGAAAGCCGAAATGACGACCACAATCAGGCCGAGTTTTAGGCCTGTTTTAATAATGTAGTTTAACCAGGGTTTACTTGTCATTCAGTTGTCGCTTCGTTTTTACTGTAGCAATTGCGTGTGTCGGATCATCGGGCCATGGATGCTTGGGATACCGTCCGCGCATCTCCTTTTTAACTTCCTGATAGCCCGAGCGCCAAAAAGAAGCCAAATCATGCGTTCGTTGCAATAACCGACCTGCCGGTGAGAGCAAATCTATTGCAATGGCGACTTGTCCGTTTAGCACGGTAGGTGATGCGACTTCACCAAAAGCTTCTTGCAACTTTATTGCAACCTTTGGTGAGCGTTCAGACTCTGTGCTACTCGGATAATCAATGATGACGCGTCGACCACTGGGCGCCAACCAATGCGTCGGGCACCACTTATTCAACAGTTGCTGCCCCTCGTAAGTCAGCGTATTGAGTAACGCCTCATTCGGTTGCCATCCCTTCAACTGTCTTAAGCCCGTCATACCATGCCAATAAGGCAATGCCCAATCGGCTAAGTGCTCAAGTAAGTCCGTTTCATACGGGGCGATATTAAACAGTTCAGGTCGTGCGCGATATAGAAATTGTAACCTGGCTAATAACCCTGCGGTACCGCTGTTCCAGCCGATGGCGTTAAGGCCCTCAGCCCGCAACCAATGAGTCAAAGCATCATTTAGTGCGTCTCTTGTTAATGCGGCGGGCTCCTGATGCCTATCTAAGACAAGTGCGCCACACATCTGCTCACTGGTTTTTATGAGCCGCTCGCCGTCTTTAGTCCAATTGTAAACCTCTCGTTCGACCAAACCTACTGCGGGATGACTCAGCAGCCTGTGTTTGTCGATCGATAAATATCCGATCAGCCGGTTATGACGTTGCTTTTCGCTCAAGCTCAGTTGCGTAGCGATAAAGTAGGATGAGTTGTTTCGGTTACCAAATGAGTTCTGCAAATCGTAAATACGCGCCCCACTTGCAAGTTGTGCCTCATCAGTCCTATCCTGATAAGCAATGCGGTCAGCAAAGCCAAATAATACGGCCTCTTCGATATCTTCAAACTGTGTAGCGCCTTGCCGTTCGATTGAAAATACCTGACACCAATACGCAAACCGCTTCCACCATATCGAACCGCGTGTTGCGTTACGAAAATGTTGCTGAGCGGAAATCACGCTATCACTATTTGTGAAGCGTTTATCGGGCTGCTCATAAGTCGCTAGCCACTGCGCTAGTGCGCGCTGCTTTCCTTCAGGAAGTTTACCCCGGGCGTGTAATGCTATACACGACAGTCTAACATCGGTTCCAAAGCCAGCGACTTCTTGCCCCGCAAGCGTTAGTCGTTGCTCTTTTAACAACCCCATATCAGTCAGCGTGTCTTTAGCGGCTTCGACTAACGCGCTATCCGGTGGAGTAAACCAGTTAAGCTCCTCTACTTCTGTTCCCCACGCTTTGACTTGAACGATCAAATCCGTTAGCTCTTGAGTGGCTACATCGGGTGGACTATACGCGGCTAAGCGCTGTTGAGTATCTTCACTCCATAATCGGTAGGCTCTACCAGGCTGCTGTCTCGCTGCACGACCTGCCCGTTGCTCACTATTGGATTTAGCGATCATTGCCGTTGTGAGACGACTGTCTCGATATTGAGGCAAATATACGGATTGTCGTTCTCGCCCCGTATCAACTACCGTATCAATACCTTCAATGGTGAGTGAGGTCTCAGCGATATTAGTAGCCAAAACCACCCGTTTACTAGCGCCCGCACGAATCACCTGCTGTTGCACATCGGCGGTTAGGCTACCATGCAAAATAGACACATCCTCACCTATTAACGTCTCCTGTAGACGTTGCTCAACATACTTGATCTCGCGCATCCCAGGCAAGAATACTAACACTCCTTTACGTGCGTGTTGAAAAGCTTCCACAATAACCGGTACGCTCTCTTCTAACCATCGTTCTAGGCGAGAGGGGGCTCGATAATGAACATCAAGATCAAACCGTTTCACGTCTACTGAGAGCAACTCAAAGCGTTGTTCTGTCGCGTTCGTGAGCCAGGTCGTTAACGCTTCCCCCGGTAAGGTAGCCGACATGATTATCAAATTTAGCTCGGGCCGTAATGGCAGCAAGTCTAGCACCAAGCCAAGGCTCAAGTCGCTGTGTATGTTACGTTCGTGAAATTCGTCAAAAATGACAGTGGTAATCTCATGTAACTCGGGATCTTGTTGCAACCAGCGAGTGAATATACCCTCTGTAATAACCATTAGCCGTGTATCTTGGCTGCGTTTTGAATCGCCGCGAATACTGTAGCCGATGGTTTTACCGACAGGTTCATTGAGTTGTTCTGCTAGAAAATTCGCTATTGATAAGGCAGCGACTCGCCGTGGTTGTAATAAAACAATGAGCCCTTCATTGTCACCGTGAAGAGCACTTGAAGCCAGTAAATGTAAGGGTAAAGCGGTCGATTTACCTGCCCCGGGAGGGGCTTCTATAACAACTCGAGCGCCTGGGCAGCGCTCGAGTAAAGATAGCTTAATCGCATCAATCGGTAGGTTTAACACGTCAGCCTACTCGTCATACATTAATCAGCCAATAAGGTTGCAGCGATTGTGCGTGCGCCCATCGCTGTCGCGCCCGCAGCCCACATTGGCGTTGATGACTTCTGATACGCACCGGCCAAATCAAAGTGCAACCAACCTTGTCCATCATTCGGTGCAAAACGCAGTAAAAAGCCAGCCGCGTTGCTTGCACCACCCGCACCGCCACCTTTCTGTGGACGACTATTCGCACAGTCTGCAAAAGGTGAAGGTGTATTTTCCATATGCCATGTTGCCAACGGCAAGCGCCATAAAAGCTCGTTCTCTTGTGCAGCGCAGTTCAGCGCAAGCGCCGCTGCCTGTTCATCAATACTGAACACCGCATTAAACTCATTGCCCACAGCCATTTGCGCGGCACCGGTCAGCGTCGCAGCATCGATCACCTGCTTAGCCCCCGCTTCACCTGCAGCCATTAAGCCATCGGCTAGCACGAGTCGCCCTTCAGCATCGGTATTGACCACTTCCACGCGAAGCCCATTTTTATAAGTAATGATATCGCCCAGCTTGTAGGCTTTGCCACTGATCATGTTCTCTGCGCAGCACAAGAATAGCTTCACGCGTTTATTCAGGCCTCGACGAATGGCCGTTGAAAGTGCACCGGCGAGCGTCGCGGCGCCACCCATATCGCACTTCATGCTCAACATACCTTCACTTGGCTTGATACTATAACCGCCCGAGTCATACGTAATACCTTTACCCACGAGCGCGTAATCAACAGGCGCGTTTTCATCGCCCGTCGGGTTGTAATCGATGACAGCCAGCACAGGCGCATGTTGGCTCGCGCGACCGACAGTATAAATACCCATCCAACCTTCGTTTTTGAGTTCATCGCCGACAATAAAACGTGCACTGACATTCTCTGGCGCAATACTCTTTAAATGCTCACTGACGCGCTCAGCTAAGCTTAACGGATAGATTTCTTCGGCCGACAAGTTCACCAGTTCGCGAGTAAATTGATTAGCCGCTCGCATGTCATCAAGCTGTGAGGCGACTCCTTCATCGGTTTCGTTCCATGCCACTGTATTGTCTGACATGGTTGAATTAAAACCTTGATAGAATGCCCACTGACTTTCCATATCCCAACCCGCGCCAGCGAGTTGAACTGAAGCATAACCCTGTCCATCAAGATGACGGCCTGCTTTTTGGATTTTCCGTAAGTTTTCAACACTGTCCGATCCAACATGAACGTTAACGCCTTGGTCGGAGTGACTCACTAAAGCCGACTGCTTTAAGAACGCCGCAGGTTTATCTAAAGTTAGAAAAACATTTACTGAACTAGACATCAGAATCATCTCCCATTAATTTGTCGATGCGTTTACTTTAGGGTTATAAGGACAGTCATGCAATTTAACAAGCCACTCGAAGTGGGTATCTTACACCAACGATATAAACGATTTTTAGCGGATATCGAGTTTGCTGCACAACCCCAAAGTATCGAAACAGTTCATTGCCCTAACACCGGCGCCATGACAGGCTGCGCGGAACCAGGCTACAAAGTATGGTGTAGTGTATCAGATAATCCCAAGCGCAAATATGCAAAGACTTGGGAGTTAGCACAAAACTTTGCCAGTGATTGGATTGTTATCAATACCCAGCGGGCAAACCAAGTTGCCGGTGAGGCATTACAGCAGGGGCTTATCACCGAGCTCGCTGAGTTCAACGAGTGGCTTGCTGAACAACGCTACGGCGAGCAAAACAGTCGTATTGATTGGCTCGGTGAAAGTAATACGGGCGCAAAGTGTTACGTAGAGGTCAAAAGCGTCACCCTGGTTGAGCAACAATGCGGCTACTTCCCCGACACCGTGAGCGCTCGAGCAATAAAGCACGTGCAAGAGCTCGAACACATGCGTGAGCAAGGTCACCGAGCGGTAATGCTATACGTCTGCATGCACTCTGGCGCAGACCACGTAAAACCTGCCGCCCACATCGATCCAAAATATGCAAACGCCTGTATTAATGCAGCGCAAAAAGGCGTCGAGTTTTATGCATTAAGCACCGATATAAATGAGCAAGGTATACGAGCTACCGGTGTGTTACCTGTCATGCTGAGTCACGAATAATACAGGCTGTATGAGTGTTCAAAAAGTACGAAAAGACGTTGCCTTAGGATGGCCTTTCTGCTATATGTAGCGTCCTTTTTTTCAGCTTGTTTAATTTAAGAGCAGCGAATTAACTGTAGGAGAACCATGATGCCAGAGGGCAAGAAGAAAACGCATGGCATCCTGGCGCTTGCCGGGCTAGAGCCGTATCAAGAGAAGCCGGGCGAAGAATACATGAATGATGAGCAATTAGCTCACTTTCGCAAAATTCTAGAAGAGTGGCGCCGCCAATTACGCCAGGAAGTGGACCGTACGGTTCACCACATGAAAGATGAAGCTGCAAACTTCCCTGATCCGGTCGATAGAGCCGCTCAAGAGGAAGAGTTCAGTATTGAGTTGCGCACGCGTGATCGCGAACGCAAACTTATCAAAAAGATCGAGAAAACTCTGCAAAAAATCGAGGAAGATGACTTCGGTTTCTGCGATTCATGTGGCATCGAAATTGGCATCCGCCGGTTAGAGGCACGCCCAACAGCCGATCTTTGTGTCGACTGCAAAACGCTTGCAGAGATTAAAGAAAAACAGATGACCGGTGCTTAAACCGATTCAACCTCAGTCTTCTGATAGCTACCGGGGTCGGTTTGCACCGACCCCGTCGGGTCCTTTGCACTTTGGCTCACTTGTTGCCGCATTGGGCAGCTTCTTGGATGCACGCGCGCACCACGGTCAATGGCTCGTGCGCATCGAAGATGTTGATAAAACCCGTGCCGTCCCCGATGCCGACACGCAGATACTCAAACAACTGGAAGCCCACAATTTACATTGGGACGAAACAGTTATTTACCAAAGCCAGCGCGACGACGTCTATGCGCGCGTGCTCGCTGATATCAGCGCGCAAACTTATCAATGTGATTGTAGCCGAAAACAAATACGTGCCCAGGGCGAGTATTACACTGGTTACTGCAGAACACGCCAACCACGCCCGACTCCTTATGCTATCCGCTTCAAAAACGACAACGCGAAAACTCACTTATTTGACCGTCGTCACCAGTACGTCGAGGCAGAGGTCCAGTTTGCCCAAGAAGATTTTATTCTACGCCGCCGTGATGGTTTGTTTGCCTACCAATTAGCTGTCGTGGTCGATGATCTAGCACAAGGCATCACCGATATTGTGCGCGGTTCGGACTTGTTAATTCCTAGCTTCTGGCAAGCAACACTGTGGCAAACATTAGGCGGAAGAACCCCTCGCTGGTTGCACCTGCCCTTAGTTACTGACCCTAACGGACGCAAACTGAGCAAGCAAAATCACGCGCCAGCGATTGATGCAACGCATCCAATAGCGAACCTCATCGCAGCCGCCAAGGTGTTATCACTCTCCCTAGGGGATGCCAACGATTATGATAGTGTCGATGCAGTGTTGACTGCAGCGATTCTACAATGGCAATCACAGTGGCAAATGATCGTATAATAAAGGTACAATATGCGCGCCCATCAATGAGCGTGCAGACTTAAAGCGGAGAACAGTCATTATCAAGCAATTCAAAAAGCTAGCTGAACGAGCAATGTCAAGCTTTAAAAAATCATCGAATAGCCGTTTACCACAGCTAACTAAGCTGACTCGCGATCAGCATCCAATATCTCGCAAAAATATAAGCGATAACGCGCTTAAAGTTTTATATCGCCTCCATAACTCAGGCTTTGAAGCCTATTTAGTGGGCGGGTGTGTACGCGATCTGCTTCTAGGTATTCAACCGAAAGACTTCGATGTCACTACCAACGCAACGCCTGAGCAGGTAAAAAAATTATTTCGCAACTGTCGCCTTGTCGGTAGACGTTTTCGCTTAGCACATATCGTATTCGGGAAAGATATTATTGAAGTCGCGACCTTCCGCGGGCATCACAAAGAAGACGATAGTGAAGCAACATCACAAACACGTAAACAGCCGACAGCCAAAACCGATGAGCAAGGTTTTTTAGTGCGCGACAATGTTTACGGCTCAATCGAAGAAGATGCTGAGCGACGCGACTTTACTGTTAATGCGATGTACTACAATATTGCTGATTTCTGCATTTACGACTTTGCGGGTGGCAAAAAAGACTTAGACGCCGGTGTCATACGACTGATTGGCGATGCTGAACAACGCTACCGTGAAGACCCAGTGCGTATGTTGCGAGCCATTCGCTTTGCCACAAAGCTTAACATGCAGATGGATAAGCATGTCCAAGAGCCTATTGTCGAAATGGCATCGCTTCTCAGGAACATCCCACCCGCACGGTTGTTTGACGAATTCCTGAAAATGTTTATGGCAGGTAAAGCCAGCGCGAACTTTGAAATGATGGTGCAGCACAACTTGTTCCAACAGATGTTCCCGGTGCTTAAAACCTATTTAAAAGATGAGCAGTCACCCGCGATAGCTCTTATCCAACGTGCACTCTCGGACACTGATAAACGAGTCAATAACGAGCAGCGCGTCACACCCGCTTATTTGTTAGCGGTAATGCTCTGGTATCCAATGGAAGCACGTCGCTCACAATTGGAGGTTGAGTCAGGACTGCCACCGATGGATGCGCTCAATATTGCCTCTGCCGACGTGATCGATAGGCAAAACCAAACGGTTGCTGTACCAAAACGTTTTTCGCTCCCCGTCCGTGATATGTGGCAATTACAGCTGCGCTTACAAAGTACCCGTGGTGGAAAGGCGATGAAGGTGCTTGAACATAAAAAGTTTCGCGCGGCATACGACTTCCTCATGCTGCGCGCCGAAGTTGAAGGTTCTAATGAGTTGATTGAGCTGAGTCAGTTTTGGACTAAGGCACAGAAAGCGCCTAATAAGGTCATCGGTAAAAAGCCAGGCCGCTCAGGACCTAAACGCCGCCGGCGACCTCGATCACGCAAAAAACCGAAGGGCTCTGAGAGTAATGAGTAATGCCTTTATTGCGTTGGGCGCTAATTTAGGTGACCCAGCGCAACAGCTCAAACAGGCGTTGTTGCACCTGAGCCAATCAGCGCATCTCAACTTGATCAATGTATCGTCGCTTTACCATTCCAAACCTATGGGGCCGCAAGACCAGCCCGACTACGTTAATGCGGTTTGCCAAGTCGAATGTCATGATTTAACGGCTGAGCAACTGTTAGCGCTTCTCCATCACGTCGAAGACGAATTTGGACGTCAAAGAATTCGTCACTGGGGCGAGAGGACACTCGATCTCGATTTACTGCTATTTGATGACGTTCGTTCCGATACTGAAGTGCTTAAACTGCCGCATCCAGGTATTTATGAGCGTCGCTTCGTATTACAGCCGCTAGCTGAGTTTGCCCCACAGCTCAAATTACCCAATAATAATACGGTAGCACAGCAACTTGCCATGCTTACTGATGAACCGCTTGCCGTGTTATGCTCACATTCTGAACTCATGACTTTGCTCAGTTAAGGATAGTCCTATGGTTGCGATGACCATTGCCAAACTACAAAAAAAGAAACAACAAGGCGAGAAAATTGCTTCTCTTACGGCATACGATGCAAGCTTTGCAAAACTAATGGTTGAGCAAGGCGTTGATTGCATTTTGGTAGGCGACTCACTCGGCAATGTTGTGCAAGGCCGTTCGTCGACTGTGCCGGTCACAATGACGGACATGGTTTATCACACTGAATGCGTTCGTCGTGGCGCACCAGAAGCCTTTATCATGAGCGACTTGCCGTTTATGAGCTACGGCACGCTAACCGATACTTTAAAAAACGCGGCTCAGCTTATGCAGGCAGGCGCCAATATGGTGAAGCTCGAAGGGGGTGACTGGCTCGTTGATTCGGTTAAAGCACTCACGCAACGCGGCATCCCGGTCTGTGCACACCTTGGTTTACTTCCCCAGTCCGTCAATGTGCTAGGTGGTTACCGGGTACAAGGTAAACAAGAGGCGCAAGCAGTGCAGCTGATTGAACAAGCAAAACAGCTCGAAGCTGCCGGCGCACAATTACTCGTACTCGAGTGTATTCCCAACTCTTTAGGCAAGCGCGTCACCGAAGCACTTACCATTCCTACTATTGGCATTGGCGCGGGTCCTGACACCGATGGCCAGATCTTAGTGATGCATGACATGCTCGGTATGAACAGTGAGTACTTACCAAAGTTCGCTAAAAACTTTTTGGAAGAAGGTGATGGGATAGCCGGTGCTTTTCGTCAGTTTAGCGAACAAGTGAAGTCGGGTGACTTTCCTGAATTAAAGCATAGCTACGAGGGCTAGTTATGTTAGTACTAAAAAACTTAAAAAGTATGCGTCAGTGGCGCTCGGAACAAACCACTTCGGTTGCTTTAGTGCCTACCATGGGCAATTTACATGAGGGTCACTTGAGCCTAGTTAAAAAGGCACAAACACTGGCAGATAAAGTTGTCGTCAGCATCTTTGTGAATCCCATGCAATTTGGAGCAGGCGAAGACCTTGATAGTTACCCACGAACGTTGGAGCAAGACTGCCGTCTGTTAAGTGATGCCGGTGCGCACGCAGTCTTCACACCTACTGTCGATGAGGTTTACCCACGCGGACTCGAGCAACAAACACGCGTTGAGGTTCCCGGCATCAGCGACATACTATGCGGTGCGAGCCGCCCAGGCCATTTTACCGGCGTAGCGACGATCGTATGTAAGCTGTTTAATATGGCACAACCTGACGTTGCCGTGTTTGGTGAGAAAGACTTTCAGCAACTGCAGGTAATTCGTTTAATGGCGAGTGACCTCTCGTTACCCGTTCAGGTTGTCGGTGCACCGATACAGCGTGAAGGCTCGGGTTTAGCGATGAGTTCAAGGAATGGGTACTTATCGAGTTCGCAACGAGAACAGGCAAGTCTTATTTATCAGCAGCTGTGTTGGGTCAAGCAACACTTGAGTAGCGCCTCTAAAGCCACTTCGTTATGCCGACAAGCAAGCCAACAACTTTCCCAACATGGTTTTGCTGTCGACTATTTTGAAGTGCGTAATGCTCACGATCTGACGGTGGCCTCTGACGACGCCCCGGAGTGGGTGGTGTTGGCGGCTGCCAAACTCGGCAGCACGCGCTTGATTGATAACTTACGCGTCGCGAATCAAACCTAACTCGCGCATTTCAGTGTGCAACGCCCCTCTTAGGCTCGTTGCTTTCTCAGCAATTTCGCGTTGTTCCGCGATAATTTCACGTAGCATGTCATGGGTCGTGAGCGGATTCGCCAATACGACCCTAAAGACAACGGTCGGCACACGGTAGTAATGCTCAGGTGTCAGCTTTGTACGCGATACGAATGAGCGGCCACTTTCACGCTGCCGCTTCTGAATGTAGCGCGTGAGTGCATTAAGATGCGGAGTTAGGCGCTCCACTTGCTCAACATTGGCTGCTTCCAGCGCTAGCTTCACGCGCTTAGGTACAAAGCGATAGGTTAATAAACACAACTCAGGCTCTGTGATCACCTCGAAGTCATCTTGCTCAGCAATCAAACTAGAGAAGTAGCGGGCTTTTTCAAGGCTGTTATTGATTAGAAGCTCATAACCACGACGTCCGATTACATGCATGGCTGAAAAAACCATCATTGCCATACCCGGTCGTGAACCTTCCATGGTATGCGAACCTAAGTCTTTAGATCCCTGACGGATGATATATTCGGCATGATGTTCAATCGCCTTAACCATTGCAGGGTCCTTAAACAGCACCAAGCCCGCTCCCATTGGCACGTACATTTGCTTATGCGCATCAATAGTGACGCTATCAGCACGCTCTATGCCACTTAATAAATGTCGATAATCATTGGACAATAAGGTCGCACCGCCCCACGCCGCATCAACATGAAAGTGAATACCTAATTGCTCAGCAATATCAGCCATGTCAGCCAATGGGTCTATATGCCCAGTCTCTGTGGTTCCCGCGACGCCTACTATCGACAGCACTTCGCCGCCTTGTTCACGTACGTCCTGACAGGCCTGTCGCAACGCATCAATCTTAATTCGATTATTGGCATCGGTAGCGACGGCCACTAAATTCTTACGACCAATGCCCAGCACATCAGCGGCCTTGCTCAACGAGTAATGCCCTCGTTCCGAAACTAATACCACCAAGCGCTTGTAATTATAATGCGCCAGTCCCGCAGCTAGGCCTTCTGCGGCTATCCCTGCAAAATCACCATCCGGCTTTAACAGTTGGTTGCGCGCTACCCAAAGTGCGGTCATATTCGCCACGGTCCCGCCCGAACAAAATGCGCCGAGTGAGTGTTGTGCACTGTGCATCCAACGGTTGTAAAACGATGACTCGCGTTGATAAACCAAGTGATGCAGCATACCAATGACATTACGCTCAAGCGGTGTAAACGCTTTGGAGGTTTCAATTTTGACAAGGTTTTGATTGAGACCAACCATCAATTTCGCGAGCGGCATCAAAAAGTAAGGCAGTGCCGACGTCATATGGCCGATAAACTTCGGTGAGGCCGTATGTACTGAGTGCGCAACTAATTTCTCAAGTAAAAACTCAGTATGGTCTGAGACAAACTGCGGATTTTCTGGAATCGACGCTTTCTCAAAGTCGCGCTCGATATCTTGTAGTGGCTTTTCTTTTGCCACGATATGATCGCCCAAGAATCCTAAAAGGTTTTCAGACAGATCTTTCTCGATTCGGCTTAGCGTTGAGTCGGGCGCCTCGGGCAACGTAAAAATCCGATACAAAGACTCTTGGTTTACTTCCGCGTATGACTTATCGTCAACGTCATTCATATGCTTACCTGTCCACATTCTCAACTGCAGTAACTGCAGCCGTTAAATCAGCGGTTAACCGCCATAGTGCCTGTCCACTGGCTAAATATTTACGCTCAAAAGGTGTCATCGCCTGCTCAGGATCCATCGCAAGGTAACCCACCGAAGCATCCACCTGATTGAGACTTAACGCTTGCGCGACCTCGAGCAAGTAGGTACTCCAATTAGAACGCATCTGTAACTGGCCACCTATTTGAACCACCGCAGGCCACACGGGTGAGCCATGCCAGCGTCGAGATAAATGCGCCTGCTTGGGCCATGGATTCGGGTATAAAATTGTATGCAATTCAACGGGCCACTCAGCTGCCGCAACCAAACGCCAGAAATCGAGTAAATCTGCTCTCACCAGATAGTAACGCTGTCCTCGCGATGAGCCCTCGTAAAAGTCATGTTTATCTAATCGATGACTCGACTTATCGACCCCCACGACTAAGGCGTCAGGATATTGTTCTGCCAACTTAGCGGTACTCTCACCGACACCGCAGCACGAGTCTAAAATAATCGGTCCCTGCCATGATTGCACAGGCTCATTCACCGCATCAAATGCCGCTTGGTTATGAGCCTGTATGGGCTTTAAAAACTCCGATCCCCAGTGCCGACGCGCGACACTCAGGGTATCTTCATGAGGACCTGTTTGGTTCGAGTGTACTGGGCGTGCTTCTTGGTTCACGAACGAATTCCCTTACCTTTTTCTAGCAAGTAATAGGCACCTGAGAAAAACACCACGTTAAAAGCAATTAAAACCCACATGGCAGTCGCAATACCCACATCTGACTGACCTAAAAAGCCATAGCGGAATCCATTTACCATATATAAGATTGGGTTTGCCATCGACACGTTCTGCCAGAACTCAGGTAGCAATGACACCGAGTAAAACACACCACCGAGATAAGTTAGCGGTGTTAAAACGAAAGTCGGTACGATAGATATGTCGTCAAATGTCTTACCGAATACACCATTCAGTAAACCACCTAGAGCAAATAGCGTTGAGGTTAATACCACGGTCAGAATGACATAGCCAATGTGCGCGATGCTAATATCGACAAACATAAAGGAGACGAATGTCACAATGACCGCCACGATCATTGCACGTGCCATACCACCACCAACATAACCAAGAATAATGGCCCACGTCGGTACCGGCGAGACCAGCATCTCTTCAATGTTGCGTTGAAACTTTGCGCTAAAAAACGACGAAGCCACGTTGGAGTAGGAGTTAGTAATCACCGACATCATGATAAGGCCCGGTACGATGAACTCCATATAAGTTACACCACTCATGGTGCCGATACGCTCACCCACAATGCTACCGAAAATGACAAAATAGAGTGTCATGGTAATTGCAGGCGGCACTAAAGTTTGCACCCAAATACGCAGAAAACGCGTGCACTCTTTTATCCAAATTGTTTTTAGCGCTATGATATTGGCCGATGCGTTACTCATTGACTACTCTCCTCTTGTTTTCGGCCGTTCTCAACCATATGAACAAATAACTCTTCGAGGCGGTTGGCCTTGTTTCTCATCGATAAGACCTTCGCGCCTTGCCTGCTCAGCTGCTCAAATACGTTATTCAAGCCAGCGTCTTTCTCGACATCAACCTCGAGGGTGTTATCGTCGCTCCAGCGACTCTCGAAACCATCAATTGCAATATCTTTATGGCCTTCAGCCAAATCTAGAATAAAGGTTTCACGGCTTAATTGAGTAAGCAGTTTCTTGATAGAAGTATTCTCCACAATACGACCCGCATCGATAATGCCAATATTACGACATAACATCTCAGCTTCCTCTAGATAGTGAGTCGTTAAAATGATGGTGATGCCTTCTTTATTAATTTGTGTGAGGTAATCCCACATCGAACGGCGTAGCTCAATATCAACCCCAGCAGTCGGTTCATCTAAAATCAGTAATTTGGGCTCGTGCAACAAGGCGCGTGCGATCATGAGCCGACGTTTCATGCCGCCTGATAGCGCGCGTGCAGGCTGGTCACGTTTGTCCCATAATCCCAATTGCTTTAGATATTTCTCTGAACGTTGATGCGCCAACTTTCTTGGTACGCCATAATAACCCGCTTGGTTAACGACGATCTGACGTACTGTTTCAAACTGGTTAAAGTTAAACTCTTGTGGCACGAGGCCAATTTGTCTTTTTAAATCGGCAAGCTGCGTATCAAGGTCATACCCAAACACCGTCACCTTGCCTTCGGTCTTATTGACAAGGCTTGAGATCACGCCAATGGTTGTAGACTTACCTGCGCCATTAGGACCTAGTAACGCATAAAAGTCACCTTCTTGAACTGTTAAATCGATCCCTTTAAGTGCTTCAAAGCCACCCTTATAGACTTTTCTTAACCCTTTGATTTCTAGTGCATTAGTCATTACTAAAGTTTACTCCTTTCCATAGCCCCAACGTTGCATCAACGACTGTTCAAGACCTAAGTGATCTAGCATCCGAGCGACCATGAAGTCGATTAAATCGTCGATCGTCTCGGGTTGGTGGTAAAAACCCGGTGCAGCGGGCATAACCGTGACTCCCTGCTCACTCAACTGCAACATATGACGCAAGTGTATTGCCGAAAGTGGGGTTTCGCGTGGAACTAGTATCAATTGCCCGCGTTCCTTGAGAACGACATCGGCAGCTCGCTCGATCAAGGTATTACTGCTACCTAACGCCACTGATGACAAAGTACTTGTCGAACAGGGACAAATAATCATTCGCTTAGGCGCGGCGGAGCCCGAAGCAACCGGTGAAAACCACTCTTCTTTACCGAATACTTGTAGCTGGTTTGGCACGACTTCAACGCCGCGTTTTTCAAGCAATTCGACCCATTGCTGCTGCATCTTTTCAGGGGCCGCAGATAAGCTTACGTTATGCTCAGTTGCCATCACCACACGAGCCGCACTCGAGACAAGTAAATAGACCTGTTGCTTCTGCTGCAGAAGACATTCTATCAAACGAATAGCGTAAGGGGCACCCGATGCTCCAGTAATTGCGACCGTGATGCGGTTATCTTCAGATCTCATTATTAACTATCCAACTCATGATTTATGTTGCTTGTAGAGCTTTGACTAAGCGATTTTGCATACCCTCGAACCCACCGTTACTCATAATAACCACCGTATCACCTGGTACTAGATCGTCGATAGCATGTTGCAACATTGCTTCTGTGTTACTAAATACACACGCATTAGGCACTGCGCTAGCAATGTCCCACTCGATAGACGCAGGAGCAAATATATTAATACTATCCGCATCGGCAAGTGCGTTTGCCAAAGCGTCTTTATGGACACCGCTTTTCATCGTATTTGAACGAGGTTCAAGAAATACCACTAGTCGTCCTGTTTCGCTCTTTTTAAGCGCTTCTACCGTGGTTTTAATGGCGGTAGGATGATGTGCAAAGTCATCGAACACTCTTATTCCGCGGTGCTCAAGCAATAACTCCAATCGCCGCTTAGGGGCCTTAAATGTTGCTAACGCTTCAGCCGCCTGTTGCGGTAATACGCCAACATGGAAAGCCGCGATCATTGCCATCACAGCATTCTGCATATTATGGGTACCCACTAAAGGCAACTTAACAGCGACTTCGTTATCGTCTCGACGAAGATTAAATAACGACGCATCCGCTGAATTAGCATGGTAATGCCAGTCTTTGCCAACCCTTACCACGTCACTCCAACAACCCTGTGTGATCACCTGTTCGATGGCATCGACTTGGTCGGGAATGATGACTTGCCCATTTCCAGGAACAATTCGCAATAAATGGGAAAACTGCTTTTGAATATCAGCTAACGTGTCGAAAATGTCAGCGTGATCAAACTCAAGATTGTTGATAACTAGAGTATTCGGTGAATAATGAACAAATTTAGATCGCTTATCAAAGAATGCGGTATCATATTCATCCGCCTCAATAACAAAGAAGTCACTTTTACCCAGCGCTGCACTCACATCAAAGTTACCGGGTACGCCACCAATCAAAAAGCCAGGCTGATAGCCATTCGCTTGCAAAATCCAAGTAAGCATGCTGGCTGTCGTCGTTTTACCATGCGTCCCGGAAACAGCAAGCACCCAACGCTGAACTAGGACATTATCGTGCAACCATTGAGCGCCGGAACAATAACTCATCTTCTGATCGAGTACCGCTTCCACCTCTGGGTTTCCACGACTCAGAGCGTTACCAATAATGACAAGTTCGACCGTTTTATCGATATTCTCCGCACGGTAGCCCTCGATGAGATCAATACCCAAAGCTCGCAACTGATCACTCATCGGCGGGTAAACCTGCTGGTCGGAACCTGTAACCTGATGACCCAGTTCAATTGCTAAACGAGCGATGCCGCCCATAAATGTGCCACAGACACCAATAATGTGAATATGCATAGTTAGTTTTCGAGCTAAAATAAAAGGCTAAGTGTATCATTCAAGCGCACAATCAACAGGATTTTTGCGCAGAATTAATGTACGATACGCGTCCATACACCTGTCACGACAAAAAGGGAATGGAACGACATGAAACGCCTGCTTCCAACGCTCCGTGCTGATAATGCACCTGAAGGACTGATTTCAGTTCTAAATACCATACAAATTGCCGCTAAAGAGATCTCTTTTCGGCTGCATCAAGGCGCCCTCGCCGGGGTATTGGGCTCAACACTGGACGAAAATATCCAGGGTGAAACGCAGAAAAAGCTCGACGTGGTCGCAAACCAATTGCTCAAAACCTTATTGCTTGAGTCTCCTCGTGTACACGCAATTGCGTCGGAAGAAGAGGACAGCATTGTATTGAGTCCGAATTCAGGCGAGTACTTAGTTGCTTTTGATCCGCTTGATGGCAGCTCAAACATCGATATCAATGGTACAGTGGGTACTATTTTTTCGGTTTTACCCAAGCCAGAAAATAGCGCCAATGACGAATCTATGTTTCTGCAAAAAGGGCGTAACCAAGTCGCGGCAGGATACGTACTTTATGGTCCCTCGACTATGTTGGTAATGACAACAGGATCGCATGTCCGCACCTACACGCTCGACCAAACAGTAGGTGAGTTTTTACTGACTAAGGACACTGCGTCTATCCCAGCGGACACTCAAGAGTTCGCAATAAATATGTCTAATCAACGCCACTGGGGTACGGCGGTGCGCGAATACGTCGAACACCTGCTTTTGGGTGAGGACGGCCCTCGACAAAAGAATTTTAATATGCGTTGGAACGCGGCAATGGTTTCTGATGTCCACCGTTTAGTCACTCGTGGCGGCTTATTTACATATCCGTGGGATGCTCGTAATCCTGACAAGCCGTATAAACTGCGCTTAATGTACGAGGCTGCACCAATGGCTATGATTGTAGAGAAGGCGGGCGGCTCGGCAAGTAATGGCTATGTGCCCATTTTAGATATTGAGCCTGAGCAGATTCACCAACGTGTAGCTGTTGTCATGGGCTCGACAAATGAAGTACAAAAATGCGTTGAATATCATGAGAAGCATGGGTAAGACCTTAGCTTAATCCCTTGCCCCGATAGCGACAAACGATATAATTTAGTGGTTAACAATTAACTGATGTAGGAAACATTATGAGTTTAGGTAACGTACCTGCGGGTAACAATCTTCCCGATGAAGTGAACGTAATCATTGAGATTCCAGCAAATGCTGACCCGATTAAATATGAAGTCGACAAAGACACTGGCACCCTTTGGGTTGATCGTTTCATGGCGACGCCAATGTTCTATCCATGCAATTATGGTTTTGTGAACCATACCTTGTCTCTCGACGGTGACCCCGTTGACGTGCTTGTTCCTACACCTTATCCATTGCAAGCGGGCTCAGTCATTAAATGCCGCCCTGTCGGCGTGCTTAAAATGAGCGACGAATCAGGCGAAGATGCGAAAGTCGTTGCTGTCCCGGTGAGTAAGCTGACTAAAGAGTACGACCATGTTCAGGACATTGATGACCTTCCTGAATTACTTCGTGCACAAATCACGCACTTCTTTGAGCGTTACAAAGAACTCGAAAAAGGCAAGTGGGTCAAAGTCGAAGGCTGGGGTAACGCAGCAGACGCGAAAGAGGAAATCGAGTCCTCTTACAAACGCGCTCAGAAGTAATTATGGCTTATGCCATAGAAATCGACCACCTTGCCTTTGCGTGGCAAGGTGGTCAACTCACTTTAGATATTCCTCACTGGCAGGTAGAAACGGGTGAATCCGTTTTGCTCCGCGGACCGAGTGGCAGTGGTAAGTCGACGTTGTTATCGTTGCTTGCGGGTATCAACGTAGCTCAACAGGGGAATGTGAGTTTACTCGACCAGTCCTTATCTAACCTCAGTGGTCGCAAGCGCGATAGATTTCGAGCTAATCACATTGGCTATATTTTTCAGCAATTCAATTTACTCCCATACTTAAGCGCGCTCGACAACGTGCTCCTGGCAACTCAATTTTCTCCTAAACGCCGCCAGCGCGTAGCTGAAAGTGGCCAGTCGGCGGAACAGCTCGCTATTCAATACTTAAAACGGCTCGGTCTTAGTGCCTCGCAGCAACAACAAGCGGCGGCTAACTTGAGTGTGGGTCAACAGCAACGCGTGGCAGCTGCAAGAGCATTGCTCGGTGCACCCGAGTTATTGATCGCTGACGAACCGACTTCAGCGCTCGATAGCGATCGCAGAGATGATTTTATAAAACTTTTGCTCGAACTCAGCGAACAGAATAATACAACCGTATTATTTGTGACGCACGATGCGAGTCTCGGGCAGTATTTTAATCGTCATGTTGAGTTAAGCGACATCAATCGAGCAGCGGGAGGTTCACCCCATGCTTAAACTTGCTATTAAAAGCTTGGCTAATCGCAAAACCAGTGCGTTACTGACGGTTATTGCAATTGCTGTCAGCGTCGCACTACTGCTCGCCGTTGAACGAGTAAAAGAACAAGTCCAAGCGAATTTCGCGAATACCGTATCGGGCACCGATCTCATCGTCGGCCCCAGAAGCGGCGACGTACAACTGCTACTGGCGTCTGTTTTTCATATCGGAGCGCTTAACAATAGCATGAGTTGGCAGAGCTATGAGAAGCTTAGCCAAAATCGTCAGGTAGAATGGTCAGTACCCATTTCCTTGGGTGATAGTGTCAGTGGCATGCCGGTTGTTGCGACGACCGCCGGTTACTTCCAGCATTTTAAGTATGCCAACCAACAGCCACTTAAATTGCAGCACGGCGAGTGGTTTAATCATTCTGAGCAAGCCGTATTAGGCGCTGATGCCGCAGAAAAGTTGGACTTTAGAGTTGGCGACCAACTCATTATCGCACATGGCACAGGCGGCATAAGCTTTAGCCAACACAGTGGACATCCAATTGATGTTGTTGGCGTTTTGAAACGCACAGGCACCCCTGTTGACCAATCCATTTATGTTGACTTAAAAACGCTTGAGGACATTCATGGCGGAGAGACTGCTAGCGAAGCCGAAGAGCATGCGCACGAGCACACCGGTCATGATGAGCACGCTGACCACCATCACCCGACCAGCGCTATAAGCGCGGCATTGGTGGGTTTAAAGTCGCGCCAAATGGCGTTATTTATGCAGCGCGACATCAACACCGCAGATGGTGAGCCACTGACTGCATTAATGCCGGGACAAACATTGCAACAACTTTGGAAGACATTACGTGTGTTTGAGCAAGCTCTTAATGGTATCTCCGCTATTGTAGTTATCATTGGCCTACTCGGCATGCTAACGATCTTACTGGCAAGTCTACGTGAACGCAGCCGAGAGATGGCTGTGTTAAGAGCGGTAGGTGCGGGTCCTGGCACGCTGTTCACGTTGTTGGTCACTGAGGCAGTATTATTAACGATCATTGCTACGGCGTCGGGGCTGGCGTTGCTATATATCCTGCAAATTTCCCTTGCCGGTGTGATTCAGCAGCAAACGGGATTATTGTTTGCTCTGCAGTGGCCTACCGCTGCAGAATGGTGGAGAATGTTATTTGTGGTTGTTGCAGGCTTCTTAATGAGTCTTGTACCTGCTTGGCGCGCTTACCGCCAATCACTTGCAGACGGTTTAACGGTGAAAGTATGAAGTATAGTTTGAAAGTAATGATGAGCACGGCGTTGCTATTTCTGGCGAGTCAGAACATGGCGTTCGCAAGCGAAAAAATTGGTTGGAAAGATTTAGTACCTGAAGGCTTTACCCCTCCCCCCGTAAAGCCTCAGTCGTATTACGACCAAAACCCTGAAGAAGCAGAGCAAAAGTTTCTTGATGCACCTGTTGTACAGGCGCTAGATGGCAAGAAAGTGAAAATTCCTGGCTATGTCGTACAACTGGAAGGCAACGCGGACGCGGTTACAGAGTTCTTATTAGTCCCGTATTTTGGTGCTTGTATCCATGTTCCACCACCGCCTCCTAACCAAATTATCCACGTTAAGTTCGAAGAAGGTGTTCCTTACGAGAACACCTACGATGCGGTTTGGGTCGAAGGAACTATCTCAACTCAACGCACAGACAGTGATTTAGCGGTTACGGGCTATTCAATGAAAGCTGATAGCGTCACGGTTTATCAGTAACGATATTAATCTATGTTGGCGGATTGTTTAGCAAGCAGCTCCGCCAACCGTTGTGCTGGCATGGGCTTCGCGAAATGAAATCCCTGTGCCTCCGCCACCTGTAAGTTTTTGAAATAACTCACTTGCTCTTCAAGCTCAATACCCTCTGCTAACACACTCATTCCAAGTCGATGAGCCATATTCACAATAGTCTCAATAATGATACGGCCACTGTCTTCATTTGAGTTGTGTACGAATGTCTTGTCGATTTTAATACGATCGAGTGGAAGTTTCTGAAGATAACTCAACGATGAGAAGCCGACGCCAAAATCATCAATAGCCACATGAATACCTTGCCGTTTTAGACGGTAAAGTATATCGGCCACAAGATCAGGGTCTTCCATCACAATACTCTCAGTGATTTCCAGTTCAAGTCGGTCTGGGCTGACATTATGGTTTTGTAACTGCTGTTCGACTAACTCAGGAAAATCACGCATTCTAAATTGCGGCACTGATACGTTGACAGCAACGCGAAGTTCGGGCAAACCTAGCTCGTCAAACTGGCGGATCTGCTGGCACGCCTCTTCAATGACCCAAGCACCGATATCAACGATTAACCCTGAATATTCTGCCAGCGGAATGAACTCGCCAGGAGAGATAAAACTACCATCGCGCTGCGGCCACCGCAGTAAGCTCTCAACCCCAATAATCCGTTTTGAAGCTAAACAGACTTGCGGCTGATACCACACCTCTAACCGTCTTTCTGCGAAATCCGCCCGCAGCATGCGTACAATATGTAATCGACGCTGAGTTTCCTGCTCCATATAAGGCAGATAGTAATTATGACGCTCAAAAGAATTCTTCTTCGCATTTTTAAGTGCAATATAGGCCTGCTTAAGCAAGCTCTTACCGCTCTCATGCTCGCTATTCGATGCAGCAGTAAAGCCACAGGTAATGCTCAATGGAATATGATGCTCTCCCGCTCTATACGGAAGTCTAAATAACTCATTCAGATTACGGGGCGAGATAATTTCTTCGGGACCAATTAAACCAAAGACATCAGCGGCAATGCGTGAAATAAAAACCTCTGGCCCCAGTTGCTCACTCAAGCGCAAAGCGACCGACCGAAGTAATAAGTTGCCAACATCCTGGCCTAGCCCATCATTCACATCAGAAAAATGGTCGATATCCATAATTGAAACGACAATATGTTCATCTTTCTGCTTTGCGAGGTCTGATAGGCGTTTAGAAAACTCGCTTCGATTTGCGACACCTGTCAATGGATCACGATAAGCCGCGGCACGCAACTCCTCAAACAAGTTCGCGTTTTCAAATCCCACGGCAATATTAGCGAGAAACACCTCGAGTAACTCTTGGTCATAATTCTCCAGCAACTCTTCTGTTTCTATGTAAGCAGCGGCTTGATGAACTTGTCCATCGATGAAAAATACGGAAGCGCCCTGTAATTGAATATGACGCTTTTCCCGCAAGCACTGTTTCACCGCTTCTTCTATAAATGCCGAATTAAGACTCGAAATTGAGCGATTAATACTTCCAGCGAAATGCCCTGCTGCCCCAAGTACAAGAATGTCATCATCTTTATGTGGCGCTCGCGCTCCTACGATACCCTCGGCTGACAACCCTAATAGCGAAGCTAACTGAGTCACCACGCCCTCAGAAAAATTCACAATAGAGTGCTTTTCCATCAGATTCGATGCAGAGTGAATAATTTTTCGTAACCCGCGGCGGTTTTCGTTGATAGTACGTAGTTGTTGGTATGAACGGATGGCAGCAAAAACAGTGGTTAACAAGCGACTTCGGGTCAGTTCCGTTTTTGTTTTGTAGTCGTTTATATCATAATCTTTGATAACACTTTCTTCTGGCGCGTAACCGGGTTGGCCGGTGCGTAGCACAATTCGAACTTCTTCGTTACGTAATTCATTACGTATGGCTCGTGCAACCTTGAGTCCAGCATCATCGGATTCCATGACAACATCCAACAACACCATTGCGATGTCGTCATGGTCAGCCAGCATATCCATTGCTTGCTGACCATTATAAGCATGAATGAACTCAAGCGACTTGTCAGCAATCAGCACATCCGAAAGCGCCATTTTAGTCACGGCATGAATCTCTTGATCATCGTCGACGATCAAGATTTTCCAACTCTCTAATGCACTAACTGCCCTCGTTTCCTCCTCATCGTCGATAAGAAACAGCGGCTCTTCATTTTTACTGCTCATTCTTGCCTGCAATTTGTTAATTCCGATATAACAATCTAGCCATATCGAACTTTAACTGCAAGTATTTATAACAGGCTATCTAGAAATGAACGTCAACTGACACGAACGGACCCGAGAACCGAATATCACTGTACGTATCGTCGATATCATCGAGCTTAATTTCCATATCGCGATACCCTAAACGCACGCTCGCGTCTATCGCCGCATTATCTAAGAACTGATACTCGACTGATGCACTAACATCGCGGATATCGCTATCGTCAAAACTTAATGCGCTCGCCTCAGCATTGATCCACCAAGAAGTGAATGGTAGTCCGATTTTTGTTGATGCGTAAGCCATCGGTACCGTACCAGAGAAATCAACGGGAGTAACAGCGGCATCTGCGACGATATAACGAGTGTTTCCATCAAAGCGTTTTGCATTGACACCTAAGTCAATCGAGACGATATCGTTGTCAAAGATTTCATAATAAAGAATATAATCAACGTGACTAAAATCGCTTTTTGGATTTATGCCATCTCCGTCGACCGTCATGTCATTCCAACGTGCTTTAAAATTCGGAATTAAGGGTATTGGATGTTCAAGTGCAACATAGTAGCTGGAGAACGTCTCACCTTGATCATCATAATTGCCTAACTGTACTAACGGATCAAAAGCTGAAATCGAACCATCGACATTTCCATCCCAATACTGCCCACCAGCAAACACACCTAATACGGTGTCGGCACTCGCTGCCATAGGAGCTAGCGCTAAACCAGCAAGTGGTAATACCTTCGCAAAGTGCTTCATAGTGTTATCCTATTTAAGTTGTTCAGCCTTGTGCTAATAAGCTACGTAATTCGATAAGCGCAGCGTTTGCACGAGAAATATAATTAGCCATGACTAATGAATGATTTGCCATCAATCCAAATCCAGAACCATTAAGGACCATTGGGCTCCATAACGTCTTCTGCGTTGACTCTAATTCACTAATTATCTGTTGCAAGCTAATTAACGCATTTTTATCTTCTAGGATATCCCTGAAATCGATTTCAACTGCTTTTAAGTAGTGGAGTAAAGCCCAAGAAGCGCCGCGGGCCTCGTAAAAGACATCGTCAATTTTCCACCAGCTCGTTTGCTCACGGACGATACGAGGCGTTGGCGTTGACTGTCGTGCATTCGCATCACCCGCCAAGGTGACATCGGGCTCTACTCGCGCAACACTGGCACTCAAACGGCGAGATAGAGAACCTAAACGCTTCTCTACTTCTGCAACCCACGCACGCAAATTATCGGCTCGAGAGTAAAATTGAGCTGAGTGATCGTTAGGATCTGCAAGTGCCAAACGATACTGCTTAAGTTGACTTATCACTTCACTGAATTCACTTTCGGGTGATGGCGCAAACCAACTGGTATGATCAATATTCATTGCCGGCTGAGCTACGACAAGAAAAGTGTTCTCAGCTGATTGGGACTGTGAGCGGCTATACTCGTTACGCATAACTAACAGCAAATCACGGGTCATTTGGACAACCCCATATTCCCAGGCAGGAATATCGTCGACCCAGGCAAACGGTGGCAGAAGGTCATTACTCATATAACCGCCGCGCTTATTTAGCAGCGTATCCAACACATCAATGGCCGCCGTTGAAGTTGCGAAACCGTTTACGGGCTCTAGATTGAGACGCTTAGCTTCGGCTTCAACACGTTGTTCAACGTCAAACGTATCTGGCTCTTCAGAAAACCACCACGCAACTATCCACAGTAAGATTAGAAAGGATACTAATGAAATGAGTAACCACTTTACACTTAACTTTAATTTGCCTATTCGCATAGCCTGTTATCGACCCTCAATCGGAATTAAAATAGTTTGTGTCTGATTATTATCGTACGAAATGGTCAGATTAAAAGTTTCCCCCTGAGACAAAGGCTGTTTCAATCCCATCAACATGAAGTGATAACCTCCACTTTGAAATACAACTTGCTCGTTGGGAGCAATCGCAAGCTCAGGAACATGCATCATCGACATCATGCCATCTTTCATTTTATGCGTATGGATCTGAGTCATTTTACTGACATTTGAAGATACGCTTTTAATCACTATGGTGGCAGTCGAGTTGTTTTTTATTGTTGCGAACGCGACGCCATTATTTGAGCCTGGGATTGACTCTTTCGCGCGCGCATCAGTAATAGTCAACGCATCTTGCGCTATAGCTCCGCTAGAAACCATGAGCGCAAGACCAAAGAAGAGTTTTAACATGATATTCACCTCAATTATTGATCATTGAGATGATGTTACACGGTTTTGCGTCGATCCCGAAATACAAAGTAAAGAATCAGCAAACAAATGATAAGCGGCCAAAACATACCAATCCCGGTAAATATCAAGGCAAGAAAACCTGCACCAAGTCCTAGTAGGACGCTACCAAACACAGTCATCACGACAAAAAATACTAATCCAACAATGGCGAAACCGATCAATAGACTGATTGTAAATTCAATGACTGAGCCGACCGCAAAACCCAACCCCGAAAGTATCTCTGGGGCGAAAAATAGCGCGCCCACAATCACTAATGCAATGAGCCAACCTTTACCGGCACTTCGTTTATACGTGGACATATTGTTCTCCTCAACTATTCACTTCAGTGAATATAATTCAAATGTCATGCCAATATATAAGTGATTGTTTATTAGAACATTTTTATATTTACGGTGTTTATTTTCAAAGTTATTAAGCGTTAAATATAAAAAAACCGCCACTTTGTGGCGGTTTTGACTAACTCGATTTCATTAGAAACGGTATTCAACTTCTGTATAAACATAGCCGCCATTAAATCCAATTGGCGAGTTAGTAAGTGGATATTTGAAGATACCATTAAATTGATTACCTTCACCCCGTTCGTCTGGGTATTCGTTGAACAGGTTTTGCGCTCCGACCGTGATATCAAACTGATCATTTAGCGCGTAACTCACTGTAATGTCAGTAATCCAATTCGGTCCGTAAGTCTCTTTGCCACTGGAATAATTGATACTATAAGTACCAAAGTAACTAAATTGAACGTTGCTAGTCCAACGACCTAATTGGTGAGTCAAACCAAGTGAAGCACTACTTGAGGGAACCGACTCTGTCATTCTCACTCGTTCGTCTTCATCAAAAAGAACTTGCTCTAAACCATCAAGTAGCGGCGGTAAGTTTACAGAGTCAATCTCGGTATCATTGTAGCCATATGCAAGTTGCGCTTTGAGTGACCCATAATTATTAAGTTCGAAATCTTTGCTCACAACAAGGTCAATACCCTGAGTGGTGGTATCCACTGCGTTCACAAAGAATCGAGCGTTATCGGCGTTAGTTTGCGCTAAAGCATCAGCCACGGCCTGCGAATCAGTAGGCGAGACGTCACCTGATAGAATGATACGATCATCTATCGCTATCTGATACGCATCCAATGTCACCGCGAGACCATTATAACCATTCCACACTAAGCCTAAACTGTAACTCTGTGACTCTTCTGGCTGCAAACGACCGATGTTGAGTGCGTTAGCTACGTCGCTCAGATTGTTAAAAGTTCCTGATTGTTCTGGTACTAAACCGTCACCTCTATCAACAAACAAAGTCGATACATTGGTAAAGTAAAGTTGCTGAACACTCGGAGCTCGAAAGCCAGTATTCACTGCACCACGAATAGCCAACCTGTCTGTAATGTCGTAACGACCTGATAGCTTCCAGCTTGTATTATCACCAAAGTCAGAGTAGTCCTCGTACCGAACGGCTGCGCCCCACATAAAATCAGTGGTCAGCTGGTTCTCTGCTTCTAAATAAATACCGACGTTATCGCGACTTTGATCGACTTCCGAATCCGGAGTGAAGCCACTGAAACCCTGACTACCGGACGGACGATCTTGATAACCTCCATCAATATAAGAGGCCTCTTCACCCGCTGTAATTTGATAAGTGTTTTTTCTATAGCTAATTCCCGTCGCTATTGATAAGTCGGAATTATTAAAAAACGGCAAAAATCGCTGAGCGTCAATGGTGACGTTTGTCTCTTTATTTTCCAACGTGCCTGCTTCAAATGACGTCGGTGTTTGAGTCGGCCCTAAAGAGGCATTCAAAGAGTTTTCAACGTTGTATTGAAACTCGCTAACGCCATGACCCGCACTGACATCAATCGTCCACTCCCCCTGCAACCATTCGTAGCCTAAATATGCAGAGTAGTCTTTAACGTCTGGTGCAAGGATTGGCAGAAAACCATCTGGATAGATTTCAGTCAGCGTATTAGATTGCAATGCACGACGATAAAACGCACCCGATTCCGATGAGCGGTCACTTACGCCAGCAAAGGCATACAAAGTGCCGCCTTCAACCACTTCTTGCTCATAGTTTGCGAATAAGGCAGCGTTCTCATATTCTGCATCACCCACGTGAAAGCTGTAGCGATCGAATGTTTCTTCTCTTGGGTCAGGCTCTCCGTTAGGCAATTCTGGATACTGCTGACGAGGATCAGGTCCCGCGCGATTGGTACGGTTCTTGTGATGAAATTCGCCGGATAGCGTTAGTGAGCCGTTGTCACCGACCTTAAACCCACCACTAGCAGATAGCTTATACTGCTCCCCGTCGCCTTCGTAGGTTTGACCGACTTGTGCATTAGCTGTGCCGCCAGAATCGTTGTCTTTAAGCACGATATTGATTACCCCAGCAATTGCGTCCGAACCGTAAAGTGCTGCAGCACCGTCGCGTAACACTTCGATTCGCTTAATCGCTGAAATAGGAATCGCATTCAAGTCTACGTTGGAACTACCGCGGCCGGTTGTGCCACTTAAGTGTACTAGGGCCGACTTATGACGACGTTTGCCATTCACCAATACTAAGGTGTGATCTGGAGATAATCCCCGTAGAGACGCTGGACGCACCGCATCAGTTCCGTCAGTAACCGATGACGACGGGAAATTAAAACTCGGTACTGCGTATTGAAGCGCTTTCGCCGTCTCGGTAATACCCGTAGCTGCTAAATCGTCAGCTGAAATAATATCGACAGGTGCAGCACCATCGGTAGCAGTTCGGTAAGAAAGACGTGAACCTACAACCTGTATTACCTCTTCAACATCCGCCTCAGCTTGATCTTGCTGCTGAGCTAATACGGGTAAGCTACCCAACGACGTTGCCGTAGCAACGGCGAGCGTGATTGCATTATATTTATTCATTACTGCTCTCCATGGGCCATAACACAAAGAATTTATGCACGGCAATATACCAGTAGTTAGCAATACGAAGATAATGCAGTTTACGATTATATATAAACAAAAATTATAGGTAGCGTGCGCATTCTGCGCACGGGGCGATATGGATTGTCGCGCACAATGCGCGACGTACGTGGCGCGGTGGTAGCGTGCGCATTCTGCGCACGGCGCGATGTGGATTGTCGCGCACAATGCGCGACGTACAGGGCGCGGTGGTAGCGTGCGCATTCTGCGCACGGGGCGATGTGGATTATCGCGCAAGATGCGCTACGTACGCGGCGCGGACGTAGCGTGCGCCTTGGGCGCACGGGGCGGTGTGGATTGTCGCGCAGGATGCGCGACGTACGTGACGCGGTGGTAACATCATGCGGTGGTAGCGTGCGCATTCTGCGCACGGCGCGGTGTGGATTG